>CALXKR010000030.1 GCA_944388895.1 uncultured Clostridia bacterium | reverse complement strand
TTTATGTCAGATTTACGTTCAATTACAAGAGTGTTGTCAAGAGATATTTGTTATAGAATTGATGAAAATTCAATAGAAGAAATTAGAATTAGAGTGGATAGACCTGTTATTTTAAAATATCCAGATGGAAAAGAGGACATGCTAGAACATATTGTTACACAATCTGAAATATTAAATATTCTGCAAAGCTTATGTAATAATTCTATTTATTCATATCAAAGTCAAATTTGTGATGGATATATTACTTTGCAAGGTGGACATAGAGTTGGAATTACTGGAAATGTTGCAATGAAAGAGGGAAAAATAATTAATGTAAATTATGTTTCTTCATTGAATTTTAGGGTTGCGAGAGAAATTATTGGTGCAAGCGATAGCGTTTTAAAAGAAGTATTAGTAAATAATGAAATAAATAATACCTTAATTGTATCAAAACCTCGGGTGTGGAAAAACTACTGTTCTTAGAGATTTAGTAAGAAATATTAGTAATAGTGGTTTTACAGTGTCATTAATTGATGAAAGAGGAGAAATTGCTTCAATGTATAAAGGAATTCCTCAAAATGATATTGGATTAAGAACAGATGTTATGGATAATGTAACAAAAAGTTTAGGAATGAAAATTGCAATTAGAACAATGGCACCACAAGTAATTGTAGCAGATGAAATTGGAACAGAAGAGGACCTAGAAGCTATAAATTATGGAATTTGTTCCGGGGTAAAAGGCATTTTTACAGCACATGGAGCAAATATTTCTGAACTAAGAAGAAATGAATCTCTTAATAAATTATATGAGGAAAAATTGTTTAAAAAGATAATATTTTTAGAAAATAGAGGAAAAATGGGGAAAGTATACTATTTAGATAAAAATATGTATAAAAGTGTAGATGGAATTTTGGTCTAAATAGTAATATTCTGAATATATTTATTATATACAAAAGAGGAGGATTTTATACATGATGATTTTTAAATTTATATTTTTAACAATAATTTTATTTGGGACAAGTTATATTGGAATACTAATGGCTAAAAAATATTCAAGTAGAGTAAAAGATTTAAAAGAAATGAGAAAAGCTCTTAACTTTTTTGAAGACAAAATTAAATTTACATATGAACCAATACCAGATGTTTTTGAAGAAATATCTAGTAAAGTAAATGAAAATATAGGAGAAATTTTTAAAAGTTCAGCTAACTTAATGCAAAATGAATCAGCCGGAGTTTCTTGGGAAAAAGCAGTTGACAATGCAAATACCAATTTTACTAAAGAAGATAATGAAATTATAAAAGGACTTGCTAAAATGCTTGGAAAAACAGATATAGATGGACAAGTAAGTGAAATAAGGTTAACAAATAAATTTATAGATGTCCAAATCAAAGACGCAGAAAACGAAAAAAATAGAAATGAAAAACTTTATAAAACTTTAGGAGTAACTGTTGGACTAGCAATAGTAATTGTTTTAATATAAAACTTTAGAAAAAGCATTGTTAAAAGCAATTTTAATAAAAATAAGAAGGGAATGAAACTTTATGGATATTGATTTATTATTTAAAATAGCAGCTATAGGAATTTTAGTTGCTGTACTTTATCAAGTATTAGTAAGAGCTGGAAGAGAAGACCAAGCAATGATGACAACTTTAGCTGGCCTTATAATTGTACTTACAATGGTAATAAAAGAAGTTAGTGGATTATTTACTACTGTCAGAACAATGTTCAATTTATAAAAAAGGGGTAAGTATGGATATAATCAAAATTATAGGAATTGCTTTTGTTTCAGTTATTATAATTGTTATTTTAAAACAATATAGACCAGAATTTGCCATATATGCTTCTATTTTAGCAGGAGTGCTTATATTAACTTTAGCTTCGAATACACTATCAGGAATAATAGACATGATAAAAAGTATATCTAGCAAAACCAATATAAATAGCCAATTTTTGATGATACTTATAAAAATAACAGGAATTGCAATACTTACAGAGTTTGCAGTAAGTGTATGTAAAGATTCAGGAGAAAGTGCTATTGCTAGTAAAGTAGATATTGGAGGAAAAATTATTATTATATCAATGTCAATACCAATTATAAATGCTTTAATTGAAACAGTTGTAAAAGTATTACCATAAACAAAGGAGAAAAAATGAAAAAATATTGGATTATATTATTAATTGCTACTATAACTTATTCAATCTCTCCCACAGTTAAGGGTTCAGAAGAAACAGAAAATGTTTTAGAATCTCAAACTGATTCATTAGGAATTTCTACTTTTTTATCAGATTCCGAAAAATACACTAAAGACACTTTTGAAAATTTAGATATGGGAGAACTTTTTAAAGACAGTGTTAGTGGAAAAATAGATAATTCTACAATAGCCAATATAATATTTGCATTATTAGGAGATAATGTAGAAACCGCATTAAAAACAATATCAAGTGTAATGATTATTGTTATTATTCATAGCATTTTAAAAGCAATTAGTGAAAACTTAGGAAATGAAAATGTTTCTAAAATTGCTTATTACATAGAATATATACTTATAGTTACTTTAATTATGACCAATTTTTCAAGCATTATTATAGAAATGAAAACAGCTGTGCAAAATTTAACAAGCTTTGCTAATTCTTTAATACCTCTGTTAATTACACTAATGATAACAACAGGAAACATTGTTTCATCAGGAATGCTAGAACCAATACTTTTATTATTAATAACTTTCATAAGTAACTTTATGACAAATATTTTAATACCTATAACATTAGTTGCAACTGCACTAGGAATAATATCTAAAATATCGGACCAAGCCCAAGTAAGCAAACTATCAAAATTTTTAAATTCTGGAATGATATGGATTTTAGGAATAGTACTTACTATTTTTGTAAGTGTTACTTCATTAGAAGGAGGACTTACATCAAGTGTAGATGGTGTGGCAGTTAAAACTGCAAAAACAGCAGTATCATCTGTAGTTCCTATAATAGGAAAAATTTTGGGAGATGCAGTAAGCACAATTATGGGTTGTAGCAACATTATAAAAAATGCGGTAGGCGTTGTAGGAATTGTTGTAATATTAGCAATTTGCATAAGACCTATCATTCAACTAGCTGTACTTACTGTTACATATTACCTTGGTGCAGCTTTGTGCGAACCAATAGCAGATGAAAAAATAGTAGGTATTATGGAGCAAATGGGAGGAACATTTAAAATATTTTTAGCATCAATGTTTGCAATGACAACAATGCTTATAATAGGAGTAGCAATAGTTATGAAAATTTCAAATAGTGGGCTTATGTATGGATAGAAAGGATTATTTATGGTTTCTTTTATTAGCTCTTGGGCTCAGCAAATTATATTTGCTGTGATTATTGGCACTATAATACAAATGATTTTACCAGAAGGAAAAAGTAAAAAATATATAAAGGTTGTTATAGGAATTTATGTTTTATTTACAGTAATAAGCCCAGTAGTAGGAAAAGATATAGACTTAAATTTAGAACAATATAATATTAATTTAGAAAGTAAAACAAATACTATTGAGGCAAATACTAAAAAAGATATAAACAATATATATATAACCAATTTAAAACAAGATATTGTAGCTAAACTTCAGAATAAAGGTTATGACTGTGAAAATGTAGAACTTAAAACTTCAGAAGAATATGATGTAGAAGAAATAAAAATAATAGGAATTTATGAAACAAAAGATGATGAAAACGATGAAGATGAAGAAGAAAATAATACAGATGAAAACAAAAAAATTAATGAAGTTATTATAAATGAAGTTCAAATAGGAACAAAAGAAAATTCAATAAAAGATCAAGTAACAAAAGGAATACCAAAAAGTGAAGAAACAAAACTAAAAGAATACTTAAGTGAAACTTATGATGTTAAAGAAAAAAACATAAAGATAGAATAATGGAGGAATAGGTATGTTAGGAGAAAAAATTAAGAATATATTTTCTAAACAGGAAGGAAATAATAAGAAAAAAACTGAAAACATAGTTGTATTTATAATTATTTTAATTGTAACTATTGTAGCAATTAATTATATTTGGAATGGCGAAAAGAAAAATCAAAGCACTGATAAAGTTCCACAAACAGAAGAAAAAAATGAAGTAGTTCAAGTTAATTCAGAAATTACACCAGATGAAAGTGAAAAAAAGTTAGCAAACATTTTATCAAATATAAAAGGTGTGGGAAAAGTAAAAGTGCTACTTACCTATTCAGAAACAAGCACATATGTTCCTGTATATAATGAAAATTCAAAACAAAGCAATACAACAGAAACTGATTCTTCAGGAGGAAGTAGAACTATAGCAGAAATAGATAGTCAAAAAGAAATAATATATAAAGAAGATAGTAGTGGAAATAAAGAGCCTGTTACAAAAAGTATAATTAGCCCAAAAATAGAAGGAGCAATAATTACTGCAGAAGGTGCAGATAATGCTGAGGTAAAAACAAATATTATTCAAGCTGTAGAAGCGGCAACAGGGCTTGCAACTCATAAAATTCAAGTATTTAAAATGGGGGTGTAAATAAATGATAAAAAGGGCGTATGAAAAACAAAAGAAAACGGGAATAAATAAAATAATGAAAAAAAATCAAGTTGTAATTCTTACTTTAGCACTAATGCTTATGACCGCAGGTTATATGAATTATACAAATAATCATGAAAACGAAAACGTATTATTAGCACAATTAGGAGATGCAAAACTTGTAAGTACAAATGTTGCTGAAATAAATGAAATAGTAAATGAAAATACCAATGAAACTCAAGTTGAAAATAATATTCAAAATCAAACTGAGACGAATAATATAGAAGAGAATAAAGTAGAAGAAGAAAACTCAAATGATTCAAATAATAATGCTATAGAAAGTACGGATGATTATTTTACAAAATCAAAACTAGAAAGAGAAACTATGTATTCACAAATGTTAGAAACATATCAAAAAATTTTAGAAAACGAAAAAATAGCCTCTGATCAAAAAGATATAGCCGAAAATGAAATAAAAAATATAAATGACAAAAAGAATGCTATCATGATAGTAGAAAATTTATTAAAAACAAAAGACTTTGAAAAATCAGTAGTTTTTATAAATGAACAAAGTGTTAATGTTGTAGTAAAAGGCGAAAAGTTAGAAACAGAGCAAGTTGCACAAATTCAAAATATTATTCAAAGAGAATTAAAAACAAATATTGAAAATATACATATCACAACAAGAGAATAAAAATATAGCTAGATAGAGAAAAATTTCTCTATCTAATTTTTTGTGTAAAGCAAGAAAAATGTTGACTTTTGACGTATTGTGTTATATAACTAATATGGAAAAAAAGCAAAAATAAATAAAAGAAGGTGAAAAAATGAAAATACTTTCAATAGATACATCATCAAGTATTTGTTCTATAGCTTTATTAGAAGATAATAAAATTATCAAAGAAGAGCATAATAATAATGAAAAAGAACATTCAGAAACACTAATGCCAATGATTGACGAAATTTTTAAATCAACAAAACTTTCATTAGACGATATAAATTTAATAACATGTACAAAAGGACCAGGTTCTTTTACAGGAATTAGAATAGGCTTAGCAACAGTAAAAGCATTTGCAGATGCTAAGAATATTCCAGTAATAGGAATAAATTCTCTAGAAGCACAAGCTTTTTGTGGAATTAGTCAAAGAGGAGATGGAGAGTATGTGTCTATAATAGATGCTAAAAATAATAATGTTTATTTTGCAATATACAAAATGAAAAACGGAAAATTTTCAACATACAAAAATCCAGAAGTATTGCCAATTTCAAACATGATAACATATATAGATAATTTGAAATTACCTACATATTTTGTAGGAGATGCCAAAATAGAAGAAATAGAAAACTTATATTTAGCACAAATTGCTAAACAAAAAGCTAATAGTGAAGACGTTTTCAAACATGAATATTTAGAAAATTTGCCAACACTTGCAGTAGGAACTGCTCTTGCAGGTTTAAATAAATATAACAAAGGTATATATAATAAAGAGGAAAGCTTATCTCCAATGTATTTAAGAAAGCCACAAGCTCAAAGGCAAAAAGAAGGTCTTTCAGATGATATTGCTATATTAGAAATGAGTTATATTGATTTAGAAAAAATAAAATTAAATTATGACAAATTTCCTAATATATGGAATTACGAAACTTTAGAAGATGATTATACAAATTCTAGATATTATGTTATAAAACAAAATGAACAAATTTATGGTTTTGTTGGAATTAGAATTATATTTGAAGAAATGGAAATAATGAACATTGTTACAAATATAGAGAAAAGAAATGAAGGATTTGCTTCAAATTTAATGAGTTATATAATAAGATATGCTCATTTAAATGATATTGAAAAAATAAACTTAGAAGTAAATGTTAATAATAATAAAGCAATAAAATTGTATAAAAATTTCGGCTTTGAAGAAGTAGGCAGAAGAAATAAATATTACAATGGTGAAGATGCTTTGCTTATGACTTACAATATATAAACAATACATATAATTAAAATAAAATGTGTAAAATATAACTTAAGAAAGGAAATGAAAAATGAAAAATACAAATGAGGTTTCATATAAAAAATTAAAATACACTTGTAATCCAGATGTATTCAATTTTGTTACAACAGAAGAATTAGAAAGAAATTATGATGGAATTGGTCAAGAAAGAGGAATTGATTCATTAAAATTTGGATTAAATGTAGATGTAAATGGTTATAATCTTTATTTAGAGGGACCTTCAGGTGTTGGAAAAACAATGTATACAAAAAATTACTTAGACAAAATAAGTAAAAATAAAAAGGTGCCACAGGACTGGTGCTATATATATAATTTTGAAAATCCAAATGAACCTGTAGCTTTAAACCTTCCAGCAGGACAAGGAAAAGAATTTGTTGATGCTATGGAAAGATTTATAAAAGACATAAAAACTGAAATAAAAAGTACATTTAACAATAACGACTTTGAAAAAGAAAAAAATATAATAATACAAAAATATCAAGAAAAAAGAACAAAATTATTAGAAGACTTAAATACTCAATCTGCCAAATATGGTTTTCATGTAAAAGCATCAGATAATGGAATATATATGATGCCAGTAGTGGATGGAAAAGTAATAAAAGAAGAAGAATTTGAAAAACTAGATGAAAAAATAAAAAAAGAATATGAAGAAAAATCTAGTATAGTACAACAACAAATAATTCAAGTTATTGGAAAAATAAAAGAAATAGAACAAGAATCAGATAAAAAAGTATCAGAATGGCAATCAAGCATTGCTTCACTTTCAGTAGAAGGACATATATCTTTTGTAAAATCTAAATTTAAAAGAAATAAAAAAATAAATAAATTTTTAGATGGCGTAAGAAAAGATGTATTAAAAAATATTTCTAAATTTACAACTGAAGAGCCAAAACAAGTTGAAGGACAACCTAAAATTATAGAAACAAAACCATGGGACAATTATAGAGTAAATTTATTTATAGATAATAGTACTTTAGAAGGTGCACCAGTAGTTATGGATTCTAACTATAGTTTTAGCAATATTTTTGGAAGACTAGAATATGAAAATCACTATGGTATTTTAAAAACAGATTATACAATGATAAGACCTGGACTTCTTCATAAAGCAAATGGAGGATATATTATATTTCAAGCAAATGATTTATTAACAAATCCAATTGCATATGATTACCTAAAAAAAGTATTAAGAAATAAAGAGTTAGGAATAGACAATTCTATAGATCAAAAAACATCAATGGTAATGGTATCTTTAAAACCAGAACCAATACCACTTGACTTAAAAGTTATTATAATAGGTGATGAAAACATATACCAAACATTACTTTCAGTAGATAATGACTTTAGAAAATTATTTAAAATAAAGGTCGAATTCGAAGATGATGCAGAACTTAATAATGAAAATTTAAAAAACTTGGCTAGATTTGTTCATGGATATTGTGAAGATGATGAATTACCACATTTAGATAAATTTGCTGTAGCAAAACTTGCTGAATATGCTACAAGAGTTTCTAATAATCAAAATAGATTCTCAACAAGATTTGGAGAACTTGCTCAAGTAATTGCAGAAGCAGGTACATGGGCAAAACTTAGCAAATCTAAAGTAGTAACAAAAGAATTTATAGAAAAGGCATTAGAAGAAAGAAAAAACAGATTAAAAAAATACGATGAAAAATATACTAAAATGATAGAAGATGGAACACTACTAATTGATACTGAAGGAGAAAAAGTAGGGCAAATAAATGGACTAACAGTAATGAGTATAGGTGATTATTCTTTTGGAAAACCAGTAAGAATTACAGTTAATACTTATACTGGAAAAAAAGGAATTATAGACATAGAAAGAGAAGTAGAACTTTCTGGTTCATCACATTCAAAGGGAATATTAATACTAAATGGATATTTAGGAGAAAAATTTGCAAAAGATATGCCTTTATCACTTACAGCAAGTATTTGTTTTGAACAATTATATAATGGTGTAGATGGAGATAGTGCTTCTAGTACAGAACTTTATGCACTATTATCAAATTTGGCAGGAGTACCAATAAATCAAGGAATAGCAGTAACTGGTTCAGTAAATCAAAAAGGTGAAATACAACCAATTGGTGGTGTAAATGAAAAAATAGAAGGTTACTTTGAAATTTGTAAATTAAAAGGCTTAAATGGAAAGCAAGGTGTACTAATTCCAAGTCAAAATATACAAAACTTAAATTTAGATGATGAAATAGTAAATGCAGTTAAAAATGGAAAATTTCATATTTATGCTGTTTCAACAATAGATGAAGGAATTGAAATTTTAACTGGAGTGCCAGCAGGAACAAAAGATATGCCTGGAACAATAAACTCAATGGTATATCAAACACTAAAGAGATATGCAAAAGCAAGCAAGGAAGAGTAAAATATTAAATAGGGACTAAAAATATGTGCTTAGTAAATTGCACAATTAAATAAAGTCCCTATTACACAGTAATTTAGGAGGAGAGCAAAATGAAAATAGGAATAGTAGGACTTCCAAACGTAGGAAAAAGTACATTGTTTAATAGTATAACAAATGCTGGAGCAGAATGTGCAAATTATCCATTCTGCACAATAGAACCAAATGTAGGTGTCGTACCAGTTCCAGATGAGAGATTAGATGTTTTAGGAAAAATGTATGATGCAGAAAAAATAACACATGCTATTATTGAATTTGTAGATATTGCAGGTTTAGTAAAAGGTGCAAGTAAAGGTGAAGGATTAGGAAATAAATTCTTATCACATATAAGAGAAACAGATTCAATAGTGGAAGTTGTAAGATGCTTTGATGACTCTAACATTGTTCATGTAGATGGAAGTGTAGACCCTATAAGAGATATTGAAACAATAAATTTAGAGTTAGTTTTAGCTGACTTGGAAACAGTTAATAAAAGAATAGATAGAGCTAGTAAACTTGCAAAAGGAGATAAAAAATACTTAGTAGAAGAAGATGTATTCAAAAAAATTAGAACAGCATTAGAAGATGGAAAACCAGCAAGAATAGTAGAACTTACTGACGATGAAAAAGAAATAGTAAAAGATGCATTTTTACTTACAATGAAGCCAATTCTTTATGTCGCAAATATGTCAGAATCAGATATAGGCAAAGAAAATGAATATGTAAAAAAAGTAAGGGAATATGCAAAAAATGAAAATGCAGAAGTAATTTCACTTTGTGTAAAAATTGAAGAAGAACTTTCTAGCCTAGAAGGTGAAGAAAAACAAGAAATGCTAGAAGCAATGGGGCTAGACGAATCAGGACTAGATAAAGTTATAAAAGCAAGTTATGATTTATTAGGATTAATGTCATTTTTAACAGCTGGCAAAAAAGAAGTAAGAGCTTGGACTATAAAAAAAGGAACAAAAGCACCAGGAGCAGCTGGAAAAATACATACAGACTTTGAAAGAGGATTCATAAAAGCAGAAATAGTATCATATGATGATTTAATAAGAGAAGGATCTTATCAAAAAGCAAAAGAAGCAGGACTAGTTAGACTAGAAGGCAAAGAATATGTTATGAAAAATGGAGACATTGTAGAATTTAAATTTAATGTTTAAAAAATTATAACATACAATAAATTTAATTAAAAAATTGTAAAAAAATGTTGACTAATAGAAAAAATAAGTATAAAATATTTATAAGTTTGAAAATGTTATAATTTTCTTGCTATAATTTGTTGAAAAAAACAAATAATAAAATTAGAAGTCTAAAGAAGAAAGGGAGAAAACTATGAAAAATTCAATGAAATATGTAACAATTTCAATAGTTATGATCTTTGCAGTTTTATTTTTAACAATGATTAATGTAAACGCTTCAGGAATTCAATTAACACCAACAGGAAATAATGCATCTAACGGTGCTAATACTAACACAAATACTAATTTACCTGCAGTTAATAATGCTATTGCTAAAGAAAACATACTAAAGGTAAATGAAATTAATGATGCAGACAAAGATTTACCACAAACAGGTGAAACAGATGTATACATCGTTGCTGGTATAGCATTAGTTACTATAGCAGTAGGAGCATTTGCATTCATAAAATCTAGAAAATATAATATATAATATATAAAAATAAAGTTGCAACTAAAAAGAGCGTCAAAATTATTTGATGCTCTTTTAATTTTTAGCATGGTAAATTTTATAATAAATAACAAGAAATATATATTGGGTAAACTATTTACAAATATGTCATATAGTGATAGAATGTAAAAAAATTATAGAATTGAGGTAAAAATAATGAGTACACATAATAACTCAAGAAGAATGAAAGAAACACAAAATTCATATAAAACGCAAAAAAGCGAAAGACCAAAAAAGAAAAGAACAGGGTTAAAAATATTTTTAATAATATTAATTATTTTAGTTGTAATTATTGCAGCTATTTTAACAGCAGGATACACATATATTTATAGTAAATTAGGAAAAATAAATCAAGAACAAATTGATACAAGTGCAATTAGCATAGATGATGCAGTAGCTGATGAACTTAGTAACTATAGAAATATTGCCTTATTTGGAATAGATTCAAGAGCTGATGATTATGGAAGAGGAAACAGAAGCGACTGTATAATAATTGCTTCAATTAATAAAAAAACTAGTGAAATTAAATTAGTTTCAGTATATAGAGATACTTATTTAAAACTAACAGGTAGAAATTTAGATAAAGTAACACATGCATATTCTTATGGTGGAGCTGAACTTGCAGTAAGTACTTTAAATGCTAATTTAGACTTAAATATTCAAGAATATGTTACAGTTAATTTTGATGCAGTTGTAGATGCAGTAGATGCATTGGGTGGAATAAAACTTAACGTCGATAATGAAGAAATAAAATATATTAATGGATATATAGATGAAAATAACAGAGTAACAGGACATAATTCAAGCCATATAACAACTGCTGGAACATACAACTTAGATGGTGTTCAAGCTTTAGCTTATTCTAGAATACGTTATACATCAGGTGGAGACTTAAAAAGAACAGAAAGAATGAGAGAAGTATTAGAAGCTATGCTTAATAAAGCAAAAACTTTAAGTGTAACTGAACTTATTAATGTTGCTAATATAATGCTTCCAAAAATATCAACTAATATAAGCAGTAATGATATTTTAGGGTTAGCACCAACATTAATGAAAGTAAATATTTCAGAAAGTAAAGGGTGGCCAGAAGAAAGCAAAGGCTCAATGATTGGTGGAGTATATTATGGAGTGCCAGTTAATTTAGAAGAAAATGTAAAAGTATTGCATGAAGAATTATTTGGACAAACAGATTATACACCATCAAAAACTGTTCAAAGTATAAGTGGTGAAATTATAAATAAAACTGGAATTAAATAAAAACTATAGTTAAGGGGGGATTATAGTTATGGCTGACAATGAGGCAGTATTACTTCATGAAGATGAAGAAGAAAAAATAACGCTAATTGAATGCAAACAAGTAAAAACCAATATTGCTTTTAGATTTGCCAAAAGAATGATAGATATAATAGCAGGATTAGTAGGAGTAATTTTACTAGTTCCTATTACTGCACTAGTATGGATAGTAAGAATTATAAAAAAGGAAAATACAGGACCTTTGTTTTATGAGCAACTTAGAATTGGCAAAAATGGAAAACAATTTAGAATGTACAAATTTAGATCAATGTG
>CALXKR010000029.1 GCA_944388895.1 uncultured Clostridia bacterium | reverse complement strand
GCAATGCTTGGAGACTATGTAGAAGTAGGTTGTGGTAGTGTGCTAAATCCAGGAACAATCATTGGAAAAAACACAAACATTTATCCACTTTCATCAGTAAGAGGAGTTATAAAAGCAGGAAGCATATATAAAAATAAAAATGAAATTATATTAAAAAAATAAAAAAATTTTCCTTTACTTATTTTTAAAAATGTGCTATAATAATTATGTGGTAAAAAGAGGAGAAGTTTACTCTTAAATAACACAACAAGTTGGGAAGGAGTGACTTTAATTGTTTAATATAGGTGATAATATAGTATATCCAATGCATGGAGCTGGTACAATTGATTCAATAGAAGAAAAGGAAATTTTGGGTGAAAAACACCAATACTATGTAATCAAAATGCCGGGCGAAGTTATGGTTATGGTTCCAACTGCAAAAGCAGAAGCTATGGGTGTAAGAAATGTTATAGATATGCAAGGTGCCAATAATGTACTAAACATTCTTGAAAAAGATGAAACAGAAATGTCAAATAATTGGAATAAAAGGTACAGAGACAATTTAGAAAAAATGAAAACTGGAGACATATACGAAGTAGCAGATGTAGTTAGAAACTTAAGCTTCAAGCAAAAAGAAAAGGGTGGCTTATCTACAGGAGAAAAGAAAATGCTAGTTAATGCTAAACAAATTTTAGTTAGCGAATTAGTATTAGCAGAACATTCTTCTAAAGAAGAAATAGAAAAGCTTATTGACAATAAAATTGATATGTCATATAAAGAATATAGAGTGCCAACAGAAGCAAAAATTGATTTACAACAAAATGCAGTTAGCAAATTTATTCCTTTTGACGGAGCAGCAAATGCTTAAATTATAAAAAAAGGTACATACAAGTATCTTTTTTTATTGCTTACAAAATTAATTATGTTAATTTACAAAAATTTACATAATATGATACTTTATGAGAAGGATTTAGTTTACATTTGTCGAATAATATAAATATGAGTAAAAAGAAGGATTGTTTAAAGTGAGATATAGTGATGAATTATTAGAAGAAATTAGAAGTCGCAATGACATAATTGATGTAATATCACAATATGTAGTTTTAAAAAGAAGTGGAAGAAATTATTTTGGACTATGTCCATTTCACAATGAAAAGTCTCCATCTTTTTCTGTTTCACCAGACAAACAAATATTTCACTGTTTTGGATGTGGAGTAGGAGGAAATGTTTTTCACTTTATTACAAAAATAGAAAATATCAGTTTTGTAGAAAGTGTTCAAATGTTAGCAGAAAGAGCGGGAGTTAATCTTCCTACTATAGGAAACTACGAAGATGAAAAAGTTGCTAAACTTAAAGCTAAGGTTTATGATGTAAATAATTTTTCGGCAGAATTTTACCATCAAAATTTATATAAGCCAACAGCAAAACCTGGACAAGAATACATAAAAAAAAGAAAATTAGATAATAATACACTAAAAGCATTTAAAATAGGTTATTCAGGAGAATTTGATGAACTATATAAAGCACTTAGAAAAGAAGGATTTGAAGATGAAGAAATTTTAGCTTCGGGTTTAGTAAATAAAACAAAAGAAGGTAGATACATTGATAGATACAGACATAGAGTTATGTTCCCAATACAAGATGTTAGAAATAGAGTAATAGCATTTGGTGGACGAGTTCTTGACGACAGTAAACCAAAATACATTAACTCACCTGAAAATATTGTATATAGTAAAGGTAGAAATTTATTTGGGCTAAATGTTGCCAAAAAAAGTAATCCAGGAATAATGAAAAGGCTTCTAATTGTAGAAGGCTATATGGATGCTATATCTTTATATCAAAGAGGAATTACCAATGTTGTTGCTTCTCTTGGAACAGCGCTTACTGATGCACAAGGTAGACTTTTAAGAAAATCAACTGAGCAAGTAATATTAGGCTATGATTCAGATGGGGCTGGACAAGCAGCAATAGTTAGAGGTATGGAAATCTTAAAAAATATGGGTTGCGATATTAGGGTTTTGCAAATAAGTGGAGCTAAAGATCCAGATGAATTTGTTATAAAATATGGTCCAGATAGATTTAAAAAATGTATGGATGATGCAATTTCTGTAGTTGAATATAAAGTTAAAAACTTAAAAAAAGAATTAAACTTAGAAAATGTAAGTGATAAAATTAAATTCTTAAATGCTCTTGCAAAAATTCTTTCAGAAGTAGATAACAGTATGGAAAGAGAAGTATATGTTGAAAAAATTGCAAAAGCATATGGCATTTCAAAAGAGGCTATTTATGCAGAAATAAATAAAAAATTATATTCAAACAATGGAGCAAATCCAAAAATATTAGAAGCAAGACCAAATATAATAAGACCAAAACAAGAAGAAAAAATAGACGAGTTTTCTGCAAGAAGAGAACAAATGCTAATTTATTTACTTATAAATTATCCAAAAGAAAGTTTTGAAAGAATTAAAAATGTAGTTTCTTTAGAAAGTATTAAGTCAGAAAAAAATAAAAACATTATTTCAACTCTATATCAAAAATTATCCACAAATGAAAGTATTGAAAAAATATTAAATTGGTTTGAAGATGCAGAAATTGTAAATTATATTACAGGAATTTTAGCATATGACTTTGAACTTACAGATATAAATAAAGGTATTGAAGACATAGAAAATGTATATAAGAAAAATGAATTAGTTAAAAGAAGAGATGAAATAATAAATAAACTTAACGATAAAACTATATCAAAAGAAGAAGCAATAGAATTAGGCAAAGAATTAAATACCATTATAATAGACTTAGCTAAAATTAAGTAGGGGGTAAGTATGAATAATAAAACAGAAAAAAAAGATGTTAAAGATGCAATAAACTTAATAGATAATGCTAGAATGGCACACAAAGAGAAGCAAAAAGAAGTAGAAGTTAAAGCAGAAAAAGCAAACACAAAAACAAATGCAGAAATAGAAAAAATTATTACTGAGGTCAAGAAAAAAGGAAAAATAACTTATGAAGAGTTAGCTACAAAATTAGCAGATATAAATCCAGAACAAATTGACAAAGTTTTTAATGCATTCGAAAATATGGGCATAGATGTATTAAAAGATGATATTGAAGATATTGAACCAGATGCTGAAGACTTAGAAGAAGTTGAAGATATTCCAATAGAAGAATTAAACAATGTAGATAATTTAGAAGGAATTAGCATTGATGATCCAGTTAGAATGTATTTAAGAGAAATAGGAAAAATACCACTATTAACATATAGCCAAGAGTTAGAATTAGCACAAAAAATACTTGAAGGTGATGAAGTTGCTAAACAAAAATTAGCAGAGTCTAACTTAAGACTTGTTGTAAGTATTGCAAAAAAATATGTAGGAAGAGGGATGCTTTTCTTAGATTTAATTCAAGAAGGAAACATGGGTCTAATAAAAGCCGTAGAAAAATTTGATTACACAAAAGGATACAAATTTAGTACTTATGCAACATGGTGGATTAGACAAGCAATAACAAGAGCTATTGCAGATCAAGCAAGAACAATAAGAATACCTGTTCATATGGTAGAAACTATAAATAAATTAATTAGAACATCAAGACATTTACTACAATTAAATGGTAGAGAACCAACACCAGAAGAAATTGCAAAAGAAATGGATGTAACTGTAGAAAGAGTTGTAGAAATACAAAAAATAGCCCAAGACCCAGTATCATTAGAAACACCAATAGGTGAAGAAGATGATAGCCATTTAGGAGATTTCATACAAGATGAAGATTCTCCATCTCCACAAGAATCAGCTTCTTACACAATGCTAAAAGAACAATTAGAAGATGTAATGGGAACATTAACACCAAGAGAAGCAAAGGTTTTAAGATTAAGATTTGGACTAGATGATGGTAAAGCAAGAACTCTTGAAGAAGTTGGAAAAGAGTTTAATGTTACAAGAGAAAGAATTAGACAAATTGAAGCAAAAGCTTTAAGAAAGCTAAGACATCCAAGTAGAAGTAAAAAATTAAAAGAGTATATGTAAAAATATGAAGCTTTAAGGTTAGCCTTAAAGTTTCAATTTTTTGCAGAATTTTCTTGCATTTTATGTATATTTATGGTACAATAGAAATTACTTGAAAAGAGAGTGTATTTGCTATGCTTTTCAAAGTCCTTGCTTACTATATAGGTAGGCTATAATCCATGAGGAGGTGAAAATAATGAACAAATACGAAAGTGTTATCATTATCAATCCATCTGTAGACGAAGATAAATTAAAAAGTCTTGTAGACAGATTTTCAGATTTGATAAACAAAAATGGTAAAGTAGAAAAAGTAGATACTTTAGGCAAAAAGAAATTAGCTTATGAAGTAAAAAAGAACAGAGAAGGAATCTATGTTGTTTTCTATTTTGAAGCTGAACCAACTCTAATTGCAGAATTAGAAAGAAACTACAGAATAACAGACGAAGTTATTAAATTTATCGTAGTAAAAGTTGAGGAATAATCCACGCATGTTGTGGGGGCTGAAAGGTAAGGTAAAATATGAACAAAGTTATATTAATGGGAAGATTAACAAGAGATCCAGAAGTTAGATATACTCAAACTAACAATACACTAGTAGCTTCTTTTTCACTAGCTGTAAATAGAAGATTTACTAGAGAAGGAGATGCCCAAACAGCAGATTTCATTAACATAGTAGCATGGGGCAAAACAGGAGAGTTTTGCAGTAAATACTTTAAAAAAGGTCAACAAGTTGGAATTATAGGTAGAATTCAAACAAGAACTTGGGAAGACCAACAAGGTCAAAAAAGATATGTAACAGAAGTAATTGCAGAAGAAACATATTTTGCAGATAGCAAAAGAGATGGTTCAGCTGGCTTCGATAATACATTTGGAGGAGATAGTCAAATGCCTGGTGGAGACACATCAGATTTTGAAGTATCTTCAGGAGACGACCTACCATTTTAATCAAGAAGGGGGGAATAATGATGGCAGACAAGAAGAATAATAAAAATAGAAGAAACATGAACAAAGATTATGATGATGACTTCAAAGTAAGAAAGGTAAGAAAAAAAGCTTGCCCACTTTGCAGTGATAAAAATTTAGTTTTAGATTACAAAAATCCAGAACAATTAAGAAAATTTGTTAATGAAAAAGGAAAAATTCTTCCAAGAAGAACAACTGGTGCATGTGCAAAACATCAAAGAGATATAACTACAACTGTTAACAGATGTAGACATATTGCTATGTTACCATATAGCCAAGACTAATTAATATAAAGCAATAAAGTTAGAACAAGTTATATTAGGTTCTAACTTTATTTATTATTTAAGATAGGAGAAACCATAAGTGAATAAAAAGTATGTTATAATTACAATCGCAGTTATAATTGTAATTATAGGAATAATAGTAATTGGAAATTTAAATAAAGAAAATGTAAAAGAGAATGACAACCTAAAAATAGTAACATCTTTCTATCCTATGTATATTATGACAATGAATATAACTAATGGTGTAGAAGATGTACAAGTAAGCAATATGGCAGAAAATTATGTAGGATGTATACATGACTATACATTAAAAACAGAGGACTTGAAAAAATTTGAAAATGCAAATATATTTATAGAAAACGGATATGGAATGGAAGCTTTTTCACAGAAAATAATTGACTCATATCCACAAGTAAAAATAATAGAATCAGCAAAAGGAATAACTGATGTTATAAAAGAAGAAAGTGGAGATGTAAATGCACACTTTTGGACAAGCATAGATAACTATATTTTGCAAGTACAAGAAATAGCAAATCAACTAAGTAATATAGATAGTAAAAATGCTGACACATACAAAAATAATGCTAACATATATATTCAAAAATTGAACGAGTTAAAAAATAGTTATGAAGATAAAATTGAAAGCTTAAAAGGTAAAAAAGTAATTTCATTAAATGAATCATTTTCTTATTTATTTAAAACTTTAGGAATAGAAGAAATATTGATAGAAACAGATCATGAACAAAGTTCTTTATCAGCTGAAACTGTTAAAAATGTTATAGATAAAATGAATGAAGAAAATATAAATTCTATAATTATAGCTGAAAATGACAATGAGCAAAATGCTAAAGCAATAGCAGAAGAAACAGGAGCTAAAGTATATAAGCTAAAAGATGGAATGTCAGGAGATAATTCATTAGATTCATACATAAATGATATGAAATATAATTTTGAAATTTTTGATTAGGGACGTTCCTTAATCAAAAAAGCGAGGTGAAATAATGGAAAGTTGTGGACTTCATTGTACTAAAATTGAAAACTTATCTGTAAAAATTGGAAATGAAGATATTATAAAAGATATTACATTTGACATTCACTGTGGTGAACTTTTAATGGTAATAGGAAGAAATGGAGCTGGAAAATCTACTTTATTAAAATCTATTTTAGGAGAAATAGAGCATAAAGGAACAGTATCTTTTATAGATATGAAAGAAAATAAAAAGAAGAAAATTAAAATAGGATATGTTCCACAGCACTTAAATATAGAAAGAAATATGCCTACAACAGTATATGATATGTTTGCATCATATATATCTAATAAACCAGTTTGGCTTATGAAGGATAAATCTTTATATAAAAAAATTAGAGAAAATTTAAGACTATTTGGTGCAGAAAAATTAATAGACAAAAGGGTAGGAAACTTATCAGGAGGAGAGCTTCAAAGAGTTCTTTTAGCAATAGCAACAACGCCAGTTCCAAATTTATTAATTTTAGATGAACCGGTATCAGGAGTTGATAGAAATGGAACAAAAGATTTTTATGAAATTTTAACAAAATTAAAAAAAGATTATGATATGTCTATAATATTAGTATCTCATGACTTAGACTTAGTTAAAAAATTTGCAGATAGAGTTATTTTGCTAGATAAATCTATAGTAAAAGAAGGATTAGCAGAAGAAGTATTTAAAAGTAAAGAATTTATAGAAAGATTTGGAGAAATATAATGGAAGTAATTTATGATATTTTAGAAGTAATATTACCTTTTGATTTTATGAGTTATACTTTTATGAAAAATGCTTTTTTAGCAATATTACTTGTTTCACCTATATTTGCAATAGTTGGAACTATGATAGTAAATAAAAAAATGGCATTTTTTTCAGATGCCCTTGGACATTCTGCACTAACAGGAATAGCCATAGGAATGTTGTTAGGAATGACTAATATAAATATTTCAATGATTTTATTTGCTGTAATTTTTGCTTTATTATTAAATTTTATTAAAAATAAAACAACATATGGCGCAGATACTATTATAAGTGTATTTTCATCAATAGCGATAGCATTAGGATTAGCTATGTTATCTCAAAGTGGCAATTTTAATAAATATTCTAGTTACTTAGTTGGAGATATATTAAGTATATCAGAAGCGGAAATTGGATATTTATTTTTAGCATTTATATTAACTTTTGTATTCTGGTATTATCTATTTAATAAGTTAAATGCAGTAAGTTTAAATACAACTCTTGCTAAAAGTAAAGGAATTAATGTAAAAACAATGGAAAATATTTTTGCTGTTTTAATTGCAATAATGGTTATGATATCAATAAGATGGGTAGGAATATTACTTATAAATTCACTTATTATTCTTCCAGCAGCATCTAGTAGAAATATAGCTATGAATATGAGAACATATCACTTGTTTTCAATACTAATTGCACTATTTTCAGGAATTACCGGACTTATTATTTCATATTATCAAAATATTCCAACAGGGCCAATGATTGTAATAATATCAGGAATAATATATTTCTTAACATTTGGTATAAAAAAAGTAATAAAAGAAAAATAGAAAATTTATTTTTATAAAAAATTAAATTTTGAACACAATAAAATATATAAAATTATTGATAATTAAATTTGTATATGATAATATATACAAGATGTACAAAGGGAGGTAATAAAAATGGATTTTAAAGAATGGAATGAATTTAATAAACAAGGCGAATGGACAAAAGAAATAGATGTAAGAGGATTTATACAAGCAAACTACACACCTTATGAAGAAGATGAAAGCTTTTTAGCTAAAGCTACAGAAAAAAGTCTTAAATTATGGGATAAAATACAAGAATTATATAAAAAAGAAAGAGAAAATGGAGTGCTAGATGTAGATACAAAAACTCCTTCAGGAATAAATAGATATGAAGCAGGATATGTAGATAAAGACTTAGAAACAATAGTAGGACTTCAAACAGACGCTCCACTTAAAAGAGCAATTATGCCAAATGGAGGTATAAGAATAGTAGAAAAATCTTGCGAAAGCTATGGATATAAAGTAGATGAAGAAGTTGAATATATATATCACAATCTAAGAAAAACACATAATGATGGAGTTTTTGCTGTATATACTCCTGACATAAGGGCAGCTAGAAGTTCACATCTAATAACTGGACTACCAGATGGATATGGACGTGGAAGAATTATAGGAGATTATAGAAGAGTTGCTCTATATGGTGTAGACGCTTTAATTGCAGAAAAACAAGATGAACTTAATATATTAGACACAGATGAATTTACAGAAGAAGTTATAAGAGATAGAGAAGAAATATCAGAACAAATTATGGCTCTTAAAGATTTAAAAGAAATGGCAAAAAAATATGGTTTTGATATATCTCGCCCAGCAGCAAATGCACATGAAGCTTTCCAATGGACATATTTTGCATATTTAGGTGCAATAAAAGATCAAAATGGTGCAGCAATGAGTTTAGGCAGAGTATCAACATTTTTAGATATATATGTGGAAAGAGACTTAAAAAATGGAACAATTACAGAAGAATTTGCACAAGAATTAATGGATCAATTTGTTCTTAAACTTAGAATGGTAAGATTTTTAAGAGCACCAGAATACAATGCATTATTTAGTGGAGACCCAGTATGGGTAACAGAAAGCATAGGAGGAATGGGACTAGATGGTAGAACATTAGTAACAAAAAATTCATTCAGAATGCTTCATACACTAGAAAACTTAGGACCAGCCCCAGAACCAAATATTACAGTGTTATGGTCTAAAAACTTACCAGAAGGATTTAAAAAATATTGCGCAAAAATATCTATTGCAACATCATCTGTTCAATACGAAAATGATGACTTAATGAGAATAACATTAGGAGACGATTATGGAATAGCTTGCTGTGTATCAGCAATGAAAATAGGAAAACAAATGCAATTCTTTGGAGCAAGAGCAAACCTTGCAAAAACACTTTTATATGCTATAAATGGTGGTAAAGACGAAATAAGTGGAAAACAAGTCGCACCAAAATTTGAACCAATAACATCAGAATATTTAAATTATGATGAAGTAATGTTTAAATATGACCAAATGATGGAATATGTAGCAAAAATATATATAAAAGCACTAAATGCTATTCACTATATGCATGACAAATACTCTTATGAGGCACTAGAAATGGCACTACATGATAGAAAAATAAGAAGAACAATGGCTTGTGGAATTGCAGGATTTTCAGTAGTAGTAGACTCACTTTCAGCAATAAAATATGCAAAAGTAAAAGTTATTAGAAATGAACAAGGACTAGCTACTGATTACGAAGTAGAAGGAGAATTCCCTAAATTCGGAAACGATGACGATAGAGTAGATGAAATAGCAGTTAATTTAGTAAAAACATTCATGAAAAAATTAGAAAAACATCAAATATATAGAAATGCAGATCCAACACTATCAATACTTACAATAACATCAAATGTAGTATATGGAAAAAACACAGGAAGTACACCAGATGGAAGAAAAGCAGGAGTCGCATTTGCACCAGGAGCAAACCCAATGCATGGTAGAGACGAATCAGGAGCTTTAGCATCAATGAACTCAATTGCAAAACTTCCTTATGAATACTCAGAAGATGGAATATCTTACACATTTGCAATAACACCATCAACACTAGGACATAGTGAAGAAGAAAGAATAAACAACTTAACAAGTATGCTAGACGGATACTTCATGCAAACAGGACATCATATAAACGTAAACGTATTTGATAGAAGCTTATTAATAGATGCAATGAATCATCCAGAAAACTATCCAAACTTAACAATACGTGTATCTGGATATGCAGTAAACTTTGTAAAACTAACTCGTGAACAACAAGAAGAAGTAATAGCTAGAACAATTCAAGAAAAAATATAGGGGACGGTCCTCAAGCAAAAAATCAAAAAGTCGCAATTTGCAAGGGTTTGCTAGCAAATTGCGACGAAATTTAACTGCAAAATGGGGACGGTCCTTCTTGCTATAAAAAAACGATGAAACTTACTAGTAGCAAGGGATTTGAACTATAAAATTAATTTAAAGTGGCAAGGAGAAAAAATGGAAAAAGAAAACGTAGTAGGTAGAATACATTCTTTTGAAAGCTTAGGAGCAGTAGATGGCCCAGGAATAAGATTTGTAGTATTTATGCAAGGATGCAATTTAAAATGTAAGTATTGCCAAAATAGAGATACTTGGGACATAAACAATGGAAATAATTATACTGTAAAAGAAGTTATAGAAAAAATAATGAGATATAAAAATTACATAGTCGCCTCAAATGGAGGGGTAACTTTAAGCGGAGGAGAACCACTTTTACAACAAGATTTTCTAATAGCTCTTTTTCAAGAACTAAAAAAACAAAATATATCTACTTGCATAGATACTTCGGGAATGTTTCCAATAACAGAAAAAATAAAGCAAATAATTGATTTAACAGATGTATTTTTAGTAGATATAAAATCAATAAATGACGAAACTTGCAAATGGCTTACAGGTTTTTCAAATAAATTAGAATTAGAGTTTATAAAGCACTTAAATGAAAAAAATAAAAGAATTTGGATAAGACAAGTTTTAATTCCTGGAATAACAGATAAGGAAGAAGATTTAGTAAAATTAAAAGACTTTTTAGCTAGCATAAAAGTAGAAAAATTTGAATTTTTGCCATATCATGATTTAGGAAAATATAAGTGGGAAAAATTGGGCGTAAATTATGAATTAAAAGATGTTAGAGTTGCAAATAATGACGATATTAAAAGAGCCAAGGAGATATTAAAATTAAAATAATTTTTTATGAAAAGAAGAAAAATATGTAACAAAAATGTAATATAAAAAAGCATTGACTTAAAAATAATAAAAGTATAAAATAGGAATGTAAAGATATATCAAAAGAAAATCAAGGAGGAAAAAGTGAAAAAACAAGAGTTAATCGAAAAAAGTAAAAAAGTAACTTTAAGAAAAATTAAAAAGAATGTAAAGCGGAATAACCTTAATAGCATTAGTAGTAACAATCATTGTATTGTTAATTTTAGCAGCAGTAGCAATAAACTTAACAATAGGAAATAATGGAATATTTACAAGAGCCCAAAATGCTACACAAAAGTGGGAAGAAGCAAGTAAAAACGAGCAAGACGAAATAGATAAGGTATCAAATTTCTTAGATGAATATTTAAATGGAAACGGTGGAAGCACAGGAGAAATGACCTTAGTTGACATGTTTAAACAGGCAGAAAAAGATGGATGTTTAAACTTAGATGGAACATGTAGTAACCCAAATCACTTGCATATAGGAGACTATGTAGATTATAAAAATCCAACAAGTGGAACATATACTATAAAAGAAGAAAAGTCAGGAATTATAACTGAAAGAACATCAACTAGGGTTCGCCCTATAGTAGATCAAACTTATGACGTATCAAAAAATCAATTAAATTGGAGGGTACTCGGTATAGATGAAGAAACAGGAGGACTAAAGCTAATAGCAGGAAGTCCAATGAAACTAAATGATATAGAAGGAAAAGACGACCCATATTTGTATTTAAATGGAGCAGAAGTGTACGTATATGGATCTGAAGAAATGAACAATGCTTGTGCAATGTATAAAAACGAATATGCACAAGAAGCAAGAAGTGTAAATATAGAAGATATAAATGAAGTACTAGGAATAAAAACAGAAGAAAGGATAAAAGAATATAATGTATTTCCGACTATGGTTAAAGCCACACAATATGGAGAAGAATACGGACCATTTGAAAACCAATATACACCAGAAACGTGGTTAAATGGAAAACAAACAACAACAGTAAAAGGAAAAACAACAGCATATGCATATGTAATAGGAGAAGAAGAAGGAATGATTCAAATAGCAAATACAAGAGCAAAATCAATGTTATTTGATAATGTAGAACCTTTTAAAGGCAAAGCTTACTGGCTTGCTTCTCATGGAGTTTGTGCTATTTCAACTAAAGATTATGTTGCTTTCTGTCAGGGAGTTGTTGCAGGTCAAAACGGTATGTCTATGGTAGGTGCGGGTGACTACAGTTTCGACTCGAATAGCAGAGAGGCCTGCTATATGTTCGGGGTTCGCCCCGTAGTTTCTCTAAAATCTAATATCACAAAAAATGAAATAGCAAGAATACCAGA
>CALXKR010000028.1 GCA_944388895.1 uncultured Clostridia bacterium | reverse complement strand
GCTTTTAATAATTGGACAAAACAAATAATTATGGAAATATTTATACAAGCAATACATTTAAGTATATATATAGTATTTTTATATTCAGCTGGAGAAATAGCAACGGAAATGCCCCTTTTAGCAGTATTATTTTTTGTAGCATTAAGTAATGGAGAAAGAATTGTTAGAAAAGTATTTAAAGTAGAAGGAAAAGGTCTTAAAGATATTAAACTACCTAAAATATAAAAATAGGAGGAACCATGCAAAAAATAAAAAAACGAAAATGGTATATTTCAATTGGAATTGCTATTTTTATAATAATTATAGTGGTAACTATTTTTAATTTAATAGAAAAAAATAATAAGCAAATAAATTCAGTAAATGATTTTTCAAATTTGAAAGAGCTTATTGAATATAATGACTGCAAATATATAAAAACTACAAATTCAAAAGAACAAGGATACCAAAAAGATATATATATGGAGTTTAGCAAACCAGCTATAGAAGACGATGGAACTACCAATGAAATTTTATATAAAAATTTAACAAGTCAAATAGCTGGAAAAATGATAGGAACTAACTTTAGAATAATTGATGAAAGTAAAGAGATTATTATTAGAGTGCAATTTAAAGAAAACGTAGTAAGCCTATATACAATAAACAATGATCCTAAATATTTTGAATCTTTAAAAACAAAATATCAATCAGAAAATTATAAAGAAGATAATATAACAAATATACAGATACAATCTAATGAACTAAACACAATAATAAATAATAACTGGAAAACAACCAAATTAAATTTAGGAACTATGGACAGCATTTGTGATAACTATAATATTTACTTTGATGAAGGATATAAAATAAGAATTATCGATACAAAAGTATACAATTTTATTTTTACAAAAAAATATGAAAACGAAGTTTTTTATGGAATAAAAACAGGAATGACAAATGAGGAAATTAGAAAAATACTTGGAGAGCCTACTTATTACGGAGAAGATACTAGTGTAATAGGATATAAAAGTGAACAAATATATGTGTTTTTTAGCGATGGAGAAATATCCATTTATAGAAATGAAAATTCATATGATATAAATGAATTTATGGACATTTTATTGGAATATAATGAGACAGGAGACTATAATAACTTTTTATTTAAGCTTACTGATTTATGGCCAGATTACGATATGTACGTTAAAAATTCAAATAGAGTAAGTCTTAGATATACATTAAAGGGAGTAACAGTAGATTTTAATACAATAGATAACAATGGAATAACATTATATAAGAATTTTGACGGAGAAATAAAGGAAGAAATAAAAAACGGAAAAGTAATAAAAAATATATGCACAAGTTTTGATAAAAACTTAGTATTTGAAACAGAAAAGGAACGAGCAATTGCTGATATAATGCAAAGAAAACCTGTAGACGTTTTAGAAGAATTAAATACAAATGATTATGTTGTGTCATATAGTATAATGCCAAATAATACATATCAAAATATAACATTTTATTCAAGAAATAAAGAAAAAGTAGATATAGAGTTAAAAGATTTTGCAGTAAATAGCATTTATAAAATAGATGATAAAAATTTTATTTATACAATTTCAAACTTAGGAATTTATAGTTTTAACATTGATGAACAAAGATATAAAACAATAATAGAAGGAAATGAAGAATTTAAAATTAATAGAATAGAAAATAATACAATTTTTTATGATGGAAAGTATATAGAAATAAAATAAGTATCGAGAGGAGGTTGTAAGCATGAAAAAAATTATATCTAGCATTATTATTACATATTTTATATTCTTTATGTTTACAACAAACGTAATTGCAGTAGAAAATTCTAATGCAACTACTGGACACTCGGTGCAAGAAACTGGACAACAAATAGCAAACTGGTCAATTAATTTTGCTAATGATGTGAAAAATGGAAAATATATGTGTTCATACAATGACAATACTTCACCAAATTCAGAAAGAGCTCAAGCATATAGCGCACCTATTGAAGAACGGTGGAATATATCAATTTGATTGCGTTGGATGGGTTAGCTTTGCAATACACCATGCTACTGGAATAGGAAATCAATCATTTACTATTTTTGCATCTCCAACTCAATATGGGTGGAATGAACAGAATTTTGCTAAAGGTTTTTTTGAAGAAGTATGGAGAGACACTACAGGAATAAATTCATTACCATCAGATATTACAGTTTTTCCTCGGAGATATCCTTGTTACTAATAGCCATGTAGGGATATATGCTGGAAAAAATGAATACGGAACTAATATGGTTGTTGACATGTGGAGAGCTGGGTTAGAAATAAGAACATTAGATCAATTTTTATATAACGGAGCAATTAAACAAATTGCTAGAGTATCTGAAAATGCAGCGCAAAGTGCAGATTTTGAATTTGTTGCAGATGGCGCTACTTTACCAGATGAAGGGCCTATTATAGATTTAGATGATCGAGAATTTGAATTTAATGGAATGCCAAGTGATGTTAGCTATGGTGGAAAAACAACCTTAGATTGGTTTTTTAATGAAGTAGCACAATTCTTTAGTTTTTTAGTAGGAACAATTTTTAATATAATAAAAATGTCAATATTAGGGTATATAGGATTGGCAGAATCTTTAATTAATTCTTTAATATATTCAACAGAGCAACCTATAAATGGACAAGAAGTTTCTTATATTAATATAAAAAATATAGAATATTTGTCATCAAATATTATAAGTGTAGAAGAAGATATATATTATCTTAATCCAATAGAAGCCTATGCAAATGAAGGAGAAGAACAATCTCAAACTGAAGAAGATAATAGATATACTATAGAAGATGTAATATATAACAGGATACCTGTACTAGATGTAAACGTTTTTACTGATACACCAGGAGGAGAACCCATAGAACAAAATTCTATAGTTGGAATATTAAGAAAATCAGTAGCAACTTGGTATGTATCTTTTAGAAATTTAGCTATTTTAGCGTTAGCTATAATTATAATATATTTAGGAATAAGAATGGCTTTATCTACTATTCCAGAAAAAACAGGACAATATAAAACGGCTATAGGAGCGTGGGTGATAAGTGTTGTACTAATATTTATAGTTCATTACTTTATGATTGCGGTAATGGATATAAATGACTGGATAGTAAAATTATTTGAAAATACAAATACAAGTGAACTTTCAATTTATCATACTATACAAACAAGAGCTATGGATAATAGAATTTATATAGGAATTCCTGCTACAATTATATATTTTGTATTGATAGTATATTTTTTTAGATTTTTATTTGTATATGTAAAAAGGTATTTTACTATAATGATTTTAATAATAATAGCACCTTTTGTATGTGTAAAGTACGCTTTTGACAGTGCAAAGGGGAAAAAAGGATCATCTATAGTAAATTGGATGTATGATTTAACATTTAATGTTTTACTTCAATCAGTTCATGCATTATTATACACTATATTAATGGGAATAGCAGTTGAAATGGCAGTTACAAGTGTATGGGGCTTTATTATTTCATTAGTATTTATAAACTTTATATTAAAAGCTGATAGCTTATTTATGAATATATTTAATTTTGGTAGAAGTGCTAATGTTGCAGATGTAGACAAAAAATTCTCAAAAGAAGATATTGCAGGAGCTATATCAGCATATTACATAACAAAAAAAGGACTACAAGCTGGATGGAAAGGTACAAAATATTTAGCAAGAACTGGTGGAATTGCTGCACGAAATGCTTATGAAACAGGAATAAGAGCAGCATATGGAGAAGATGCTTTTGATGAAATCTCTTCTAGACAGCAAAGAAGAATTGAAACAGCCAATAAGATAGATGATTTTAAAAATAGTCTTTATAAAATCAGCCATAAAGGAAAAGATAGTGAAGTTATACAGCTTAGAAAATTGGGCAGAAAAAAGGGCTTAATCGGAAAAGCAGCAAGAAAAACACTTAAAGCAAGAAAAACTTTGAACAAAAAAAGATTTACAGCAAACTTAAATACAGCAAAAGATGTTCCACTAAGTATTTTAGGAATGGGGGCTGCAATACCAGCATTTGTTATATCACCAGCAGCAGGGTATGCTATGTTTTCTAAGAGTTACAAAAAATATAGAAAATTGTCTAGACCAAAATGGGAAGGCGGCGGCTACAAAAAGAAATATCATGGAAAGAAAAAAGATTATGCAAAGAACAAAATTCTTCAAATTGCAACATTTGGTGCTGCTGGAATTTATTATAATCAAGCAGAAGATAAAGAAAAACATGACAAAAAGAAGAAAGAAATTACCAAGACAGTTGAATTTATTAAACAAGTTGATGAACATTATGAAAAAGCAATGCAAGAATGGGAAGCTATGTCAGGAAATATGACGGATGAAGAGAAAAATGAGTTTACAAGTAAACTAAAATCTACTTTAGTAGATGGAAATGAAACAGAAATATCTAATTCTATATTTAATTATATGAATGTTAATAAAGAAAAACAAATTAATTCAGAAAATATAAATGGTGTAATAGATAATGCGATAAATGAGATAGCAAGTACAAATAATTTCACTACAGAAGAAATAAACACTGTTAGAGCAAGAGTTGTATCAAATTTTGATTACACAGAAACAAAATATGTAAATCAAGTTAAAAATATTGCAGAAACATTACATGATGCAATTATAGATATTAATTTTGCAAGGACTGAAGATAGAGCAGTCGCAATAGAGTTAGATAATATAGAAAAAATAAATCAAAAGGCAAAAAGCGAAGTAAAAACAACTGTTATAGATACTAAAAAGTTGATAAATAGAATGAAACTAACATAAAGCAAATAAAAGGAGGTTAAATATGTTTGTCAAATGGAAACATATAGGCAAAGTAATAACAATAATAATAATTTTATTTATGCTCACATTATCTCAAATTACTAGTAATGTAGTGCTAGCAACTAGTGAATCCACAGAAGGACAATCTGTACAAACTTATGATGCCTATTCAAATCAAGAAGACTCAAAAAATCCATTAGATGTTATAGGATCAATTTTTGCATGGTTAATAAGACTTATTCCAGTATCTATTGCTCAGGCAATAGGAAAAATATTATCGACTATAGGAGCAGCAATTACTGGAGAAAATCTTGTAGAAGGATTAACATTAGATAAAATATTATTCAATGAAGTTGAACTTACAAGTATAGACTTTTTTTCTACGGATAATGGAAATTCTTTATCTAATTTAAAAGAAAATGTTTCTATTTGGTATGTTGCAATAAGAAATTTAGCAGCAGTAGCATTAGCTATTATCCTAGTTTATGTAGGAATAAGAATGGCAATATCTTCTGTAGCAGAAGATAAGGCTAAGTATAAAAAAATGTTATTTAACTGGATAACTAGTTTAGCAATATTATTTTTACTACATTATATTATGGTGGCTATAATTGGAGTAAATAATTCAATAGTAGATATTATAAGTGAAGGTAGAGATGAAAAAGCATCTCAAAAATATGTTAATACTATGAATCAATTTGCATTAAAATCATATGATATTAATGTTGGGTTATTTGATGGAATTGGCTATGCTTTTATATATCTATTATTAAGCTTAATGACTTTTATATTTTTACTTACTTATATTAAGCGTATGATTACAATAGCATTCTTAATTATAATTGCACCAATAATTACAATTACATATTCAATAGATAAAATGGGAGATGGAAAATCACAAGCACTAAACACATGGTTTAAAGAGTTTGTTTATAATGTTCTTATTCAATGTTTTCACTGTATAATTTATTTAGCTTTAGTACAAACTTCATTTAATATGTTAACAGTAAGTTCTTCAACAAATAATCCATTTGATGGGGCTGGAGAAACTGTATTAGCTTTCTTAATGGTAGTATTTATGTATCAAGCAGAAGATATTGTAAAAAATATATTTGGTTTCAAGGCTTCAAGTTTACCACAAACTATTGGACAAGCAGCAGTTGTTGCTACTGCTGTTGGAGCAATGGGAAAGGCGGGTAAGTCAGCTTCTTCTAAAGGAGGCGGTGGTGGAGGATCTAAGAAGAATCCAAAACAACAAACAAATCCAAATCAAGATGGAAACCAAGGTGGTGGAAACCAAAGAAGTGGAAACCAAAGAAGCGGAAACCAAGGTGGTGGAAACCAAGGTGGCGGAAACCAAGGTGGCGGAAACCAAGGTGGCGGAAACCAAGGTGGAGGAGACCAAGGTGGCGGAAACCAAGATGGTGGAAACCAAGGAAACAAGAAATCAAAGGCGAAAGAAAAAATGAAAAAAGCTCTAAAAGCAGGTATACGAACATCAATTAAAGCTTCTGGAGTTATGGTTGGAGCAGTTGCAGGAGCATCTACTGGAAACTTGAATGCTGCAATTTCTGGTGCTATGGCTATAGGAGGAGCAACATCTGGACTAGTAGATAGTCATAACATAAAATCAAAACAAAGAAGAATAGCAAAGGCATATAATGATTTTGAACAAGAACATTCAGAATTAGATGCTAAGAGCAAAGTTGAATATAGTAGAATGTTACTAGATGGTGAAATAGAAGCTAAGACTGATGCAGAAAGAGAATATGTGGAAGCAATGAGAGACTTAAATAATGTATATGAAAGGAATGGAGATTCATCAGATGATGCTGGAGATAAGATTGAAAAAGTAATAAAAAGAATTCAAGATGGAGATATATCAGAAACAAGTGCACCAATTAGATTTTATAATTCTACAAAAGAAACAGGCAAAAAACTTGCAAATAAAATAAAACAAGCAAGAAATAGAAATAATGTAACTTAAATATAAAAAATAATAAGGCAGGTGAATAATATGAATGAAGAAAACAATAGTGCAGTAGAAAGTGCAGGAAAAGACGCAGAAGAACGAAAACAAAAAAAACAAGAAGGCCCAGGAAAAGGAAAACAAGCTGCAAAAAAATTGGCAAAAGATGGAGCAGTAAAACTTGTTAAATGGTTTTCTAAATTAGGAGTTTTATTGCCAGTAATACTTATTACTTTAGTTGTAATTCTGTTAATTGGACTTATTGGTTTCTTCTTGACCATGCCAGGGTTATTTTTAGAAAATTTAAAAGATACTGCTAAGAATTTCTTTTCATTAATTCAAAGTTACTTTGTTTCAAATGAAGTTAGTAGTAAAATAAGTAAAGAAGATGAAATAGAATTAGCCCAAAGAATTCATAATATGGGATATGATATTTCGGGAATGGGATTCGCAAATGTAGAAGAATATAATGATGAAAATACACCAATAAAAATAGGAAAAAATATACAAGGAAAAAATTACTTAAGGCAATATTTAATTGCTAATGAAGCAACTTATACGCTAGCTAAATGGACGTGGAGCGATGCTTTTAAGGCAGTATGGAAGGAAGAAGAAACAAGGGATTATGCAGAGGGTATGCTAGTCATTAATGGAAAAGACTTGTTGGAATCTGTAAAAGTGGATAGGGAAAATGAGCAATTAATTATAGAAACATCTCATAATTGGTGGAATATATTTGTAGGAGGAAAAGATAAATTCTATTTTGGACTATCAGATTGGACATCAAGATATGGAAAACCAGTAGAATTATTATTATCTCTGCATTTATCAACAATGATGCCTGACTTAGCGTATGATATTGCTTCACTACAGGATTTTAATACAAAAGTATATATTGACTTACATAAATCAACAATTTTATGGGACGTAAAATATGAAGGATTAACAGGAGAAGATATTTTAGCAATAGATAAAGTAGTAAAGGAAAAAGAAAAAAAACAACAAGAACATGCAGCGCATATAGCTAATAATGTTCAAAATTGTGAATGTAAAGATTATGAAATAACTGAAGAGGATTTAAAGGGGCTATCGCTTGAACAATTAGAGGGGTTAGTAAATTTAGTTAATGACGGCAAAGAAGAAAAAGTAACATCATATCCAAGAATAACTTCAGTAAATAATCATTGGTATTATAATGATATTTATTTTCAATATTCTGCTGATAATGCTACAGTAGAAAAAGAAATGACTTACAGACCACAAAGTGAAGATGATCCTTTAAAAGATATTGCAGATGGAATAACTTTACATGCAACAATTAAAGGAACGGCAACTTATCAACTATGCGAACCAGAAGTTTCTGGACCAAATGCAGCAATAGTGAATTTGTTCAAAAATGGAGAGTATTATAAATATGATGGAAACAGAGGAACTGCAAGAAAAATAGAGAATGCAAAAGCGTGTGATATAAATGCTGAAGCTGGTTATAACAAAATAACAAAATTTTCTTTTGATGGACAAGAATATCAAGTAGAAGCAAAAACGGTATATAAAGAACCTGTTAACTTTTATACAGAAAAAACAATGTCAGATGGTACAGTAGTAAAATCAAAAGAAAATGCAATGGCAGCATTTTCTATATTAGAAGGGATGCATAGTGATGCGGCAGAAAAAATATATAGAAATCTTCAAGAATTACTAATAAATTTAGGATATTTTTCAGAAAGTGATTTTGCAACACCAAGTACACAGGTATTAGAATGGATTTTACCAGAACATACACCACCAATATGGGCAATACGAGATGTTAATGAATATGGAGTTTTTATAAAATCTCAGACAAACTTAGAAGGTGGATTTGAAAGTAATCAAAAAGTAATTTCACCAGCGGATGCAATAGTAGAAGAAGTAGGAACAAACTCAATAAAACTAAAATTCAAAGCAGTTGATACTGAAACATTACAAGCAATACAAGAAAAATTAAGTAAAGATAAAAATATTAAATTAGATGGCAATTGTATTCTTGATATGGAATTTTTAATACAAGGAATTAACGTATCTGTATCATCAGGACAAGAAATAAAAAGAGGAGACGAAATAGGGACAACAACTGAGGAAAATATGCATATTATTATGTATAATAAGGATAAATCAATTGTAGATAATATTGAAGATTATATGGAACCTGCATATGAAGATTTAAATGTTAAATTAGAAAATGATTATGTAGTAGATATTACACAAGATTCAAATAATGTAATAACAGATGTAGAAACATTTAAAAAAGCTTTTAGTACATATGAAAATATTGTAAATAATGCAGAAGCCTTTTTAGAGATGCAAGAAAAATATAATGTTAATGCTGCTTTTGCAGCAGCTGTTACTATACAAGAATCTAGTGGTGGTACAAATTGGGCAGCAATACCATCTTGGTCATATAACTGGACATCAGTAACTGGATCATACAATGGTCAATCATATACAAGTTCAAATGGAATGACGTGGAGAGTTTACCCTAGTTTTGCAGTAGCAATTGATGATTTTGGAAAATTAATATCTAATTCAAATAATTACTTTGCAGGAGGAAATAATACAATATCATCAATAGGCAAATCATATTGTCCAGGAACGGGCGAATGGGCTCAAGGTGTTTCAAAGTATATGACAACAGCTTTAAAAAAAGTAATGTAGTTAATTGAAAATAGAGAAACATAAAAAGAAAGGGATAACTTGTAAAATGAAGACTTTAGCCAAAATGCTAATTATTGTACTTTCAATTTTGATAGTAATTCAGTTAATATATTTTAATATTATTAAAAGAGAAAAGGATAAAGAAAAGAGTGAAACTAATAATATAGAAAACCAGATAGAGCTAAATAATAATAATGAAATGGAGAGCAATATTGCCAAAATCGAAATTTCAGAAAATATGTTTATACCTGAAAACTTTTTCTTAATTGAACGATATTATAGAGGAGCTATGAGTAGTGAAAATACTAGACAGACAATTGAAAAATTTGTAAAAGAAGATGTCAAAAAAATTAGAGAACAGACAACAGGGAGAAGTATTAATTATAAACTTCAATATTTTGATGAACATAGAGATGAAATTCAACAAATAGGCATATACAGTGCAGATGACTATGTGGAAATTTCAAGACAAATTAATTTAGTAAGTAGTAAAGATGAATTCATCAGTATAGAAATAGATCGAAATATTTATGAACAAACAACTGACGGATATACAAAGATTAAATTAATATTAAAATATGAAGAAAATAACAAGGTAGAAGTATACATGTATTTGGCTAATGAGGAATCTATAGTACCAAATTTTAAATTTTCATCTAAATAATTAAATTTTAAAATATTGTTATAGTAAATTTATAAGAAATGAGTGATATCGTGAATAAAAATATAAAGAAAATTTTAATTATAATAGTTATATTAATATTAATGGCAATAAATTTAATTATTTTCATAAATCATTTTAATTATAAGAACACGGAAGAAAATAATTTAACAAATCAAATAAGCACAATCATTAAACATAATATTGCAACTGAAGAAGAAACAGAAAATAGTAGAAAAGAAATGCTAAATGAATATTCAGAAGCTACAAGAATGAAAACTTATGTAGGACAATATTTATCATACATTGATAGCGAAAAATATGAAGATGCTTATAATCTTTTATATCAAAATTTTAAAAATACATATTTTAAAACATTAGTTGATTTTGAAAATTATGCAAAAGAAAAATATCCTAGTGAAATTATGGTGGAATATACTAATATGAATAAAGAAGGTAATATATATATACTATCTGTAAAAATACAAGATCCAACCAACAAAGAGTATAAAACTTTAGAACAAAATATTGTTATACAAGAAAACGACTTAAATGATTTTGTACTATCATTTAATGTAGAGTAAGGAGAAATAAAATGACCTTTAATTCAAAGTTTACAATGACGGTTAGAAAAATCTTTAAAAAATATGGAAAAACAGTATTTATAATATTTATAGTATGGCTAATTATTTTCTTATTTAATATGTACTTAAGAAATAGACCGAAAAAATTAGAAGCAAATAAAACATATAACCCTGATAATCCTGTTATAGATTATGGAGGATCGGTTCCCAATAGCCAAAAGCAAAGTGTAAATGAAACGTTAGACACATATTTAAACTATTGTAAAAATAAAGATTATGATAATGCTTTTAACATGTTAACAAATGACTGCAAAGCATATTTATATAATAATGATATAAATGAGTTTAAAAAATATGCAAGCAATGTATTTGAAAAATTTAATAATTATTCATATGTACAAAATTATTCTAACCAAGATAAAGTCTACATTTATGAAGTGACCATTTTAAGTAATGATATTTTATCTACTGGAACAACAGGTGGATATGAAAAATATCAAGAAAAAATTACAATAATTGAAGAAGACGGAGTAAAAAAAATAGCAAATCAAGGCTATATTACACATGAAAAACTTTCTAGAGAGGCTGAAGATGATTTCATGAGGGTGAAAGTAAAATGTAAGGATATGAGTTACTCAAGAGTTAGCTATACTTTAGAAGTAAAGAATAAAACAGATAAAACTATTGTTATAGCTGATTATAATGCTGGAAAAGAAGTCACATTAAATATTGAAGGAGAATATCAACTAGCAACTAATCTTGCAATTCAAGAATCTATAATTAAACCTGGAGAAACAAAAGAGTTAGAATATATCTTTGATAAATTTTACGATTCAAAGCGTGAAGACACACAAATTAATTTCAATTATGTTAGAATTATACCTGACTTTGATTTTGAATTAACTTTAGAACAACAAAAAGAGCAAGCTTATAAAATATATAGTTTTAATATTAATTTATAAAGCATAAACTTTTGCCTAAGACAATATAATGTCTTAGGTGATTTTTTATGAAAAAAATTAAAAAAATAATTATATTAGTACTATTAATAGTAATGGTAAATAATTTTTTTGTTTATGCAGATGATGAAAACGAATTATTGAACGAGCCAATTATAGAAGAAAATGATAAAAAGGAAATAGAAGCAGCAGCTTCTTCAAATATAAAACCTACCATAAATTCTCGAAGATACGCAATTTATGATAGGCTTTCTGGAAGATGCATTTATGGTAAAGATGAAAACAAGCAAACTGCAATGGCTTCTACAACTAAAATTATGACTGCCATTATAGTAGTTGAAAATTGCAAACTAGAAGATATTGTAACAATAACTGCTAAAGCGGCAGGGACAGGAGGGTCAACACTAGGAATAAACAAAGATGACAAAATAACAGTAAATGATTTGCTATATGGTTTAATGCTTAGGTCAGGGAATGATGCAGCGGTGGCACTTGCAATACATACTGCAGGAAGTGTAGAAGAGTTTGCAAATATGATGAATCAAAAAGCAAAACAGCTTAACTTAAAAAATACACATTTTGTAACGCCACATGGATTAGATAATGAAGAACATTATACAACAGCATATGAATTGGCTAAAATAACAGATTATGCATTAAAAAATAAAACAATAGCAAAAATTGTTGCTACAAAAAGTACAACTATATATATAAATGAAATGCCTAGACAAATTAATAATACCAATGAATTATTAGGAAATGTAGAAGGTGTTTATGGAGTAAAAACTGGATTTACTAATAATGCAGGTAGATGTTTGGTGACAAGTGTAAAAAGAGGAGATATGGATTTGATTGTTGTTGTACTTGGCGCAGATACAAGAAAAGACAGAGCAAAAGATAGTATGAAACTTATAGAATATGCGTTTAAAAAATATAGAGTAATCAATGTAGAAGAAATTATAAACAAAGAATTTGAACTATGGAAACAAATAAATGAAAATAGAATTTATATAGACAAAGGTACAACAAATGTAGAATTAGAGTTAGAAGATATAAAAATTAAGAAGTTAACTGAAGAAAATGAACCTAAAATAGAAATAAATGCAGTAAGTAATTTAGTAGCTCCAGTAGAAAAAGAAAAAAGAATTGGAACATTAACAGTAAAGATAGGAAATGAAATAATAGAAGAAATAGAAATAAAAACAAAAAATGAAGTAAACAAAAGAGGAATTATAGAGTATTTTAATATAATTTCAAAAATTTATTCTGGAAAAATAAAAATATTAAATTAGTTAAAATTTTTAATTTAAAGAAAAGTTAATAAGTTAATTTAAAGACTAGGGTTATAATTTCCTAGTCTTTAAATGCTTAAGCACTTTAATATTTATAAGTGAAAAATAAAAAAACTGCCTTAATAGACAGTTCTTTTGGAGGCGACACCCGGATTCGAACCGGGGATCAGAGTTTTGCAGACTCGTGCCTTACCACTTGGCTATATCGCC
>CALXKR010000027.1 GCA_944388895.1 uncultured Clostridia bacterium | reverse complement strand
TATATAGGAATAACAGCAGGAACACTTGCAATAATAGCAGGAGGAGTATTCTTAATTAAAAAATATGTTATTTAATATAAATGAAGAACAAGTATAATAAACTTGTTCTTTTTTTAAAACATTATAAAAAAATTTTAAAAAGCGTTTACTTTAAATATTACGTATGCTATAATGCAAAATAGATATAATATATATTGACAAAAACTAAAGAGGTGTATTTATGAATCAAATATTATCAATGGGGTCAAATTTTAATAATGACAATAATAAAAATGTTCAACCAAACATGAATAAATCTAAACAAAAAACTAATAAACAAACTTATACAGAACCTTCAAACAAAGCTAATATAAACTCTATATTGAAAGTATTTTCAGTTTTACTAATATTATTTGGAATTATATTAATTGCAGATTCAACATATGGCATTATCACATCAAAACCAAAATTAAAAGACAATATAAAAATTACTACTGAAAATATAGGGGCAGAGGCAACAATAAAAGTTAGTGCAGAAAAACCAATAAAAGAGTTAACCTATAAATGGGGACAAGGTGAAGAAACTGTTATACAAGGAAATGGAACAGTACAATTAGAAACAGTAATAGAAATTCCAAATGGAAATAATATACTTAATATCAAAGTAACTGATTATTATGGAAATAAATCAGAATATCAAAAACAATATATAAATGAAAGAAATGATAAAACAAAACCAACAATTGATATTACTGTAACAGGAAATAGTTTGAATATTACTGCTAATGATGAAACAGAAATGTTATACTTAACATATAAATGGAATGATGAACAAGAAACTAGAATAGATATAGAGGCAAACCAACAGGATAAAAAGCAAATTCAAACAAGTACAGAAGTAAAAAAAGGAGAAAATACTCTAACTATTGTAGCCGTAGATAAAGATGGAAATAAAACAACAAGAACAGAAAAAATTAAAGGTGCAAATAAACCAACATTTACAGTTAGCACAGAAGGAACTAATATTGTAATTAATGCGAAAGATGAAGAAGGAATAAACAAAATTTCAATTACAGTTGATGGAGTAACTACAGATACAGGAGAAACTCCAATAAATAAAAAAGAAATAACTGCGAAACAAGAACTTACACCAGGCTCGCATACAATAACAATAACTGTAACAAATATGAGTGGACTCGTTGAAGAACAATCTTTTTCAGCAGTATTATAAGGAGTAAACTATGAAATATATATATGTTTTAGATGAAAGCAATAATGTTGCTAATTCATTAATAAAAGTAATGGAAAATGAAAAAAACGTAAAAATAAAAAAATATAATGTAGAACAATTTGAAAAGGCTCTTGGAAATATACCAGATATAGTAGTAATTAATGAAGATAATTTGAATGTAGATATCCATACTATTTTTAAAATGATAAAAGCAAATGAGGACAACTCAATTACACCTATTATTGTAATTTCATCTAATATAGAAGAAAAACATATAATAGATATACTAAAAAATGATGTAGAAGTATATCTGCAGTCACAGGTAAATGAACAAATATTGTATTATACTATAATAAATATCATGAAATTGTTAAATAGAAATAGAATGGTAAGCCCACTTACTGGATTGCCAGGAAATGTACAAATTCAAGCAGAAATGAAAAAAAGATTAGCTAATAAAGAAAAATATGCTATGATTTATATAGACTTAGATAACTTTAAGGCATATAATGATACATATGGTTTCTCTAATGGCGATGAAATGATAAAATTTACAGCAAGGCTTATTACCAAAAATGTTATTAAGAATGAAGAAAATGAGCAAAATTTTGTTGGCCATATTGGTGGGGACGATTTTGTAGCAATAGTTGAAGGCGAAGATTATGAACAAATTTGCCAAAATATAATTGCAGAATTTGATGCATGTGTACAAAAATATTTTACAAAAGATGATGTAGAAAGAGGATATATAGAAGTAGAAAATAGAAGAGGAATAATGGAACAATTTCCTTTAACTACAATTAGCGTAGGAGTAGTTGAAGTAACAAACACTAGATTTAAAAACACATTGGAAATTGGAGAGGCAGGAGCAACAGTAAAACATTTGGCAAAAACAATATTTGGAAGTACATATGTAATAGACAGAAGAAAAAATAGAGACGAAATATTTGATAAAGCCGATCGAAAAAAGATTATAATTGGACAGTAATGTTAATAAAAAGTGCAAAACTTTTCAAAAATTTTAAAAAAATTTGAAAAAGCTATTGCATTTTTTTTTATGTTGTATTACAATCTAATTGAAGTGGAGAAAAGTGGCACAAAGTGGTGCTAAAGTAAAAGGAAGTGAATAAAAGTTGTTAATAGGAGAATTCGAACATTCTCTAGATGTTAAAGGCAGATTAACTATGCCTGCAAAGATAAGGGAAGATATTGGAGAGAAATTCATAATTACCAAAGGTTTAGATGGATGTTTGTTTGGATTTTCAAAACAAGAATGGGACAACTTTGAAGAAAAATTAAAAACCTTACCACTTACAAATAAAAATGCTAGAGACTTTGTAAGATTTTTCTTGTCAGGAGCAATTGAATGTGAAGTTGATAAACAAGGAAGATTTTTAATAGCAAGTAATTTAAGAGAATATGCCTCTTTAGAAAAAGAAGCTGTAATTACCGGAGTAGGTACTAGAATTGAAATTTGGAACAAGGAAAAGTGGAAAGCATATAATAGCGAAGAAAACTTATCTGCTGATCAAATTGCTGAAAATATGGCAAGCCTTGGAATGTTAGGTATATAACTTGAAAAAGTTTATATAAATTTTACCAAAGAAGACTTAACAAAAGATAAATAAAACAAAAGAAAAGGTAAAACAAATGATAAAGTCCTAAGAGGGACTATACAGAAGAATTATATATTTTACTAAAGAGGTAAGATATACCAAGGATAAAAATCAGCAAAAAACCAATTTATACAAAAGATAGCTAACAAAAGAAAATACAGCAAGCAACAGTTGGCATTATTGCCAACTGCTTATGCTATTATATTTTGCAAGGAGTAGTCAATTGGAATTTAAACATATACCAGTATTATTAAATGAAACAATAGATGGCTTAAACATAAATCCTAATGGAATTTATGTTGACGGAACAATAGGTGGAGCTGGACATAGCAAAAAAATTTTAGAAAAATTGTCTACTAATGGATTTTTAATAGGAATAGACAGAGATGAAGAAGCTTTAAATGCAGCAAAACAAAACTTAAAAGAATATAAAAATTTTAAGTTAGTACATGGAAATCATGATGATATAAAAACTATATTAGAGAAAATTGGCATAAATAAAGTTGATGGAATATTACTAGATTTAGGCGTTTCTTCTTATCAATTAGATGAAAAACAAAGAGGCTTCAGTTATATTAGTGATAATAAACTTGATATGAGAATGGATAAACAACAAAAATTATCAGCATATGAAGTTATAAATCAATATAAAGAAGAAAAACTTGCAGAAATAATATACGAATATGGAGAAGAAAGATTCGCAAAAAAAATAGCAAAAAATATATGTATTGAAAGAAATATAAAACCAATAGAAACTACTAAACAATTAGCTGATATTATACAAAAATCAGTACCGCTTAGTAAGGATGGACATCCAGCAAAAAGAACTTTTCAAGCAATAAGAATAGAAGTAAATAATGAAATAAAACCACTATATAATACAGTTTTGGATTGCATAAATTGTTTGAAAGATAATGGCAGATTATGCATAATTACTTTTCATTCTTTAGAAGACAGAGCTGTAAAAAAAGCTTATATAGATGCAGAAGGAAAATGCACATGTCCTAAAGATTTACCATATTGTGTTTGTGGTAGTAAAAATTTAGGAAAAATAATAAATAAAAAGCCAATAGAAGCGACAAAAGAAGAATTAAATTATAATTCAAGGTCAAAAAGTGCTAAACTAAGGATATTTGAAAAAAAGGAAAAGAGGTGAAATAATTGGTAAATTATTACGAATACGAAACTAGCCCAAGAAAACTTAAGCCAGAATATCAACGAACTAAAAAAGCATCAAAGAAGATTAAAACTCAAAAAAAAGTTCAACATAATAAAAAGTCAGAACCTTCTAGAAAAACGGCTAAGTATATAATTGAGATAGCTTTTGCATTTGCAATTTTATTAGCAATTAGTTATAGATACTCTTTAATAAATGATGTTTTTACTCAAAAAGAAAAATTAAAAAGTGAATTATCAGAAATTCAAAAACAAAATGCACAATTACAATTAAACATAGAAAAAGGTACAAACATTAATAATGTAGAACAACAGGCAAAAGAAAAATTAGGAATGAAAAAATTAGATAACAATCAAAAAATATATGTAAGTTTACCAAAAGAGGACTATGTAGAATCTTCAACACAGCAAGTTCAAACAGGAACAGAGTCAAGCTGGTGGGAAGAACTAATAAATGATTTGTTAGGAAAATAAGAACAATATTATTTATATAAATAATATTTGTTCTTTTTTTTATGCAATAAAAATAAAATTTAAAAGTGGAGGTAAACAAAGATGATAGGAAAAATAAGCACTAAAAAAAGAATGAAAAATTCAATTTTCTTTACACTTACAATAATAATAGCATTAATTACTAGATTGGGGTATTTACAATTAATACAAGGAAAAGAACTAAAAGAAAAAGCTTATGCTCAACAAACTTCTGATAGAAGTGTAAACGCAAAAAGAGGAACGATTTATGATGCAACAGGAAAAGTAGAGCTTGCTGTTAGCAGTACTGTAGAAACAATTACAGTAAATCCAACTAATATAAAAGAAGAAGATAAAGAAAAAGTAGCAAAAAAATTGTCAGAGTTATTTGAATTAGATTATGAAAGTGTGCTCAAAAAAGTTAAAAAGAAATCTTCAATAGAAACAATTGTAAAAAAAGTTGATAAGGACAAAACTAATGAACTAAGAAATTGGCAAAAAGAAAACAATATTTTAACAGGTATAAACATAGATGAAGATACAAAAAGATATTACCCACAAAATAGTTTAGCATCACAAATAATAGGATTTTGCGGAAGTGATAATCAAGGATTAAATGGAATAGAAGCAAAGTATGATAAGTATTTAAGTGGAAAAGCAGGAGCTATTAGTAGACTAACCGATGCATCTGGAGGGACAATTAAAGATACCTCAGAAGAATATATTGAACCACAAGATGGAGATGATTTAGTGTTAACTATTGATGCAACTATTCAAGGGATTGCAGAAAAATATTTAAAAGAAGCATGTATAGATAATAAATGTACAGATGGAGGAAATATTATAGTAATGAATCCTAAAAATGGAGATATTCTTGCAATGGCAGGGTACCCGGACTATAATTTAAATGAGCCTTTTAAGGTTGACGAAAACTTAAGTAAAGAAGAGCAAAATAAACAAATGCAAGCATTATGGAGAAATAAAGCCATATCAGATACATATGAACCAGGTTCTACATTTAAATTAGTTACAACTTCAGCAGCATTAGAAGAAGGAATAACTACACCAGATAAAGAAGGAGAATTTTGTTGTGTAGGACATATTGAAGTAGCAGGAGTAAAAATAAAATGTTGGAGGTATTATAATCCACATGGAAGTGAAAGTCTAAGAATGGCACTGAAAAATTCTTGCAACCCTGTATTTATTGGATTAGGACAAAAAATAGGAGTACATAAATATTATGAATATTTAAATAAGTTTGGATTTTTTAAAACAACAGGAATAGATTTGCCAGGAGAAGCGTCTTCAATATTTTTAAAAGAAGATAAAGTTGGACCAGTAGAACTTGCAACAATTTCATTTGGACAGAGGTTTGAAGTTACACCAATTCAAATGGCAACAATGTTATCTACAATTGCAAATGGAGGAGTTTATGTAAAGCCAAGAGTTGTAAAACAAATAATTAGTAACACAGAAACAGATGAAAATGGAAATAGAAAAGTTACAAATATTGAACCAGAAAAAGGAGAGAGAGTATTATCAGAAAAAACATCAAAAGACATATTAAGCATGATGCAAACTGTTGTAAGCGAAGGAACTGGTAAAAATGCTAAAGTAGAAGGATACTCTATAGGAGGAAAAACCGGAACTTCAGAAGATGGTGTAAATACAAATAAATATGTTACATCTTTTATTGGAACAGCACCTATTGAAGATCCACAAGTTGTAATACTAGTTACTTTATATAATCCTACGGGAGAAGGAGGACATCAAGGAGGAGGAGTTGCAGCACCAGTAGGGGGACAATTATTTAGTGAAATTTTACCTTACTTAGAAGTAGAAAAAAGTCAAAATTAGTAAAATAAAGTAAAAGAAAAAAGAAAATTGCTAAAAATTGTTAAAAATACTTGAAAAATAAAAAATATTGTATTATTATATTAATTATGGTAAAAAATGGAATAAAGGAAGATGAGATTATGAATATCATATTATTTCAGAAAAACGTAGTTTTATTAATAATAATTATTATTGCACATACTGCAATTACTACTTTTATTCAAAATAAAATAGTAATACAAATATTAAATTTTGAAAAAACAAATTTTAAAAAAATATGGGTATTGCAAACTATAATATTTACCTTAATTAGAATTTTAATACCAACTTATTTTCACAAAATTTTAGAAGTAATAGTTCAAACAATACTTTATAAGCAATACTTAAAAATAACAATAGAAAAAGCACTTTTAGCAACAGAAGTTAATGTTATTATTTTTTCTATTACTGAATTATTTGTGTTTAAAATTTTTACTGAGTTATTTAAAGTAAAATCTATGTTAATTACAAACAGTTTAATGCCATTTTTAATAAGTGTTGTATTCGCAATAATTACTATAAAATTAGTTACATATGCAATTATTAAAAAAGCTAAAGTAAAAATATATATACCAGAAGTTCTTAGCTCTTATAGTAAAATGCAAATAATAGAGGTTGCAAGTGTATCTATACTATTAACAGTAATTGATCAGACATTAGTTTTAGCCTGGTTAGATAACTTACCTAATTCAATTTATTTTTTAGATATAATTTTATTATTTTCATATTCTCTAATTAGTACTATAAGCATTATAAAAACTATACAAATTGAAAAAGATAAAAATGAAATTAATAATTTAGAAAGCAATAATGATAGACTTCAAAATAATTATGATAGTATAAGTTCATTTAGACATGATTTTGGAAATATAATGCAAGGAATAGGTGGATATATAGCAACTAAAGATTTAGACGGACTTCAAAAAATGTATAATGATGTTGTATGTGAATGTCAAGAAATAAATAATACAAAAGCTTTTGATTTAGAAGTAATAAATAATCCTGCAATTTATAATCTCATAAATAATAAATATTTAATAGCTAGAAAAAATAATGTAAAAATAAATGTAGATGTATATATAGACCTAAATAGTTTACAAATCAAAACTTATGAATTATGTAGAATATTAGGAATACTTATAGATAATGCTATAGAAGCATCAAAGGAATGTCAAGAAAAAATAGTGAACATAAAATTTATAAAAGATAATTATTACAATAGAAATATAATAGTTATAGAAAATACTTGCAAAAATTATCTTTTAGATCTTTCAAAACTAAAAGAAAAAGGGTTTACTACTAAAAAGAATAAGGTACTTCATGGTTTAGGTCTTTGGAAAGTAAACCAAATTATAAATAAACATGAAAATTTAAAGCTAGTTACATCAAGGGATAAAACATTTAAACAGCAACTAGAAATATATAGTTGGAAATAAAACAAGATTATTTATCATATAATCTTGTTTTTTTAATAAAATTAGTTATATAATATATAATGGAATTATTATAAAAAAAGGAGACTATTATGAATTTGAAAAATATCCTTATAGGAATCGAAGGATTAAAAGCAAAAGGAAATTTAGATATTGAAATTAAAAAAATAACTAATGATTCTAAAAATGTAAGCGAAGGAGATATGTTTATTGCAATAAAAGGATTTGAAAAAGACGGACATAATTATATACAAGATGCAATAGCAAGTGGAGCAAAAGTAATATTAGTTCAAGAAGATATGCTTAAACAAATAATTCCCCTAATTCCAAATGAAGTTACATTAATTACAGCACCAGATTCAAGAGAAGCAACTGCAATATGTGCTTGCAATTATTATGACAATCCATCAAGAAAACTTCAACTTATAGGAATAACAGGTACAAAAGGAAAAACAACTACAACATTTATGATAAAATCTATTTTAGAAAAACAAGGTATAAAAACTGGACTAATTGGAACCATATATGCATATTCAGGAAGTAAAAAATTAGAAGACAGCGTAAGAACCACACCAGACAGTATTAAACTACAAGAATTACTTGCAAAAATGGTTGAAGATGGATGTCAAGCTTGTGTAATGGAAGTTTCATCTCAAAGTTTAAAATTACATAGAGTGGATGGATGCGACTTTAATATAGGAATATTTACAAATTTTTATGAAGATCATATAAGTGAAAAAGAACATCCAAATATGGAAGACTATTTCAATTCTAAACTTAAATTATTCAAAATGTGTAAATATGGTTTTATAAATGTAGATGATATAAATACAATAAAAATACCTAAACTTGTACCACAGTGTATGATAAAAACATATGGAATAGATAATGAATGTGATATGTTAGCAAAGGATATTACTATTACTAATTCATATGTGGATTTTAGGGTGAAGATAAATGGAAAAAATGAAAGAATAAAAACTGATATACCTGGAAGATTTAGTGTATATAATAGTTTGGCTTCAATTTGTGTAGCAGAAAAATTAGGATGCTCAACTGAAAATATAAAAGAAGCATTGGAAACAGTAAAAGTTCCAGGAAGAAGTGAATTGGTAGATAATAAATTAGGTCTTACAATAATGATAGATTATGCGCATACTCCGGAAAGCTTAGAGAGCATATTACAAGCCGTAAAATCATATACTAGAGGTAGAGTAATATCAGTTTTTGGATGTGGTGGAGACAGAGACAAAGCAAAAAGACCAAATATGGGAGCAATTTCGGGAAAAATAGCAAATTATACAATTATAACTTCAGATAATCCAAGAACAGAAGATCCAGAAACAATTATTAGTCAAATAGAAGAGGGAATAAAAAAGACTAAAGGTAATTACGAATGTATTACAAATAGGACAGATGCAATAAAAAAAGCAATAAAAATGGCTAATAAAAATGATATTATTGTCTTAGCTGGAAAAGGACATGAAAGCTATCAGGAAATTAATAACCAAAAAATTGACTATGATGAAAGAAAAATAGTAAAAGAAATAATAGAAGAAATTAATCAATAATGTTTAGGGGGAAAAATACAAATGAATTTTCAAATAAAGATATTACTATTATCATTTGCGGTAAGTATATTTGTAGCTTTAATAGTAATACCAATATTAAAAAAGTTAAGGGTTGGGCAATCAGAAAGAGAAGAAGGACCGAGTTCGCACTTAACAAAACAAGGCACACCTACAATGGGTGGATTAATATTAATAATTACAACAATATTATTAAGTGCATTTTTATATATAGACTATGCAAAAGATGAATTAGAAATTGCAACAAGATTACTTCCAATAGTTTTTGTTACAATAGGTTTTGGTTTAGTAGGTTTTATAGATGATTTTAAAAAAGTTGTATTGCATAATACAGATGGTCTAAGTCCCAAATTAAAAATGTTGGGACTAATGATTATAGCCATTGTATATGTAGTAATGCTTGTATTTAATTTCCATAATGGTACAGATATTTTTATTCCAATTATAAACCAATATGTTACAGTACCAATTTGGATATATATACCTTTTGCAGTTGTAGTAATACTTGCTACAACAAATGCAGTAAACTTAACAGATGGAATAGATGGACTATCAACTAGTGTAACAACAATAATATTAACTTGTTTAACTGTTATTTCTATTATATGGGACATAAAAGAAACAACAATCTTTGGATGTATAATAATAGGAGCTTGCTTAGGCTTTTTACTATTTAATCTTCACCCAGCAAAAGTATTTATGGGAGATACTGGATCACTTTTATTAGGAGGAGCAATAGCAGGAATTGCATTATACATTAAATTACCTTTGCTTTTATTGATAATAGCAATAATACCAGTAATTGAAACATTATCTGTTATATTGCAAGTAGCATATTTCAAAAAAACAGGAAAAAGAATATTTAAAATGGCACCTATTCATCATCATTTTGAATTATGTGGGTGGAAAGAAAATACAATAGTTTCAATATTTAGTTTAATAACATTAATTATGTGCATGGTAGGAATAATGATAATATAAATAAGGAGGAACAATGCAAAAGAACAATAAAAAAGTAACAGGAAATACTTCAAAAATATCAAAACTTAAATCAAGTAATGGAGTGGATTTACCATTACTTATAGTTGTTTTAATGTTAGTAGCATTGGGGCTTGTTATGGTATTATCTGCAAGTAGTCCATCTGCTTTGGCAGAATCAGGAGACAGCTATGCTTATTTTAAAAAACAAGCATTTGCAGCATTTCTTGGACTTATAGCAATGGGCATTTTATCTAAATTTAATTATGACATTTATAAAAAATTCTATAAGGCCATTTATGTATTATCAGTTTTAATACTATTTATGGTATTAATTCCTAAAATAGGAGTAGAATCAAATGGTGCTAGAAGATGGATAAATTTAGGAATGCAAATTCAACCATCAGAAATAACGAAAATAGGTTTAATAATTTGGGTAGCAGGATATTATAGTGACCCAAAGAATAATTTAAATGGATTTTGGAATAGTTGCTTAAAGCCAATTGTAGCAGTTCTTATTCCAATAGCAGTATTATACTTTGTGCAAAACCACTTAAGTGCAGGTATAGTTATTGCAATGGTAACTGCAATTATGATTGTAATGAGTGGATGCCAATTAAAATATATAGGATATCTTGTAGGAGCAGGAATAGGAGGATTAGCTATAATATTTCCATTCATACAAGGTAAATTAGCCGGAGGCTTTAGATCTGATAGAATAGAAGCTTGGCTTGATCCTTGGAAAAACCCAACAGGAACTTCTTATCAAACAATTCAAGGGCTATATGCAATAGGTTCTGGAGGATTATTTGGTGTAGGACTTGGAGAAAGCAAGCAAAAATATTTATACATACCAGAAGCTCATAATGACTTCATATTCGCTATAATAGCCGAAGAATTAGGATTTATTGGTTGCACTGTTGTTTTAGCTTTATTTGCAACTTTAATCATTAGAGGTATAGTTATTGCAATAAGAGCTAAAGATACTTTTGGAAGCCTCATTGCAATAGGAATTACTTCACTTATAGCAATTCAAGTAATATTAAATATAGCAGTTGTTACAAATACTATTCCTAATACAGGAATATCTCTACCATTTTTAAGTTATGGTGGAAGTTCAATACTTATTTTATTATCTTCAATGGGAGTATTATTAAATATCTCTCGAAGTGCTAAAAAAATATAGGAGGTAAGTATATGAAAGTAGTTATAGCAGCAGCAGGAACCGGTGGTCATATAAATCCAGGAATAGCTATTGCAAATAAAATTATGAAAGAAGAACCAAATTCAAAAATAATATTTATTGGAACTAAAAGAGGATTAGAAACAAATTTAGTTCCTAGAGCAGGATATAAATTAGAAACAATAGACTCTTATGGAATTTCTAGAGAAATGAGCATAAATAATGTAAAAAGATTGGTTAAAACAATCGGATCTATAGGAGAAGCTAAAAAAATATTAAAAAATTTTAAACCAGACTTAGTAATAGGAACTGGTGGATATATATGTATTTCAGTTTGCATGGCAGCAAGAAAATTAAAAATACCATATATAATACATGAAAGCAATGTACTACCTGGAATTGCAACAAAAATGTTATCAAAAAAAGCAAAAAAAATATTAGTTGGATTTGAAGAAGCAAAAGAAAGACTTCCAAAAGCTAATAAAATAGTTGTAACAGGAACACCTACAAAAGTACAAAAAATAAATTTGACTGAAGAAGAAATAAAAAATAAAAAGAAAGAAATAGGTTTAGATGAAAGTTTGCCTTTAGTTTTAGTATTTGGTGGTAGCCAAGGAGCTCAAAGCATTAATAAAAGTATAACAGGAATTATAAAGAATAATAAAAATATTAATTATCAAATAATTTGGGCAGCAGGCCCAGAGCAATATGAAAAAGTAAAAGAGAAAATAGATTTTACAAAACTTAAAAATGTAAAAATATTTCCATATATATATGATATGGAAGAAATAATGAACATTGCAGACCTAGTTGTAGCAAGAAGCGGAGCTATGACTGTAACAGAAATAGAAAATGTAGGAAAGCCAGCAATATTTATTCCTTTTCCATATGCAGCAGAAAATCATCAAGAATACAATGCAAGAGCATTAGAAAAAAAAGGTGCAGCAAAAGTTATTTTAGATAAAGAATTGACAGAAGAATTATTAAATGATAATATTATTAATCTTACAAAAGATAAACAAAAACTTATAGAGATGGGAAAAATAGCAAATAAAATGGCTATAAAAAATGTAGAAGATAAAATATATAAAGAAATTTTTGATTAGGGACGTTCCTTAATCAAAAATCACCCAATGGGGACGCCCCTTTTTGGGCAAAATTACAGGATAAAGAAATTTTCGATTAAGGAACGTCCCTAATCAAAAAAGAAAGGAAATTAAAAATGGCGGACAAGTTAATAATAGTGGAATCTCCTTCAAAAGCTAATACCATAAAAAAGTTCCTTGGAAGTAATGTTAAAGTAGTGGCTTCAATGGGACACATAAGAGATTTACCAAAATCAAAATTAGGCATTGATGTTGAAAATGATTTTGAGCCTCAATATATAAATATTAGGGGAAAAGCTAGTTTAATAAATAGTTTAAAAAAAGATGCAAAAGCTGCAAAAACAGTTTATTTAGCAACCGACCCTGATCGTGAAGGGGAAGCTATTGCTTGGCATTTAGCATATCTTTTAGGCATACCAGAAGATGCTATATGCAGAGTAACTTTTAACGAAATTACAAAAGAAACTGTAAAAGAATCTATAAAAAATCCAAGAAAAATAGATAAAAATTTAACTGATGCTCAACAAGCAAGAAGAGTATTAGATAGAATAGTGGGATATAAAATAAGTCCAATACTTTGGAAAAAAGTTAAAAGAGGTTTGTCTGCAGGTCGTGTGCAATCAGTAGCTGTTAAATTAATTGTAGATAGAGAAAATGAAATAGAAGCATTTATTCCAGAAGAATATTGGAATATATTGGTTACTTTATCTAAAAATAATGAAAAATTTATTGCTAAATTTTATGGAAAAGATGGAAAAAAATTAGAGTTACACAAAAAAGAAGAAGTAGATGAAATTTTAGAGAATATACAAAATGGAAAATATATAGTAACAGACATAAAAAAAGGAGAAAAGAAAAGAACTCCAGCTCCACCTTTTACAACTAGTACAATGCAACAAGAAGCTTCAAGAAAATTAGGTTTTGCTATCAAGAAAACTATGCAAGTGGCACAAGGACTTTATGAAGGTGTTAAAGTTCCAGAAAAAGGCACAGTTGGTTTAATTACATATATGAGAACAGACTCAACTAGAATTTCAGAAGAAGCAAGATCAGGTGCTAAAGAGCATATTACTCAAAAATATGGTGAAAAATACTATGAAAATAGATATTATAAAACAAAATCTGGAGCCCAAGATGCTCATGAAGGTATAAGACCAACATATATTGAATTAGAACCAGAAAAAATAAAAGATTCATTAACAAATGATCAATATAAACTTTATAGACTTATATACAATAGATTTATAGCAAGCCAAATGGCACAAGCAATTTATGATACAATTTCAGCTAATATAGATGTAAACAAATACAACTTTAAAGCAAGTGGACAAACTTTAAAATTTAAAGGATTTATGACTTTGTATGTAGAAGATAAAGATATAAAGACAAACGAAGATGAAGAAAGTAAAATGCCTGACTTAAATGTTGGAGAAGAAGTAAAAAAAGAAGAAATAAACCCAAAACAAAGTTTTACAGAACCACCACCAAGATATACAGAAGCAAGTTTAGTAAAAGCTTTAGAAGAAAAAGGAATAGGAAGACCAAGTACCTATGCTACAATTATATCTACAATATTAGATAGAAGATATATTCAAAAAGAACAAAAACAATTAGTTCCTACAGATTTAGGAAAAGTTGTAAATAAACTATTAGTTGAAAATTTTAAAGATATAATTAATGTTGAATTTACAGCAGACATTGAAAATAGTTTTGATGAAATAGCAGAGGGAAAAGAACCTTGGAAACAAGTTATAAGAGAGTTTTACACACCTTTTGAACAAGAAGTGGAAAAAGTAGATAAAGAATTAGAACATGTTAAGTTAGAAGAAGAAGT
>CALXKR010000026.1 GCA_944388895.1 uncultured Clostridia bacterium | reverse complement strand
AGAACAAAATGAAGAATAAAGGAGTTAATTTAATGGGTAATAATAAAGATTTTGTAAAAGAAATAACAAATATAGAAGAAGACTTTGCTAAATGGTATACAGATATAGTATTAAAAGCAGAGCTTGCAGATTATACAGCAGTAAAAGGATTTATAACAATACGTCCTTATGGGTATGCAATATGGGAAAATATACAAAAATATGCAGATAGTAAATTAAAAGAGCATGGCGTTAAAAATGTTTCAATGCCTGTACTTATTCCAGAAAGTTTATTACAAAAAGAAAAAGACCATGTAGAAGGTTTTGCACCAGAAGTAGCATGGGTGACAATGGGTGGAGGAGAAAACTTAGACGAAAAATTATGTATAAGACCAACATCAGAAACAATTTTTTCAACAATGTATTCAAAATGGTTAAGCTCATGGAGAGATTTACCATATAAATATAATCAATGGTGTAATGTACTTAGATGGGAAAAAGAAACTAGACCATTCTTACGTTCAAGAGAGTTTTTATGGCAAGAAGGTCATACAATACATGAAACAGCAAAAGAAGCGGAAGAATTTACATTGCAAATGCTTGATGTATATGCAGATATAATTGAAAACTTATTAGCAATACCAGTATTAAAAGGTGTTAAAACAGAAACAGAAAAATTTGCTGGAGCAGATAATACATATACAGTTGAAACTTTAATGCATGATGGAAGAGCTCTTCAAGCTGGAACATCACATTACTTTGGACAAAATTTTACAAAACCATTTGATGTAAAATTCCAAAACAGAGAAGGAAAAGAAGAATATGCATATCAAACATCTTGGGGTATTAGTACAAGACTTATTGGTGCAGTTATAATGGCACATGGTGATAATAGAGGATTAAAACTTCCACCAAAGGTAGCACCAATACAAGTTGTAATAGTACCAGTTGCAATGCACAAAGAAGGAGTAAAAGAAAAAGCAGAGGAACTATATAAAGAATTATCTAAAAAATATAGGGTAGAATTAGACGTAAGAGAACAATATTCTCCAGGATACAAATTTAATGATTGGGAAATGAGGGGAGTACCAGTTAGAATAGAAATAGGACCAAGAGATATTGAAGCTAACAAATGTGTAGCAGTTAGAAGAGATACTCTTGAAAAAATAGAAATTAATTTGGATGAATTATCAGAAACATTAAATACTATATTAGAAAGTATACAACAAAATATGTATAATGAATGTGCAAAAAGAGTAAAAGAAAAAACAACAATAGCACACAATATGGAAGAATTTACTAACAATTTAAATACAAACCAAGGTTATATAAAAACAATGTGGTGTGGAAGCGCAGAATGCGAAGAAAAAATACATGAATTAACAGGAGCAAAATCTAGATGTATGCCATTTGAGCAAGAACATATTGGAGACACATGCGTATATTGTGGAAAACCAGCTAGCAAAATGGTAGTATGGGGAAAACAGTACTAAGAGTATAAAAATAGAGGCTAAATTTAAAGTAAAGCCTCTATTTCTTTTTGGAACTTTTAGTAAGTAAACCTATTAATTTAGGATATAATTTAGTAGCATTTTTCTTCCAATTATCAACAATATTTTGTGCTTGCTCACGAGAATAAGCAAATGTTTTTATTTCAAAAATAACTTCATTATCTTCTACAATTTTACATTGAACTTCATATTCAGTTTCACTTTTAGGAGTATATTCGGCAACAACAGATTGAGCATTTTCAAACATTTCCATACTACTTTTTAAATTAGTATCAACTTTTAGTTTTATAATACCTGGTAAAATATCTAAAGTTAAATCTAAAGTATTTTTACCAGCTTCAGTAAGCTCATATACATCTTGAGTTTCTTTTGTATAGCAAACAACATATTTAGCTTCAATTAAATCAAGCAAGAATTGTTGAAAATAAAAATAATTTAAATCTATTGCATTACTGACAATACTATACAATGCATCATTTGTAATTGGCTTATTAACAGTATCTAAAATATATAAAATAAGAACTTTGTTTTCAGCCAATGTCTCATTATCAGATGTAATTTTCACTTAATATTTCACTCCCTAATTAAATTTTATACGATTATATCACAAAAATAGGGTAAATACAATATATAAAAGAATTGCTAAATTAAAAAAATGAATTGATTACTAGACATTAACGAAAAAATATATTATACTAATTACATAAGTTTAACAAAAAAGTCAAGTTTAATAAATAATGGAATGAGGAATGAGAAATGAGAATTAGATTTAAACCTTGGGCAAGAGAAGAATTAGAAACAAGCCCTTTTTATATAGATAATCCACAAGATTATAAAGATAAGTGGAAAAATTTGTTTAAAAAAAATGCTCCAATATATGTTGAATTAGGATGTGGAAAAGGAAATTTTATAGCAAAACTATCAAAAAATAATGAAGAAAAAAATATAAACTTTATAGCCATAGATTTAGTAGATGCAATGTTAGGCTTAGCAAAAAGAAATTTAGAATTGGAATATGGAATAAGAACTACATTAGAAAAAGAAGAAATAGAAAATGAAATAGAAAAACAAAAAGCTATAAAAAACGTAAAACTAACTCGTTATGATATTTCTTTAGTATCAAATATATTTGGAAAAGAAGATAATATACAAAGAATATACATAAATTTTTGTAATCCATGGCCAAGAGGAAAGCATCATAAAAAAAGACTAACACATACAAGACAGCTAATGCAGTATAAAGAATTTTTATCAGATAATGGAGAAATATTTTTTAAAACAGATGATGATTTATTATTTGCAGATTCTTTAATATATTTTGAAAAAAGTGGATTTAAAATAGAGAAAAAGACTTATGATTTAAAAAATGAAAAAGATTTTTGGAATGGAGAAGAAAACATAGAAACAGAACATGAAAAAATGTTTCAAAAAGAAGGAATAAAAATAAAAGCATTGATTGCAGAAAAAATTTTCGATTAGGGACGTTCCTTAATCGAAAATTTTTTATAAATTATACATATTATCTTTTTTTATCCAAACAGAAACACTACCACCATTTACATAAAAAATACCATTGCCTTCATTATCCACATACACAGTTTCTTTTACATTACCAGTACAATCATATAAAATAGAATTAGCTAAATTTTTACCAACATTCATTGTTTTACTACCACCGAGGACCATCACTTAAAATAACAGCCATACCAGAGTCTTGATGATAATAATCTCCTTCTCTAATCCAACCAATAATATTTTCGTTATCTAAATAATCTCTTTGAATACCATATGCAAGATATTTCCTAGCTAAAAGTAATATATCCAAAAGTTCTTTCATTGGAGGAATATTTTTATAAGGAATACCATAGTAATCTCCATAGAAAATACAAGGAGTTCCGTGTTTTCTTAAAAGTATCATAGCATAGGCTAAAGGCTTAAACCAGTCTTTTACCCAAGATTCCAAACTTTGACCAGGTTCAGTATCGTGATTATCAACAAAAGTAACTGCTTTACTAGGCCTTTTTTCAACTAAAGTATCTTTAAAAATAGTTCTCATATCATAATGACCAAAACTTTCAGAAGCTATTTTAAAATGATCATGAAGGGGTACGTCAAATAAAGTATCTATTTCATCATTTTCTTCTAAATAATTAATTAAAGAATTTACATTACAGCTAAAATATTCACCAACTGTAAATAAATCTTTTTTACATTCATATTTTAAATCGTGAAGCCACCTTTTATAAAATGAAGAGCGAATATGTTTTATAGCATCTAATCTAAAACCATCAACATTGGTCTGCTCTAAAAACCATTTGCCCCAAAGACTTAAATCATTAACTATATCTAAATTATTAAAATCAACATCACAGCCCATTAAATAATCGTAATTACCAAGCTCTTTATCAACATCATTGCTCCAATGTTTACCATAAAATCTAAATATAGCATTTTCTTTTTGCAAATCATCATAGTCTATTCCATTAAAATGAGACCAGTCTAATTTAAAATCTGAATAAGTATTATTTCTACCAGAAAAATTAAATTTAGTCCAAGCATTAATTGTTCTGTAAGGACCAATTACTTCGTTTCTATCATTTGGATTTACTTTATAAGCTATAATTTCTTCTTTTTCATCAGCACCAAATCTATGATTTAAAACTATATCAGCTAAAACTTTTATTCCACTTTTTTGCAAAGATTTTATAGCATTTATATATTCAGATTTAGTTCCATATTTAGTTCTTATAGTCCCTTTTTGATTAAATTCACCTAAATCATATAAATCATAAACTCCATAGCCAGTATCATTAATGCCACCAGAAGATTTACAAGCTGGTGGAAGCCATATAGAGTTAATTCCTAATTTTTTTAGCTTAGGTCCAATGTTAGGAAGATTCTTCCATAACTCACAATCATTTGGTAAATACCATTCAAAATATTGCATCATTGTATCATTTGTTTCTTTCATAAAATCACCTGAAAATATTATAACATTAAATTTATAAAAATTGATGAAAATTTTAAAAAAATATTATATAATATTTATATTAAAATAATGGAGGCCAAAATGGAAAAAATAAATGAGTTAATTGAGTGGATTCAAAACATAGAATTATCACAAATTATAAATATAATTATTGCTATTGTACTAGTAATTTTTACAGTAATTTTAAGCCCATTAATAAGTTATATAATTTCAAAAATATTTAATTGGAAAAAAAGCAAAGAACAAATAAAAGAAGGGATATTATATAATTGTTTAAAAAGCTTAATTATTGTTGGAGGAATATATGTTGCAACATTAATTATAGGATTTAGCAAAGAAATAGATGAATTTATACAAAAAATATATAGATTATCAATAGTTTGGATAATTGCTAAAACAACAGCAGATGCATTTACTAAAGGAAAAATATTAAAATCTAAATTAAAAGGTAAAGAAAATGATCCTGTTATAAACATCATAAATAAAACTATTAAAGTGGTTTTATATATTTTTGCTGGATATTTGTCTTTTAAAGAATTTGGTTTTGATTTAGGATCATTACTTACTGGACTAGGACTTAGCACTGCAATTATTGCATTGGCTGCACAAGATACTTTCAGGGATATTTTTTCAGGGCTATCTATATTTTGGGACAAGCCATTTGCAATAGGAGACTATGTTGAAATTGGAACAACTGTTAAAACTATTTCTGGTACAGTAGAAGAAATTTCTTTTAGAAGTACAAAACTTAGAACACCAGAAGATGCCATAGTAACTATTCAAAATTCAAATATTAGCACACAAAATATAATAAATTGGAGTGTTATAAAAAAGAGGGTATATAAAACTAATTTAAAACTTCCTTTAGAAACAGATGAAGCAACAATAGAAAAGATAATAAACAGAATTAAATTTATATTAAAATATAATAAGGATATTATTAAAGAGTCAACAAATGTGTATTTTAATACAATTGATGCAGATGGAGTAAATATAAATGTTTATGTAGAAACAAAAATAGTAAATTATGCAGAATACCAAAAGTTATGTAACAAACTAAATTTAATTATGCTTAACATATTAGAAACTCAACAAGTTAAATTAGCATATCCAGGACAAAATATATATATTAAAAGTTTTGAAAAAGAAGATAATGAAACAAAACCAGTCAAAATTCATTCAAAAGCGGTAAAAATTGAGAAATAATTCACAAAATAGACATAATACTTTTGTAAAATAATAGTAATATTTATATTGAAAGGATTAATTAATATGGAAGAAATCACAGTTTTAATAGTGGATGATGAATTTAGAATGAGAAAATTGGTAAAAGATTTCTTAAGTAAAGAAAACTGTAAAGTTTTAGAAGCAGAAGATGGAGAAGTTGCTTTAAACGTTTTTGAAGAAAACAAAGAAAAAATAAATTTAATACTATTAGATATTATGATGCCTAAATTAGATGGATGGTCTGTACTAAGGCAAATAAGACAAGAATCAAAAGTACCAGTAATAATGTTAACAGCAAGGGGAGAAGAACAAGATGAATTATTTGGATTTGAATTAGGTGTAGATGAATATATTTCTAAACCATTTAGCCCTAAAATATTAGTTGCAAGAATTAAAGCTATTTTAAATAGAACAATTGAAAAAAATAAAGAAAAGAAAAACTATGATGGAATTGAAATTGACATAGAAGGAAGAACTGTTAGTGTTGATGGAAAGGCCATAGAATTAAGTTTAAGAGAATATGAATTATTAAAATATTTATTAGACAATGAAAATGTAGCACTTTCTAGAGATAAAATATTAAATAATGTATGGAATTATGATTACTATGGAGACTCTAGAACTATAGACAGTCATATAAAAAAGATTAGACATAAATTAGGTAAAAAAGGAAAATATATAAAAACAATTAGAGGTGTAGGATATAAATTTGAGGTAAAATAATGAAAATATTTGAAAATTTTAAATCAATAAGGTTTAGGCTATTTGCAACACTATGCATATCTATTTTCTTAATTATAACTTGCTTAATAATTGTTAACAATTTTGTGTTAGAAAGTTTTTATTTATACTCAAAAGCTTCAAAAGCAACCGAATTATGTGATTCCATAAATAGTTATTATAATGGAATTTTACAGTATGATATTAATCAGCAATTGGAGGAACAAGCAAGAAAAAATAATTTTGATATTTTAATTGTAGATTCTAAATTTAATGTTGTGTATTGTAATAATTTAGAAATCTTAAATAGTGTAAATGCAACACTAAGTCCAAATTATAATTTTAGAGCAAAAAATATATATTCAAAAAATAATTATATTTTACGATCAATAACAGAAAACAAAAATGAAAAATATTTACTTTTAACAGGATATTTAGATAATGGTTATGTTACATACATAAAAATACAAATTCAGCCAATAAAAGAAACAGTAAAAATATCAAATAATTTGTTAATTATTATTGGTATTTTAATGGTTTTAATTGCAGCTATTATTGCTTCTATTATTGCAAATAAATTTACAAAACCAATATTAGAGCTTAACAAAATTACAGAGCAAATGGCAAATTTAGATTTTAGTAGTAAATATAGAATTTCAGATACTGAAGATGAAATAAATATGCTGGGTAGAAATATTAATGAAATGTCTGATAAATTGGAAACAACTATTAAAAGACTAACTCTAAATAATAATAAGCTAGAACAAAATATTGAAGAAAAATCAAAAATAGATGAAATGAGGAAACAATTTATTTCAGATGTATCACATGAACTAAAGACTCCAATTGCCCTTATACAAGGTTATTCAGAAGGCTTAATAGAAAATGTTAATAGTGATGAAGAATCAAGAAAATTCTATGCAGAAGTTATACTAGATGAATCAAATAAAATGGACTTAATGGTAAAAAAACTATTAGAACTTATGAAATTAGAATATAGAGAAAGAAAGTTTAATGATACAGAATTTAGCTTAACAGAACTTATAAATGAAGAAATAAGAAGACAAACTGTTGTACTAAAAGAAAAAAATATAAAAGTTGAATTTGACGAAAACAAAAATGTTATAGTATTTGCAGATCAAGAATATATAGAACAAGTTGTTAATAATTTCTTGACAAATGCAATAAAATATGCAGAAGAAATAAATGGAAATAAAAAAATAATAATAAGAACAGAAGACAGAGAAAATAAAATAAGACTATATATATATAATACTGGAAAACAAATATCACAGGAATATATTAATAAAATATGGGGAAGGTTCTATAAAGTAGATTCTTCAAGAAATAGAAATATTGGAGGAACCGGAATAGGTTTAGCATTAGTAAAAGCCATTATGAATAACTATAATAATGACTATGGTGTAACCAATTATGAAGATGGTGTAGAGTTCTACTGTGATATTAATAAAACAGAAAATCAAGAATAAAAGCCTTTGTCGAAAAAAGTCGAAGGCTTTTTCTTTACATAATATCATTAAAATGATATAATAATAAAATGATAAATTATTCAAAGAAAAATATAAATATAATATCTTTTATTGTCACAACTATAATATTTTTTATAATCATTTTAACTTTAAATTCTCTTAAATTTTCAAAACAAAAAGTAGAAATAGCAAATAACCAAGAAAATGTTTTGCAAAATGATGTAAATCAAGAAATAAAACTAGAATCAATAACTATTTGGAAAATAATAATTGAAAAGTTAAATTTGCAAGCAGATATAAAAGAAGGAACAAAAGACGAAATAATAAAAGAAAATGTTGGACATTATACTAGCTCAGGAATAACAGAAGGTAATATATCATTAAAAGCATTTAATATAGGAGAAAATAAAAAATATTTTGCTAATTTAAAAGAATTAGAAATAGGAGATGAAATTATTTATATAGTAAACCAAGAAAAATATACTTATAAAGTAATAAGTAACACAATTATCAATAATGAAGAAGAATGGACATCAAAAAATAAATCTGAAAATACCTTAACATTAATTACATATATAAAGGACTTAGAAAATAAAAAAAGATGTGTAATAGCAAAGAAAGTATAATTTTTTAGACACAATAATAACAATCTCGTTGACATATTCTTAAGTGGAATATATAATTAGTATGAATAAAAATAAAGAAAAGGAGATAACAAATGAACCATAAAAGTAAAAGAAAATTAATTATAATAATATTATTAATTATTGTAGTATCAATAGCTATAGGAGTATTTATATTTTTAAATAACCAAAAATACAAATATGAATTAGTTCAAATAAGTAATAGCGAAATTCAATATTACAAATTAGAAAAAGACGGAAAATATGGGGTAATAGACAAAAATGGAAATGTAGTTATTGAACCAACATATATGTCAATAGACATTCCAAATCCTACAAAACCTATTTTTATTAAATCAGATGATGGTCAAAAATATTCAGCAATAGACAATAATAAAAATACGTTATTTGATCAGTATGAAAGTGTAGAAGCTATTAGTATAAATAGTGTATCTAGCAATATTCCATACGAAAAAACTGTTCTTAAATATAAACAAAATGGCCTATATGGATTAATGGATTTTGAAGGAAATAAAATAACTGAAAACATATATAATTCTATTACAAATATAGATTACAAAGAAGGAAATTTAAAAGTTGAACAAAATGGACAATTTGGAGTAATTAATATTAGAGGAACAACTATTATAAAACCAGAATATGATGCAATAATAGCAGATGGTTATTATGATGATGAAACAAAATACGAAAATGCAGGTTTTGTATTAAGAATAAAAACAGATGATGGTTATAGATTTGGATATGCAAATAAAAATGGAAAAATAATACTAGACACATTATATAATGAAATTAATCGTATTACAGAATTAGAAGGTAAAGATGTATATCTAATTGTATCAAATAATGGAAGATATGGTTTAATAAAAAATGGAAAAGAAGTATTAAAAAGCGAATATACAGAAATAGAGTATGACATAAATAATAGCTTACTAATTGTTCAAAAAGATAATGCACAAGGTGTAGTAGATTTAAAAGGAAATAATATAGTACCTTTAGATTATGATAGCATAATTATAGGTGGAAAATATATAAATGCTCAAAAAGGACAAGATATTGTAATTTTTGATGCAGAAGGAAATAATGTTAACACAAATATTGTTAGCTATAATAAGGTAAATGACAATTACTCAATTGTAATAGACGAAGAAAACAATTATAACATTATAGATAATAGTGGTAATAAAAAACTTAAAGAAAATTATGCATATATTGAATATTTAAATAACAACTATTTTATAGTTACAAAAGATAGTAAAACAGGAGTTATTGATAGTGAAGGAAATGTATTAGTTGACCTTAAATATAATGCCATTCAAAAAATTGATGGAACAGATGTATTACAAGCAACAGACAGTAGTCAAAATAGAACAGATATAATAGATAGTAATATGAAAATACATGAAGGAATTACAAATGCCTATATTGCTAAAAAAGATAACTATATTAAACTATACTCAGAAAATGATGTAAAATACTATACTTTATCTGGAAATGAAACAACATACAAAGACTTATTCCCAAATAATTCTTTATATGCATCAAAAAAAGATGGAAAATGGGGATTAGTTGATAAAAATGGTAATGTAGTAGTAAATTATGAATATGACTTAGTTACAGAACAAAATGGTAATGTAGCAGGCGTAAAAAAAGATGGCAAATGGCAAACTGTAAACGAAAAAGGAGAATTCATTTCAGAAAATAAATATACAATTTCATGGTATGATGTAACTTTTTTAGGTGATTATTATCAAATAAATAGTTCTAATAATGGAGTAGTATATAGTGGAACTATTCAAAAATAAATAAAAGGAAGAAATAGACAATGTATAAAGAATATGGAATAAGTGAAGAAACAATAGCACTAGTTAATAATTGTGAAAAACAAGTACAAGAAGAATTTCAAAAGATAGATGAAATATGTGAATATAATTCTTTAAAAGTTTTAAAAGCTTTTAAAGATAACAATCTATCTGAAGTACACTTTAATGAAACAACAGGATATGGATATGATGATATTGGTAGAGAAACAATTGAAAGCATATATAGTCAAATATTTGGTGTAGAAGATAGTTTAGTTAGAGGACAATTCATATCAGCATCACATGCATTAACTGTAACACTTTTTGGTTTATTAAGACCAGGAGATACTATGCTTAGTATATGTGGCAAGCCTTATGATACACTTGATGAGGTAATTGGAATAAGAGAAAATCCAAGTTCACTTAAATCTTTTGGTGTTAAGTATGAACAAATAGATTTAATAAATAATGACTTTGATTATGAAACAATTATTAATAGAGTAAAAAATAAAGACATAAAATTAATAGAAATACAACGTTCAAGAGGATATTCATTAAGAAAAAGTATAACTCTAGATAAGATTAAAAAAGTTATTAGTGAAATTAGAAAAGTAAATAATAAAGTTATAATAATGATAGATAACTGCTATGGAGAATTTACTAATAAAGAAGAACCTAGTAACTTTGGCGCAGATATATTAGTAGGCTCATTAATAAAAAATTTAGGTGGTGGAATAGCTCCTAATGGTGCTTATGTGGTAGGTAAAAAAGATTTAATACATTTAGTTGCTGAAAGACTAACTTTACCAGGTGAGGGTAAAGAAGTTGGACCAACCTTAGGAATGAACAAAAAAATATTACAAGGATTGTTCTTTGCACCAAGTGTAGTAGCAAGTAGTTTAAAAACAGCTATACTTACAAGCAAAGTAATGGAAACATTAGGTTATGTTGCTGTACCAAAATATAATGAAGAAAGAACAGATATAGTTCAAACAATAGAATTTAATGATAGGGAGAAGCTTATAAAATATTGTCAAGGAATACAAATGGGTTCTCCAGTAGATTCAAATTCTATTCCAATTCCAGGAGACATGCCAGGATATGAAGATCAAGTAATAATGGCAGCAGGAGCCTTTACACAAGGGTCATCTATAGAATTAAGCTGTGATGCTCCATTAAGACAGCCATATTTAGCATTCCAACAAGGTGGATTAACTTACCAGTATGGAAAATTAGGATTAATGAAAGCGGTTGAAAATATAAAATGAATGTTATTGTAATTGGAGGCGGACCAGCCGGAATGCTTGCAGCAATAAGTGCAAGTGAGCAAGGTAATAAAGTAATAATTTTAGAAAAAATGAATAGCTTAGGAAAAAAATTATGTATAACAGGAAAGGGAAGATGTAACATTACAAGTAGTCTTCCCATTGATGAATTTATAAAAAATATACCTGGAAATGGAAGGTTTTTATATAGTGCATTTCAAAACTTTACTAACCAAGATATATTAAATTTATTAAATAAACAAGGACTAAAAACAAAAGAAGAAAGAGGAAATAGAATTTTTCCTATAACAGACAGAGCATCTGATGTATTAGATGCTCTTATTGCTAAGCTAAAAAATCAAAATGTAAAAATAATAACAAATACAAGAGTTCAAGATATAATAGTGGAAAACAATAAAATAAAAGGTGTAATAGCAAATAATAAAAAATATGAAGCAGATAAAGTTATATTAGCAACTGGTGGAGCAAGTTATCCAACAACCGGTTCAAATGGAGATGGATATGAACTAGCCAAAAAAGTAGGACACACTGTAACAGCAATTAAGCCATCTTTAGTAGCTTTAACTGCAAAAACTGCATCACAAGAAATATGTAAAAAACTTCAAGGGTTAAGTTTAAAAAATGTTGGAATAAAAATAATCAAAGACAATAAAGAAATATATGAAGACTTTGGAGAAATGTTATTTACTCATTTTGGAGTATCTGGGCCAACAGTACTTAGTGCATCAGCCCATTTAGTAAGAACTGATTTAAAAAATGTAAAAATGATAATTGATTTAAAACCAGCACTATCAGAAGAAAAATTAGAAGAAAGAATATTAAGAGACTTTATGGAAGAAAAAAATAAAGAATTTAAAAATAGTCTTGATAAACTCTTGCCAAAAAAAATGATTCCAGTCATTGTAGAAATAATGAATTTAAACAAAAAAGTAAATGAAATAAAAAAAGAGGAAAGAAAAAAATTAGTTAAATTACTAAAAAATTTTGAAATAGAAATAGAAAGTTTTAGACCAGTAGAAGAAGCAATTGTAACTGCTGGAGGAATTAATATTAAAGAAATAAATCCAAAAACAATGGAGTCAAAATTAGTGAAAGGATTATACTTTGCGGGAGAAATCATAGATGTAGATGCTTATACAGGAGGATTTAACTTACAAATAGCATATTCAACTGGTTATACCGCAGGAATGAATTAATATGTTTAAGTCAATAGAAAAAGAAGCAGTAGCTGAAATTGTTGAAAAAAAATCAAAATTTATAGCAACTATATTTCCTATAAATAGTAAAGAAGAAGCGGAAAATAGAATAAGTGAAATTAAGAAAAAATATTATGATGCAAAGCATAACTGTTATGCATATGTTGTAGGAAATGTAGAAAAATGTAGTGATGATGGAGAACCTTCAGGAACAGCAGGTGCTCCATTATTAGACTTGCTAAAAAACAAAGAATTAACCAATGTAGTTGTAATAGTAACTAGATATTTTGGAGGAATTTTATTAGGAACAGGAGGATTAGTTAGAGCATATACAGAAACTGCTAAAAAAGCAATAGAATCAACTTCAATTGTAATAAAGGAATATGGAATTAGATATTCAGTAGAGATAAATTACAATTCTTTAAAAGATTTGCAACATTTATGTAAAATGTTAGAAATAAACATTGTAAAAATAGATTACAAAATAAATGTAAATGTTACAATGGAATCAAATTTAGATAAAAAACAAAGCCTATTACAGTCAAATATTAAAATATTAAATGTAAAAGTAGAAAATAATAATATTATAATAAATAAATAGTTTGTCGAAAAAAGACACACGAAAAAAATGCCTAAAAATAAACTTTTGTAAGCATATATGGAAAAATATAGTAAAAAACTATTGAACAATTGCAAAAAAACATATATAATGAAATGGTAAAATTTTACAGAAGATTAATTAGGAGGTATGTAACGTGAATGAAAAAATTAAAGTCTTAATAGCAGACGACAATTATGAGTTTGGAATGACTCTACAAAATTATTTAAAAAATGATGAAACAATTGAAATGATTGGAATTACTAGAGATGGAGAAGAAGCATATAATAATATTATAAGGTTAAAACCAGATGTAGTTTTATTAGATGTTATAATGCCTCATCTAGATGGAATAGGAGTATTAGAAAGAATAAACCAATCTAAGTTAGAAAAAGATCCTATTAAAATTATGGTATCTGCTGTAGGACAAGATAAAATAACTCAAAAAGCAATATCATTAGGAGCAGACTACTACATTGTAAAACCATTTGATATTTCTTTATTAATTCAAAGAATAAAACAAATTAAAAATGATGACCCAGAAAAAGTAAAAGAATTAATTATAAATAAAGAAATAAAATCAAAATACATAACAGTTAACAGCCCAGAAGAAAATACAAAACAGGATTTAGAAGCTGCAGTTACAAATATTATTCATGAAGTTGGCGTTCCAGCCCATATTAAGGGATATCAATTTTTACGAGAAGCAATTATTATGTCTGTTAAAAATATAGATATGATTAACCAAATAACAAAACAATTATATCCAGACATAGCATCAAAATATAATACAACACCTTCTCGTGTTGAAAGAGCAATCCGTCATGCAATAGAAGTAGCATGGGGAAGAGGTGACCAAAAAACAACAGAAAGTATATTTGGCTATACTGTTTCATTAGATAAAGGCAAGCCAACAAATAGTGAATTTATCGCAATGATAGCAGATAAATTAAGGCTTGAATTAAAAAGTGCATAGGATATGGCGAAGTACTTGCAAGAGTAAGAGTACATAGAAATACAAAATCTGTTTGCATAGCTATAAACTCTATGAAAATAGTCATAGAATA
>CALXKR010000025.1 GCA_944388895.1 uncultured Clostridia bacterium | reverse complement strand
TGTCATGCGATTTTCAATGTACTAATATTTTTAATTTTTTGAGAAAAACTATTGACATTCATATAGTTAGTCTTTCTAAAAGAAAACAAGCAATTTAATATTACTTATGATTGTCTTTCGAAATTTTTATTTATTTTCTATTATTCTACTATATATTACATTTAATATCAATAGATTTTATAATAATAAAGAAAATATATAAGTCTTATTTTCTTGATTTTCCTGTACTAAATATATAATATTTACTTTCAATTATTTTTTATTTAGCTATTTTACCATATTTATTTTTTATTGGCTCTAATCAATACTTTTTATAATCATTAACATATCTTATCTTTATAATTGTTGTTATATTTTGTAATTATATAATGCTTTATACAAAGTATCACAAATATAAAATTCTCTGTAACTCCACTCAGTTTTAGTTGTACCTATATACCACCTGCCTTTTTTCTCGTTATCCTTAGCATAGACGGTTTTATTTATTTTAATTATTCTATTGTCTAAATCTACATCTTCCCAGGTTAATGCAAATATTGATAAACATTTCCTCTTTTTCTAATATTAATCATCTTATCATCTTCCTTTCTCTTTAATCATTATTATTGTAAATTAAAAAGTGCAGCATGTTTTGCTACACTTAATTTATCAAAATATCATTATCTTTTTTCAATTCATTAAGTTTATTATTACATAAATCTGAATAATTAATTGATTTTAATTGAATTTGCTCTAACATTGCATTTAATAGAATAAAAAAGCAGTTATAGCATCTTCTCCATACTTTGATATAGTATAATTATTATTTGTTTTATGATTCATTCCAATATATGATTTTTTACCTAATTCTGATTTATCTTCATCACAATAAACTTTTGAAAATATCAATCCTTTTTTATGGACATAAATAAATGTTGGTAACAGTTCATAATCGTATTTTAGATTTTTAATATAATCAATTAGCGTATCTTCACTAACTGAATCATATGCAAAAATGACATTGACATATTCATTTAATTTATCCTCATTATATTTAAAAGATTGTTTGCTCAAATCTAAATGCCTTATGGGTGTTACATCTAGACAATTAGAAGGTTCTCTGTCCAATTCTCTTACAGATTTAATATTTTCTATTGCTTGATTAAATGATTCCTTATCTAACATTGATTTTACTTCTATACTTCCATAAATTGATTCACATGGAAATAAATATGCAGATGAATCTTTTTTAAAATAATTAGAAAATATATTATCAAATATAACTACATCAATTTGTTTACTAATCTTATCATTTTGACTAAAGATTTGTCCTGCTCTCATTCCATAGCATTCTGGTATACAATCTCTTATTACATTAATTAGATCTTCTTCTCTGCAAGTTCCTTTCATTCCATTATGATCATATAATCTACTAGATTCAAGTTTGGCATTTAAAATATTGGAATTTGTTTTTAAAACATCTAACATTTTCATTAATATTTTACCTCCTTTAAAAAAATAAAAGATGTCAACAAATTTATTTTCGCTGACATCCTTTATTTTCAGTGGATTTTGTCCACATCTTATTTAATTTGTTGACAAAAAACAAATTTGTTAATTTTTAAAAATTCGTTTTTCCCTTTATTTATGCGTTCTTTCCACAACAATTCTTATATTTTTTACCCGAACCACATGGACATGGATCATTTCTTCCTACCTTTGGTGTATCATTAACTATTGTTTTATTAACTCCACCCTCTTTTGGAGAAAGTTTACCATCTACAAGTTCAATAGCAGCTTTTTCTTGTAACTTAGCATCTGTAATTTTTGCTGCTTCTTTTCTAGATGCTCCTTCATCTCTCTTAGTTGCATGCATTAATAATTTTACTACATCAAATTTGATATCATTAATCATTTGATCAAACATATCAAATCCTTCCATTCTGTATACAACAACTGGATCTTTTTGTCCATATGCACGAAGACCAATACCATTTTTTAATTCGTCCATATCATCTATGTGTTCCATCCATTTTTGATCAACTATTTTAAGCATTACTACTCTTTCAAGTTCGCTAAATGTTTCACCAAATTTTTCAGATTTTTCTTCATAAATGCTATGAGCTTTTTCTTTTATTTCTTTGATAACATCTTCAGCTAATATTTTTTCTTTCTTTAAAGAATCTAATTCTTCAATTCCAAATTCATTTGAAACTTCTTGTAAAACACCTTCAGCATCTTGACTAGTTTCATTAATATACATTGGAACTATTGTATCTGCAACTGAATCTATCATTGTAGAAACATTGTCTTTTAAGTTTTCGCCATCAAGAACTTCTCTTCTTTGTTTATATATAATTTCTCTTTGCTTGTTCATAACGTCGTCATATTGAAGAACATTCTTTCTTATACTAAAGTTTCTACCTTCAACTTTCTTTTGAGCATTTTCAACTGCTCTAGAAATTATTTTTGATTCAATTGGTAAATCTTCTGATGCACCTAATGTATTATATACTTTAGTAATCATATTTCCACCAAATATTTTCATTAGGTCGTCATCTAAGGCAATATAAAATCTTGATTCTCCTGGATCTCCTTGACGTCCTGAACGTCCTCTTAATTGGTTATCTATACGTCTTGATTCATGTCTTTCTGTACCAATTATTTTTAGTCCACCTGCATCTATTACTTTTTGTTTTTCATTTTCTATACCTTTGTCATATTTCTTTACTAAGTCTCTAAATAGTTTTCTTCTAGCTAAAATTTCTTCATCATCTGTCTCGTTGAAAGCAGTTGCTTCTTCGATTTCTTCATAAGAATAATTTTTTCTCATTTCTTGTTTTGCTAGATATTCACTATTTCCACCAAGCATAATATCTGTACCACGTCCAGCCATGTTTGTAGCTATAGTTACAGCTTTATATTTACCTGCTTGTGCAATTATTTCTGCTTCTTTTTCATGATATTTAGCATTTAATACTTGATGTGGTATTTTTTCTTTATCTAACATTTTGCTTAATTTTTCAGATTTAGCAATAGATACTGTACCTACTAGTACTGGTTGTCCTTTTTCATAGCTTGCTTTTATATCTCTAATAACTGCTCTAAATTTAGTATCTTCATTTTTGTAAATAATATCAGAGTTATCTTTTCTTTGCATTGGCTTATTTGTTGGTATTTCTATAACATCTAATTTATAAATTTCTTGGAATTCTTCTTCTTCTGTCATAGCAGTACCAGTCATACCAGATAATTTATCATACATTCTAAAATAATTTTGGAATGTAATATTTGCAAGTGTTTTAGATTCATCCGCTACTTTTACATGTTCTTTAGCTTCAATTGCTTGATGTAAACCATTGTTGTATCTTCTACCATACATTATACGTCCAGTAAATTCGTCTACAATTAGAACTTGACCTTCTTTTACAATGTAATCAACTTCTCTTTTCATTATTCCATGAGCTCTTAAAGCTTGATTTACAGCATGTACTAATTCTGAGTTTTCTATATCGTTATAGTTTTCCAAGCCAAATTCTTTTTCAGCTTTTGCAATACCTTTTTGTGTAAGTGAAGCTGATTTTGCTTTTAGGTCAACAATGTAATCATATTTTTCATTGTCTTCTGCTTGTTCTTCATCTTTAACATCTTCTTCTATAATTGTTTTTGCTTCTAATTTTGATACAAATCTATCTGCTTTTTTATATATGTCAGATGCTTGATTAGCTCTACCTGAAATTATAAGTGGAGTTCTTGCTTCATCTATTAATATACTATCTATTTCATCAACGATAGCATAGTTTAATTTTCTTTGTACTAATTGATTTGAATAAACAACCATATTGTCTCTTAAATAATCGAATCCAAATTCGTTGTTTGTTCCATAAGTAATATCACAATTATATGCTTGTTGTTTTTCATTTGGTTTCATTCCACTAATAACTAAACCAACTGTTAAACCTAAGAAATTATATAATTTTCCCATCCATTCACTATCTCTTTTTGCTAGATAGTCATTTACAGTAATAACATGAACGCCATTTTCTGTTAGGGCATTTAAGTATGCTGGAAGTGTTGCAACTAATGTTTTTCCTTCACCAGTTCTCATTTCGGCAATTCTACCTTGATGTAAAATGATACCCCCTATTAATTGAACATCAAAATGTCTCATTCCTAGTACTCTTTTAGATGCTTCTCTAACTACTGCAAATGCTTCAGGTAAAATATCGTCTAATGTTTTTCCTTCTTTTAATAAATCTTTAAAATAAGCTGTTTTTGCTTTTAATTCATCATCTGGTAGTTTAGATATTTCTGCCTCTAGACCATTAATTTTATTAACTATTGGCATAATTCTTTTTACTTCTTTTTCGCTATAAGATTTAAATAGTTTCATAATTTTCCTCTTTTCTCGTATGTAATCATTTTTATACCTGTATACTATATCACTTAATTTAATTTTTGACAAGGTTTAAAGGTAAATTTTCCTAGAAAGATTTCAAATTATATCATATAAGACATGCACTATATCATACACTTTTATCAAAGGAGATTTAACTATGTTTATTTGTAATTTTAAGGTAGATAGTAAAAAAATATGGAAGGTTACTCTTGTGTTTCTTATAATTTTGATAGTTGCCCTATTAGTTCTTGCAAGTTTAAAAATATTTAACCCTACTAATAATATGAGTGTTCAAAATAGTGAAATAATAGAAATTACTTCTGAAGAATATACAAATTTTTTGAAGATATCTCATGAAAATATAAACAGTTATAATGGGAAAACAGTAAAAATTGTCGGATATGTATATAAGCTTCCTAATTTTTCTAGTAATGAATTTGTTATTGCTAGAACAATGGTTTTTGATGATAATAGTGCTGCAGTTGTAGTTGGTATGCTTTGCGAATGTAATGAAGCTGAAAAATATAGTTCCGGCACTTGGTTAGAAGTAACCGGAACAATAAAAAAAGGAAACTATAATGGTGAAATTCCTATTTTAGAAATTTCAAATATAAAAACCACTAAAGCTCCTAAAGATGAATTTGTTCATTTGCCTACTGATTAATTTATCTATCAAATATAGCTTTTATAACACCTTTGTCTAATAGTCCTGCAAAAATATTTTTTAATATAATTAATAATATTGGACCTATAATTAGTCCTGTAACATTCCAAATTTTATATCCAGTATACATTGCAATTAATGTAAATGCTGGATGTATTCCTATATGTTTTCCAACTAACCTTGGTTCCAAAAATTGTCTTACTATACTCATAATTGCCCATAAGCCAATTATTGCTATACCTAAAACAATGTCCCCATTTAAAGCACTTAAAATTGCCCAAGGCACCATTACTGTTCCAGATCCTAGTATTGGCAAAGCATCTACAAATCCTATTCCTAATGCTGCTAAAAGTGGAAATGGAACATTTAATCCCATAAAGCTATAAATAGTTAAGCCGATTAGAGAAATTATAAAAGATATAAATATTAATGTTGCTTCTGCTCTTAAATATTCTGCTAATGCTTTAGCAATTTCTTTAATATGCTTGCTTAACCTTTTCATCCAAGTTTCTGGCAAATGGTGTTCTAGTTGATCTATCATATAAATTTTGTCTGTGCACAAAAAATACAAAGACATTATTGAAAAGAAAATTGCCAAAATTAAATTTGGTACTTCCATAACCCAATTAGTTATTCCTGTTAAAACTCCTGTAATCCAATTAGTTACAGTATTTATAATATTATTTTCCACTGTTTCTAAGCTAGATTGTAATTCCGGCGGAATTCTATTCATTATATTTATGTTTTGAGACATGGAATCAATTAATTCTTTTGCTTTATTATAATATAATTCAGAACTATCTAATAAATTATTAGCTTCTGAAAATAATGTAACAACTCCCCATGCTAAAATTCCCACAATAATTAGAAGTGAAATAACTATTACAAAAATTGCACTAATTCTTCTTGTCCACTTCCATTTTTTCATTAAAAATCTAATAATTGGTTCTAATAATAAAGCTAAAACAAAAGATATTAGAAATGGCATGTAAAATATTGATAACTTGAAAAAAATGAGTATTACTCCAATTGTTAAAGCTAATAAAAATAATCGCTTTAATACTTTACTCCAATAATTTACATCAGACACCATTTCACATTTCTCCTCTGTTTTAGCTACTGTTATTATATGTGAAATTTTATAAAATATTCAATTTTTATCTTTTATATATATCTTTTTGTGTATAATCATCTGGTTTTAACCCTAATTTATCTTTAGAATATATTACTAAAAGTAAAGATACTATTAATATTCCAACTCCCATTATTGCCATTGATTCATTTATATTAAATACTCCTAATACCCCTGAACCAACAAGTGTAATAATTGTTCTGCATAAATTGTCTGCTATAGATTTTGAAGAGTAAATTGCAGGTAAAATTTTTGTATTAGTAAAATTATTAATATATTTTTTAGCTAATATTTGGTCTATTGCATTGTTAGCACCCAATATTAACAATATAATTATAAGCAATGTAAATTTTATATTAAATGGAATATTTAATGCTGCAATTACACCTGCTAAAATAAAACCAGTTGCAAATGTTAATAATATATTGGTTAATGATCTATTTTTATATCTTTTATTATAATTTTTTGCACTATTAGAGAACAATCCTTTAGTTAATTCAAATCCTGCAAAAACTAGTCCAATTTGAACTGATGATGCTCCTATATTTTGCAAAAGAGTTAATTGGTATGTGTCTAAAAGCCCTATTATTCCCCATGCCACTCCAGTCATAAGAAGTAAAGCTCTTAGTCTTTTAGATTTTGTTATAAACTTATAACCTTTTTTTAGTTCTTTTATATATTCTTTAAATTCTTTAGAGTATTTTTCTTCTTCCTTTATTTCTATAAAATTAAAAGACATTATTGTAGATGCAATAATGCATACCAAGCAAAGAACAACAGGTATATATGGATTTACATCATATAAAAATCCAGATATAACAGTGGCTACAGCAGATATAATATAATATCTTGAAAAGCCTTTTTTATCTATTCTTGTAAAAATTTCATTTCTTTGATATGGAGTAGCTTGCGGAATAGATGTGCTTAATAAATTTGATTCTGAAACATATTTAAGAGCATATGCAATTCCACTTAGAGCTTGGGCAATTACTAATCCAGTAAATGATTTTAAAGCAATCATTAAAATTCCCCATACTATATTTATTATATTACCTAAAATGGCGCTATTTTTATAACCAATTTTTGTAGCAACTAAAGTAGCTGGAATTTGCATTAGCGTCATGGATAGAGCATAAATTGTAGATGATAATAATATTTGAGAATCATCCATTCCTTTTACTTTTGAAAGGAACATAACTCTTACTCCATAGAAAAATAGCAAGTCAAATCCCAGCATTAAGTATTTAGGGTATAATTTCATATTGTGTTTGCGAATTTTTACATCATCTGTTACCGTCATAATTTTCTCCTTTTCATTAGTATATATAATATATTATATGATATACAAAAAAATGTCAAATTATCCTAAATATTCATCTTCTGGATAGGGTGTATTAAAATAATTCATTACTGGATAAGACATTCTTGGCATTGGGCCATGCATCATTGGTGGTCTCATTTCTGGCCTTTCTGATGGAAATGCTGGACCTATATTGGGTACCTTGGATGGTTCATTAAGTTTATTTCCTAAAATATTTTCTAAAATTCTATTTATAATTAGTATTCTAATTAAATCTTTTAAAGTTGGATTTCCTGGTTTTCTGGCAGGTTGTTTAATATTTGAAGTAGTTATCTGTGTAGAATTTAAATTTCTTATTTTTCCATCATTTATAGGATTACTCGAAACTTGCCTTACAGTCATATCATCTTCAACTGTTTCATAAATTTTTTTAGTCATTGTTTCTATTAATTCTTGTGTTATTTCTTTTAATTTATTTTCTTCTACAATTTTTTCAACCATAGGTTTTAAAATATTGTATATCTCTGGATACATTTTTTTAAGTTTTATTATATTCGTATCTTTATCTGTATTTTGTGTTTGATTATTTCTATATGTAGGCATATAATAATTGTATGGATAACTTTGTGGTTCAAAATTCATCATATTTTCTGGAGTATAATTTCTCCCTAATACATTTCTCATATAATCTTCATAATTTTGATAATACATAAAAATACCTCCTAGCCTATAATATGCTAAAAAGTATTTTTGGTTACACTTTATAAATTTACAAATTGTTTACTAATTCTTTAAAATAGTTTCCTCTTTCTTCGAAATTTTTAAATAAGTCAAAACTAGCACTTGCTGGTGAGAAAAGAACAATTTCACCTTCAGTAGCTACTTCTTTAGCTATTGTTACTATTTCTTCAAATTTATTACATCTGTATATTGGTAGTGATTTGCCTTCTAAACTTGCCTCATCTTTTACAGCTTTTTCTATTTTGTCAGCGGTTTGACCTATTAATATTAATTTGCTTACATTTTGAAGAATTGGTTTTGCAATTGGAGTATAATCTAAATGTTTATCATACCCTCCTGCAATTAAAACAATTTTTTCTTCAAATGAATTTAACCCAGCAATTGTTCTTGATGGACTACTTCCAATAGAATCATTAAACCATTCTACTCCATCAATAGTTCTTATATATTCTAATCTATGCTCAACTCCTGGAAATTCTTCAATTGTTTTTCTTGTAATATCTTCTTTAGAATAATCTAATGTTGCACTAATTGCTGCACAAGCATTTTCACAATTATGATTTCCTCTTAGTTTCATATTTTTTTGTTTTATTAAATGTTTTCTAACACCATCTTCACATAATTTTATAATTTTTTCTGATTTATCAAAAATAATTCCATTTTCAAGAATTTGATTACTGCTAAAGTATCTTACTTTTCCTTTTGCCTTTTTGTAAAATCCTTTTGTTATTTCATTATCCGCATTAATAACTAAAATTCCATTTTCATCTTGATGTAAAAATATGTTCATTTTGCTATCAATATATTCTTGATAATCTTTGTGTACATTTAAGTGATTTGGTGAAATGTTTGTAACAACTGCTACTTTAGGACTAATTTTCATATTCATTAATTGAAAACTACTTAGTTCAAGTACAACCATATCTTCTGGCTTCATTTCTGAAATTCTTGTAAATAAAGGAGTTCCTATATTTCCTCCTAAAAAGCATTTATATCCATTTGCTTCTAATATTTTGTATATTAATGTTGTAGTTGTTGTTTTTCCATCACTTCCTGTAACTCCTATTACTGTACTAGGCGAAAGTTCTAATACTTTTTCTATTTCTGAAGTTAATATTGCTCCATTTTCAACTTCTTTTACAATTTCTGGTATGTCTGGTCTACAACTTGGTGAACGAAATATATAGTCAAAACCTATTAAATGTTCTAAACTGTTTTCTCCTAAATAGTATAACATATTATAGTCTTCTAACTTTTGAATAACACTAAAATCAATATTTTCTTTGTTCCTGTTATCAAAAGCTACCACATTTGCACCATGTGCATAAAAATAATCTATTAAGGGAATATTACTAACTCCAAGTCCTATTACTGCTATTCTTTTGTTTTTTATTTCATTATTAAATTCTACTAATTTTTTATTTACATAGTTCATTTATGAATCCTCCTATATTGCTAAAAACTTTTTTAGCCGATTCTTTTGCATCTTTGCACTCTGTTACATCTACTTTTATACTTCTTTCATAGAACTTATTAAATCCTGCTTTTTCATGTATTTCATCTCTCTGTTTTATCATATTTTCTATTTCTTGAAGTGTATATTTTTGTGAATATTGATAATATCTTCTTTTTACTCTTTCTTCTAAGCTTGCAGTTATGTATATGTGACAAGTCATATCAGGATACAAAGAAACTAAATCTCTTGCTGATAATATAATATTAAATTTTTTTCTATATGTGTCAACTACATTTCTAGCAAATTTGTATAAGTCCTTTTCATTAGCACTTGTTGCCATTTTGCTAACTTCCATTGAGTTTTCGGCACTTTCTATTTCTTTAGCTTCTACTTTTTTCCCATCAATATATATTTGAGTAATACCTTCTTCTATTTTAAATTCTACTTGCAATTTCTTCATTAAGTCCATTGGATTTATACTTGCAAAATTATTTTCTTTCAATTCAACATTATTTTTTCTTAATGCTTCAATAATTCCTCTATAAATTTTTCCAGCATCTATAAATATGCAATTAGGAATTAGTTTTACTAATTCTATACAAGTTGATGTTTTTCCTGCTGCAACCATTCCTTCTATTCCTATTACTATATTTTTATTCATTTAAATTCTCCTTTAAAATGTTAATTACTTTTTATAGATTTAAATATTTTTGGTGTATATTGAATTATATCATTAAGAAATTTATAAGTAAAGGAAATTTTTTCATAAATTGTATTATATTATTTGTATTATATATTATCAAATTTAATAATTCAATATTTCATATATACAAAAAATGCCAAGAAATCTTGACATTTTTATTTTAATATTAACTTTTCTTTTAATTTTTGTTCTAATTCTTTAGCTGTAGTAAATTGTACTCCTGTAATGCCTATACTTTCAGCAGATTTTATATTTTCCAAAGAGTCATCTATAAAAAATACTTCTTCAGGTTTTGCTTTTATTTTACCCAATACTTTTACAAAAGTAATATTATCTTCTTTTATAGACTCTAACTCATATGAAAAAAACTTATAATCAAAAATTTCTAAATCTTTATTTACATTTAAAATATAATCTACCCATTCTCTTACATTGTCTGATAATAAAACTAATTTATAGTACTTTTTTAGTTCTTTTAATATCTCTATTGTACCTGGTATTTTCTTTTTTAATACTTTTCTAACAACATTTTTGAAATCTTCAATAGATATATTCCATTTTGTTATTTCTAAGAATTTTTTTATATATTCGTCTTCACTTAATTTACCTTCCATAAGTTTTATGAATAATGGAAAATTTTTAGTTTTTTCTAATTCTATTTCTTCTACTGGAATATTAAGAATAGGGCTTAGCTCTTGCCCTACTCCCATATATCCTTGCATTATTACTTCTGATAAATCTGACATAATGTATTTTATCATAATTTTACCTTCTAACTATTCTAAATATTTTTTTAAAAACATTCCTGTATAGCTTCTTTCATTTTTACATATTTTTTCTGGTGTACCAACAGCTATAATTTCTCCACCTTTATCTCCACCTTCTGGTCCTAAGTCTATAATGTGATCACAAGTTTTTATTAAATCTAAATTATGTTCTATTACAAAAACTGAATTTCCATTGTCTACTAGTCTTTGTAAAATATCTACTAATCTATGAACATCATCTATGTGTAAACCTGTTGTTGGTTCGTCTAATATATATAAAGTTTTTCCAGTAGAACGCTTAGAAAGTTCTGTTGCAAGTTTTATTCTTTGAGCCTCTCCACCAGAAAGAGTCGTTGATGGTTGTCCAAGCTTTATATAACCAAGACCCACATCATTAAGTGTTTGAATTTTTTGCTTTATTCTTGGTATATTTTCAAAAAATTCTAAAGCTTCTTCTACTGTCATATCTAATACATCTGAAATATTTTTTCCTTTATATTTTACTTCTAATGTTTCTTTATTATACCTTTTTCCTTTACAAATTTCACAAGGGACATAAACATCTGATAAAAAGTTCATTTCTATTTTAATAATTCCATCGCCATTACAAGCTTCACATCTTCCACCTGAAACATTAAAACTAAATCTACCTTTGTCATATCCTCTCATTTTAGCTTCATTTGTAGTTGCAAAAAGGTCTCTAATTATATCAAAAACTCCTGTATAAGTTGCTGGATTAGAACGAGGAGTTCTTCCTATTGGTGATTGGTCAATGTTGATTATTTTATCTATATTGTGAAGGCCTTTTATTTCTTTGCATTTTCCTGTTTTTTCATTTGAACCGTTTAATGTTTTATTTATGTTTTTATAAAGTACCTCATTTACTAATGTACTTTTTCCAGAACCAGAAACACCTGTTACACAAACAAATTGTCCAAGTGGAAATTTTACACTAACATTTTTCAAGTTGTGTTCTGTAGCTCCAATAACTTCAATAGCATTTCCATTTGATTTTCTTCTTTTTTTAGGTACAACAATTTGTTTTCTTCCTGATAAATACTGCCCAGTTATTGAATCTGGAATTTTAGATATTTCTTCAGCTGTACCTTGTGCCATTACTTTTCCACCATGAACGCCAGCATATGGACCAATATCTATAACCTGATCTGCTGCATACATTGTATCTGTGTCATGTTCTACAACTATAACTGAGTTACCTAAATCTCTTAATTTTTTAAGTGTAGCAATTAATTTGTCATTATCCCTTTGGTGTAGACCTATACTTGGTTCATCTAGAATATACATAACTCCAGTAAGTCCTGAACCAATTTGAGTTGCAAGCCTAATTCTTTGTGACTCTCCTCCTGAAAGTGTAGCTGCACTTCTTGATAATGTCAAATAATCTAACCCTACATCTATTAAAAATTGCAATCTTTTATTAAGTTCTTTTAATATTTGGTCTGCTATTATTGAATCTTTTTCACTTAAAACTAAACTGTTAATATAATCTTTTATATGAGTTATTGACATATCTGTAAGTTCGTTTATATTTTTTGTTCCAACTTTTACAGATAAACTTTCTTTTTTTAGTCTTGCTCCATGGCATTCAGGACATTCTTTATTGCTCATATATAATTCATAAAATTGCATCATACCTTGAGATTTAGTTTCTCTATGACGTCTTTCCAATGTTGGAATTACACCTTCAAATGGAGCAATATATTTTCTAGTACCATAAGGACTTGTAAATTCAAATTCTATTTCTTCATCTCCAGTACCATATAATATTTTGTCTAAAAATTCTCTTGGAAGATCTTTTATAGGTTTTGAAATGTCCACATTATAATGTTTTCCTATGGCTTCAAAATACATTTTAGCCATAGTATCACCTTTTTTCATTGTACTTGCACCAAAAGCTTTAATACCATTATATAATGTTAAGTTTTTATCCGGAACAATTAAGTCCTCATCCATTTTCATTAAGTAGCCTATACCTGTACAAATTGGACAAGCTCCAACAGGATTATTAAATGAAAACATTCTAGGAGAAAGTTCTTCAAAACTTATATTACAATCTGGGCATGCATAATTTCCACTATATAGTCTTTCTTTATCACCAATAATATCAATAGTAACAAGATTATTAGCATTTTTCATTGCAGTTTCTATTGATTCTGTAAGTCTTGCCCTTATATCTTGTTTTATAACCAATCTATCTATAACTATATCTATATTATGTTTTTTCTTTCTATCTATATCAATATCATCTGTAAGCTCTATAATATTGCCATCTATTCTTGCCCTTACAAATCCTTCTTTTTGAAAATCTTCTAAAAGTTTTTTGTATTCACCTTTTCTGCCCCTAATAACAGGAGCTAAAATTTGTATTTTAGTTCCTTCTTGCAATTCTAAAACATTGTCTACTATTTGATCAATAGTTTGTTTTTCTATTTTTTTACCACATTTAGGACAATATGGCACACCTATTCTTGCATATAAAAGACGAATATAATCATATATTTCTGTAACAGTTCCAACTGTTGAACGTGGATTTTTAGATGTTGTTTTTTGGTCTATAGAAATTGCTGGTGATAAGCCTTCTATTGATTCGACATTTGGCTTATCCATCATTCCTAAAAACTGTCTAGCATAAGAAGATAAACTTTCTACATATCTTCTTTGACCTTCTGCATAAAGTGTATCAAATGCTAAAGAAGATTTACCAGAACCAGAAAGACCTGTAATAACAACTAATTTATCTTTAGGTATTTCAATGTCAATATTTTTTAAATTATGCTCTTTGGCTCCCTTTATTATTATTTTATCATTCATAATTTTCCCACCTATATTTTATTTGCTCAAATAATTATAAAACATTTGTTTTGTATTGTCAATACTTCTTTACTTTTATTTTTTATTTTGCTATAATGTAAAAAATATTTAGGAAAGGTTAATTTTATATGAATCAAGAATTAGAAAGATTATTTGATATACAAGAATTGGACAGAATGTTAGATGTTGTTTCAAATCAAAAAAAAGATAAAATTGCAAGTGGTAAAGAATACGCTGTAGATATAATAAAACATGATAGCTTGACTTTTAAAGTAAAGCAAAACGAACAAGATATTGAAGTTACCCAAACTGTATATGAAGTATTATTTGAAAAAGATGGAGAACTTTATCACGAATTTTATAATGATCAAGGAAAACTTCTTTGTCCTCCTATTTCTGATAAAGAATATCAAGAAGGGAAAATCATAGAAGAATTAGGATTGGGAAATTTTGAAGAAAGTTCTTTAATTTCAAGAGTTTATAAAGATCAATCCTCAAAATCTTTATCTGAACTTGAAAATGAGCAAATTAAAGAAGTTAGTAAGGCTCTTGAAATGAAACCAGAGGATGTTAAAGATCTAAATATTGTACAATTTAATTCTCAAGCTAGTATAGATGAGCAAACTAAAACAGCGCAAGAGAAATTAAGAAAATACTCTACTTTAGGTATGGAAATTGATACTAACGAGCTGGCTACTTCTGATGATACAATAAAAGAATTTTTAAATATAGATGCTGATAAGCTTTTAGCTATTCAAATAAATGGAGATTGGAAATTATTTGACATTAGCGATGGAAGTTTAAAATTAGAAAAAAATCTAGAAATTTCTTCATCTGAAAAAAGTTTCAGTACTGTTGAAGCAGATGGAATCCATGGAACAAGACTTCCTGAAATTGAATTTAGAAGAAAAGATAATCCTGATTACTCTTTAGCAATAGATAGTAATAATAGTGAAAATAAAACTCAAGCTTTCTTAATTGTTGGTGAAAGTAGAAGAGCAACAGAAATAGAATCAGCTTCTGTAAAAGTTCCATATTCAGATTATAAAAATAATGAACTTATGAAGCAAGCACAAGAAAATCCTGATGAAGAATTAATTGTATCTATTCATTCTAAAAAAGAAAAGGCTAATGATGATGAAAAAGATCCACATGAACCAGATGAACGACAATTAGGAGAAACAACTCATTTTCCTAATAATTATTAAAAACCGTTCCCCCTA
>CALXKR010000024.1 GCA_944388895.1 uncultured Clostridia bacterium | reverse complement strand
TCATATTATATATAGCACATATTTGCGCTAATTTGCCATTTTCAAAGGTATTTGTGCCAACTCCAAATAAATTAATGCTAGTATTGTTTTACTTAAATTTATTTATACTATTTTACTATAAAGAAAAGAATGTAAAAAATAAAAAACAAAAATATTCTTCTATTTTATTAATAATAATTATTATATTTAATTTTATATATCCACTTGCTGATTCTACAAAGAAAAACTTAACTATTAATTTTATAGATGTAGGACAGGGAGATAGTACATTAATAAGAGTTGATAACAAAAATATTTTAATAGATGGAGGAGGAAGCTTATATTCAGATAGTTTTGATGTTGGGGAAAAAACTCTTTTTCCATATTTATTAGATAGAGGAATAACATATTTAGACTATGTAATAGTATCACATTTTGATGCAGATCATTTTCAAGGGCTAGAATATGTTATAAATAATATAAAGGTTAAAAATGCAATAATTTCTAGTTTAGGGCAAAATTCTAAAGAATTTGAAACGTTTTTAAATCTAGCAAAAAAGAAAAAAATAAATATTATCTATGTTAAAAAAGGTGATAGCATCAATTTTAATAATGCAAAAATAGAGATATTATATCCAGATAATGAGATAATAAATGGCAATGCCAAAAATAATAATGCTTTAGTTTGCAAATTAATATATAACAATTTTTCAATGCTTTTTACAGGAGATATAGAGGAAATTGCTGAGAAAAAAATATTAAAATTATATGAAAAAAATAAAGAAAAATTAAGGGCAGATGTTCTTAAAGTAGGTCATCATGGGTCAAAAACATCTAGTTCATATGACTTTATTAAAACTGTTTTTCCTAAAATAGCATTAATAGGCGTAGGTAAAGATAATAATTTTGGACACCCAAACTTAGGGGTTATAGAAAGAATAGAAAAGAGCGGAGCTACAATTTATAGAACAGATTATATGGGAGAAATAGAATTATCAATAAAATCAAATGGAAACATGACTATTAATACATGTATAAAAGAAAAGTTAAATTAAAAAATAACAAAATTGTAAAATAATGTGAATAAATTACAAAAAAATGGAGAAAATATAACCATATTGATAGGAGATGGTTATATGAAAAAAACAACAATTATTATTTTGATTTGTGTAGCAATTGTTTTAGGAATGTTATTAGGAATTATAGTAGGAGTTTTAGATGACAATAAGTCAAGACAAGCTCAAGTTAATGAAATAATAAAAGCAAATGAATTAATAGAAAATAATAAATTAAAAAATCAAGTTATAGCAAATGATATTATTGAAACAAATCAATCAGATACCAAAGTATCTCCTAATGCAGTTATATATTTTGAAAAATATTATAAAGAATGTGGACATACAATAATTCAAAAAGAAGAAATAGAAGAGGAAGAAGTAAATAAAAATGAAGAATATTTTAAAAATGCATATAGTGACTGGCAAATAAAAGAATTTAGTTCTAATGAAATTAAGCTATATAAAGAATTAGACGGAACTTGTGATAAACATTATTTAATAACTATACAAGATGATAAAATAGCTGTATTTAATATAGATAATGATGGAAATTTAGTGTTAAAAGAAAAAACAGATATACCAATAAGTTATTTACCTTTAGAAGATGTTGAGTTGTTAAAACAGGGAATAACTGCAAATGGAGATAGTGAACTTGCTCAAAAATTAGAAGACTTTGAGTAAAAAAATTATTTGAAATTACTAATAGTTATAGAAATGAAATTCGCCCAAAAAGGGGCGTCCCCTTTGGGCGAAAAATTATTTTTTCTTTTCAGGAACAGTCTTAGACTGTTTTTTTAATTCCTCTTTATTAGGTAAATATCCATTACCATAAAAATAGGTAAAGTATTTTAATAAAGAGAAAATAGCGAATATAATTGCAAGTATATAAATATAAATGTCAAAGTCAGGAAGATCAAATATTTTAATTAAACAAGAACTTACCACAGCAATATATATTAATACCGTAGTTAATTTGCCATACCATTTGCTAGATACAACTAAGTTTTTTCCATAAAGAAAAGATGCTCCAGAAATCATTATTGATTCTTTTAATATAAGAACAAGAACAATCCAAATAGGAATGACACATTTTATTGATAGTGTTAAAAGTACTGAAAGCTGAGTTAATTTATCAGCTAATGGATCCATAAGTTTACCAAAATCAGTTATAACATTGTATTTTCTAGCTATTTTACCATCTAAAACATCAGTAATAGAAGATACGGTAAAAAGAATTAAGGCTAATAAATAATTATCATAAATAAGTGATATTACAATTGCTGGTATAAATAAAAATCTGATTATTGTTAAAATATTTGGTATGTGTTTCATTATAAAAAACCCCCTAATCTTTTACGTTAAATGTTAATTTATCTTCCGTTAAATCTACAAATACTTTTTGACCATTTTTTAGGTCTGATCTTAAAAGCATGTCAGAAAGTTCATCTTCAATATACCTTTGAACAGCTCTTCTAAGTGGTCTTGCTCCATATTTAATATCTGTACCTTTGTTTAATAAATATTGCTTAGCTTCATTAGATACATACATTTTTATATTTCTATCATTTAGTACATTTTGAGTATCTTCTAACATAAGGTTAACAATTTGTGTTAATTCATCTGTACTTAATGAATCAAATATAACAATTTCATCTACTCTATTTAAAAATTCAGGTCTAAAAGTTTCTTTTAATGTATCATAAACTTTGTTTTTGGCATATGTACTTGCACCAAAACCAATTGAGTTCATATTTTGATTAGAACCTGCATTAGATGTCATAATAATAATTGTATTTTCAAAGCTTACTGTATTACCTTGGCTATCAGTTAATCTTCCATCGTCTAAAACTTGTAGTAAAATATTAAATACATCTGCATGAGCTTTTTCAATTTCATCTAAAAGAACAATAGAATATGGATGTCTTTTTACTTTTTCAGTAAGTTGACCTGCATCGTCATAACCTACGTATCCTGGAGGAGCTCCAATTAGTTTGGCTGTAGAATTACTTTCCATATATTCTGACATATCAATTCTAATGATATCTTCTTCTGTGCCAAAAACTTCACAAGCTAAGGCTTTAGCAAGTTCTGTTTTTCCAACACCAGTAGGACCAACAAATATAAAAGATGGTGGTCTTTTAGTGCTTTTTAGGCCAGCTCTGTTTCTTCTAATAGCACGGCTTACAGCTTCTACAGCTTCATTTTGACCAATAACTCTTTTATGTAAATTAGTTTCTAATGATAATAATTTAGTTGTTTCTTCTTCAGTTATTTTTTGAACAGGAATTTTTGTCCAATTTTCTATTACTCTAGCAATATCTGCTACTGTAAGTGAAACAGGTTTCATTTTTTTAGTTATTGATTCTATTTGTTCAGTTAAAGAACATTCTTGAGTCTTAAGTTCAGCAGCTTTTTTATAATCTTCTGTAGAATCAGCTTCAGCAGCTTCTTCTTTTTGAGCTTGAACTTCAGACAATTTATTTTTTAAAACTTCTAAATCATATAAGTCCTTGTTATTTAAATTAATTCTTGAACAAGCTTCATCTAAAACATCAATTGCTTTATCAGGCAAAAATCTATCATGAATATATTTTTCAGACATTAAAACTGCTTGGCGAATAACATCATCAGGAATTTGAACTTTATGATAATCTTCATAGTAGTTTTTTATGCCTTTTAAAATTTCTATACTGTCACTAATAGAAGGTTCTTCAACCATAACAGGTTGAAATCTACGCTCTAATGCAGAGTCTTTTTCAATATATTTTCTATATTCATTTAAAGTAGTTGTACCAATTAATTGGATGCTACCATCAGCCAAAGAAGGTTTTAAAATATTAGCAGCATTCATTGAATGATCACCATCTCCAGCTCCAATAATATTATGAATTTCATCAATAACCAATATGATATTACCAGCTAATTTGCATTCTTCTATAATAGATTTCATTCTCGCTTCAAATTGACCTCTAAATTGAGTACCAGCGACAATAGCAGTCATATCTATTAAAAATACTTCTTTATTTAAAAGTTTAGCAGGAACATTGCCTGTGGCAATTTTAAGTGCTAATCCTTGGGCAATAGCTGTTTTACCAACACCTGGTTCACCAATTAAACAAGGATTATTTTTAGTTCTTCTGTTAAGAATTTCAATAACTCTAGAAATTTCTTTATTTCTGCCTATAACTCTATCAATCTCGTTATTTTTTGCTTTATTTGTTAGGTTTGTTCCATAAGTATAAAGTGTTTTTAATTTTTTATTTTGTTTTTTATCTTCTTTAGTAGCCTTTCTGGTCTTTGAATCTTCTTGTTTATTTTCATTATCTTTTCCAAACATTCCTGAAAAAATTGAACCAAGAGGAATTGCAAAACCTTTTGGAGCATTATCATCTTCTGAATCAGTATCTTCATTTTGCATTTCTTCAGACATTTTTTCTAAATCTTCTTGAGATATTCCCTGAATTGCTAAATTTCCTGATAAGTCTTTAAACATAGCATTTAACTGCTCTGTCATATTATTTATATCACTTTCTGAAAGATTAGAAGTATTAGAAAATGTGTTTAAAGGGTTAATACCTCTTTTTTTAGCACATTCATAACAGTATCCTTCAGTTTTCATTTCACCTTTTTCATTTTGTTTATTTACAAAAATGACAGCTGTATTTTTTTTACAATCTGAACATAACATACTCATTTTCTCCAATCTATTTTAAACTTACTATATAATACATTAAAATCGCCCAATAGTCAAATATTTTAGGCATACTTAATTGTGATTTTTGTGTAACTTTTAGAAAAAATTATCTTGTGCTAAAAATAAAAGAATGCTATAATTAAAATGAAAAAAATAAGAAGTAGGAGAACAAAATGAATTCTAAAACAATAAGATATATAATGTATACAGTAATAATTATAATTTGCTTGATTTCAATAGTAATTGCAGTATATGCACAATTTTTTATGGAAGAGCCAAGTGGAAATTCTTATGAAAATGATATTTCAGCTGGTGGAAATCAAAATTTAGTAACAAGCCAGGATGTTAAACAATCTTTCTTAGATTTATTTACTAATGAATTTTATTCTAATCAGTATACAGAACAAGTTTCTAAATTAGACGATACAAAAGATATTGTTTATACAGCTTATTCTAATATACAAACTGTTGATGGAAAATATTCTATAGATGTAAATATTCCTGTAATAAATATTAAAGGAGATGTACCTGCAGAATATAACAATATTAGTCAAAGCGTATTTGCAGACAAAATTAATGCAATAATGACTAATTCAACTGTATACACAGTGTATAATTTAGATTATACTTCATATATAAATAATGATATATTATCTGTTGGAATTATGGCAACTATAAAAGAAGGTGATAACCCTCAAAGAATTATAGTTCAAACTTATAACTATAATTTAAAAACAGGAAAGGGTGTAACCATCCAAGATATATTAGTATCTAGAGGAATAGAAGAAAATGTTGTAAATAAAAAAATAGAAAATACAATTAAAAAGGCAAGTGAAGATGCTAATAAAATGGCAGAATCGGGATATACAGTTTATCAAAGAGATCCAAATGATGAAATGTATAAATTAGAAAATATAAATACTTTTATGAAAGGACCAAATGGAGAATTATATATAATATTTGCTTATGGAAATAATAACTTTACATCTGAAATGGATGTTATAGAAATATAAAATAGCAAGGCTTTAAATACATTTAAACTAATAAAAACAAAATAAATGATTATAATATGTACTAATAAACTAAAAATTAAAATGGAGAATTAAATGAAAAAAAAACAACTAACAATTCATAAAATCATTTGGTATGTGCTTATATTTAGTATAATAGGCCTTATAATAGAAACATTGTATGGTTTTATAACAATGGGAATTATAGAAAGTAGAAAAGGACTAATATTAGGTCCTTTCTGCCCAATATATGGAGTGGGAGCAGCATTTTTAATAGTACTACTAAATGAATATAAAGGAAAAAAGATTAAGCTTTTCTTTTATGGCTCACTGTATGGGGCAATATTTGAATATATTTGTAGTTATGTTTTACAAATAATGTATGGCAGTAAATTTTGGGATTATTCTTATATGACCTATCAAATTAACGGAAGAATTTCATTAATCTATATGTTTTTTTGGGGCATTTTATCTATTATACTAATTGAATATATAATTACTTTTCTAGATAAATTTATATCTAAAATTCCAGAAGGCTTTTGGGATAAATTTATAATTACTTTTTTAGTAATAGATGTATTTTTAACAATATTAGGAATAAGTGTTTATATGGATAGAGCCAAATATGCATATGAAGGAATAGAAAAAAAGAAAAATATTTTAGATTATATTTTTAATGATAATATTATGTCATATACATTTCCAAACTTAAGATATACTGATTCAAGTGGTAATTCAATATTTGTAAGGGATATAATAAAATAAGTTAACATAATACTAAAATGAAACAAATTAGGGACTAATTTATAAAAATTAGCCCTTTTTTATGTAAAAAAATAGGCAAATTAGAAAAAAAATACGTTTTTAGTATATTTTTATTTGAAATTGTAAAGAATATGTGGTATAATTAATATTGTCGTCACTAAAAAAGGAGTGTGAAAATTTATTTTAAGTAAAAGAATAGCATATTATACAAAACGAACGATGAAATTTTTTAAGATAATAGCTATTGCTTTGACAATAATAATTGCAATAATATTTATTAAATTTAGACCTGCTTATGCAGTAAGTTTAAATGGAGAAGAAATAGGTTACGTAGGGGACGAAGAAGAATTTAAACAAGAAATAAACGAAAACGTATTGGTTCCAGAAGAAGAAAATGTAGCTTTTGTTGAATTAGAAAATGTACAGTATACAATGAGCTTAGTAAGTAGAAATCAAGTTGACGAACAAGCTGTAATGACTAAATTAGCTGAAAGTGCAAAAAATATTTATAGGGTTTATGAAGTTGCAGATTTAAATAATGAAGAAGACAAAATATATGTAAACACTATGGAAGAGGCTGAAGAAATTGTACAAAATTTAAAAGAAACATATAGCGAAATAGAACCAGACTTAGTAATCAATACAATGTATTTAGAAAATGTAGACGAAGTAAATGAAGAAAATATTCAAATTGCTAAAGAAAAAATGACACAAGAATTACAAACAGAGTTAGAAGAAAAACAAGAAAAAGATAGTAAAACAGTTAATGGAATATATTTAGCTTGCGTACCTGTAACAGGTAGAATTACATCAAGATTTGGAGCAAATGAAAGAGTAAGAGATCATACTCATAAAGGAATAGATATTGGAGCTGCTGGTGGTACACCAATATATGCAGCAGCAGGTGGTACAATTACTTATTCTGGATGGGAAAGTGGATATGGATATTTAGTTATTATAGACCATGGAAACGGTGTAGAAACATATTATGGACATTGCAGTAAATTATATGTTTCTAAAGGACAACAAGTTAATGCCGGAGATAAAATTGCAGCAGTAGGGTCTACAGGTAATTCAACAGGAAACCACTTACATTTTGAAATAAGATTAAATGGTGCACAAGTTAATCCACAAAAGTATGTATATAACTAAAAGAACGTTTGAAATATAACGTTCTTTTTTTGTGACATAAATATCAAATAAACTTTATATAATATAAAAAAGAGAATACTTTTAAGGGTATTCTCTTCAGAAAATAAAAGGGGATGTTTTTTGTTTCAATCAGTAATCGGAGTAATTAAATTACTGATTATGCATATATTATACTTTCACATTTTGTCCATTTTGTGAACTAGATGTGATACATTTGAAAAAAATAGAAACTTTTTAAATAAAAGTTTCTATTTTTAATATATATTTTTTTACTAAGGTTGCTCTGCTAGTGTAAATTCTACTGTTAATTCTTTTCCGTCTCTATATAATTTTAAATTCATTTTATCACCAATTTGATGAGTATTTTTTATATCATTTAAGTCATCCATACTTTCTACTTTTTGACCATCAGCCTCTATAATAATATCGCCAACTTTAAGTCCAGCTTTTTCAGCAGGAGAATAATCATCAACACTTCTTACATAAGCACCTATTTTTAAATCAAATGTTGGATTAGCTTTTAGTGTATCTTCTGTTATATCACTACCTGTTATACCAATATAAGGTCTTTTTACTTTACTATATTGAATTAGGTCTTGATAAATTGATTTTGTTGAATTTATTGGAATTGCAAAACCTAAACCTTCAACACCTTCTCCAGAAGCTTTTAATGTATTTATTCCAATTACTTGCCCTTTACTATTTACTAAAGCACCACCACTATTTCCTTCATTTATAGCTGCATCAGTTTGAAGAACAGTATAGGTTTTTCCATCAGAGTCAGTAATTTCTCTATTAAGAGCACTTATAGATCCTTGGCAAACTGTACTTTTCATTCCAAGAGGGTTTCCAACAGACATACACCATTCACCAACTTGTACTGTATCTGAGTCACCAAGTTCTGCTGCAGTTAAATCAGTTTTATCAATTTTTATTACAGCTAAATCTGTTTGTTCATCTGTTCCAACTATTTTAGCTTCATAAGGTGTTTCATCATTATATAAATATACAGAAATTTTGGTTGCCTTTTCTACTTCATAATATGAACTAGAAGATGAAGAGCTAGATGTATCAATAACATGGTTATTAGTTAAAATATATCCATCAGAGCTAATAATAACACCAGAACCTTCAGCTGTAGCAGTTGATGGATTTCTAGAAAATAGTGAATTAACTGAATATTCTACACTAATACCAACAATTGATGGTAAAACTTTTTGAGCAACAGCTACACCAGTATCTGAAATATTAGATAAAGAAACTAAATCTAAATTTACATTATTATAATCAATATTAGAATTATTATCTCTAGGATAAGAAGATGTATCTCCTATAATTGCATCCTTAATAGAAGGAACACTAAAACATACTCCTAAAACAAGAGTAGTTCCAATAACACCACTTAAAAAAGGTAATGCTACAGATTTACCAAAACCAGTAGAGCTTTTGATTTTTTTCTCTTTAGGTGGTTTTGGAGCTTTAGGAGCTTTTGCGGCTTTAAAGCTACTGCTTGAATTAGTTTCAGTTGCATTTGTGTTAATATAATTATTATTATTATTTTGATTATCCATAATTATTTCCTTTCTCGAAGTTTTACTTCTTAATATAATATTAACCTAATTTATATATATATTACAACCCATTTGTGAAAAAAATGTGAAAAAAAAGTGAAACGTTTCGTTAATGCTAGTCATTGTACTATTTGTGCTTGCCTTTTTTTAGAAAATGATATATACTCTTAGAAAATGAGGAGGCAATATGAAAAAGGAAAGTGGAATGGGATTATTAGCTATAATTTTTATTATTGTTTTAATAATAGTATTAGTAGTTTTAGGATATTATACAGTTAAAAAAATTACTAAAGACAAAAAATTAGAAGATATAAAAGCAAATATGTTACTTATTCAAGGAAAATGCAAAATTCTTGAAGAGAATACAAAAGTAAATAAAAATGAAGATAATATATTAGGTAAAAAAGTATCAGATATGAAAGAAGATCAAATTGTAGCACAATTTCTAGAAAAAAATATAATACCAGAAGATAAACTAGACAAATATTATGTTTTATCTAATGAAGATTTAAATAATATGGAAATAGATGTACAAAATGAAGAAAATTCTTATTATATTGTAAACTATGAAGAAGATAGTGTATATATAACTAAAGGATACATGAATGAAGAAACAAATGAAATAGTTTATAAATTGGAAGAATAATAATTTTAATTGAATATAACTTTATAAACATATAAAAGGAAACATGAAAAGAAAGGAATAACAAATTGAAAGAAAAAGAAGAAGAAAGACTTATAAATTTAAAAAAATACGAAGAAAATTTATATAATGAAGGATTAAAATATATTTGCGGAATAGATGAAGCAGGAAGAGGACCACTTGCAGGTCCTGTTGTAGTTGGAGCAGTGGTTATGCCAAGAGAGTCTAAATTAGAATTTATGAATGATTCTAAAAAAGTAACTGAAAAAAGAAGAGAACTATTATATGACGAAATTTGTGAAACAGCTTTAGCCTACGGAATTGGAATTATACCACAAGAAGAAATAGATGAACTAAATATATTAAATGCTACTAAAAAAGGTTTACATTTAGCACTAGGACAAGTTATTGAAAAATTAAATGCAAAGCCAGATATTGTAATAGTAGATGCATTAAAAGATATAGACACATTTGGAATAACATATCAGTCAATTATAAAAGGAGATGCAACTTGCTATTCAATATCAGCAGCATCAATACTAGCAAAGGTTACTAGGGATAGAATAATGGCACAGTGGGATGAAATATACCCTGAGTATGGTTTTATAAATCATAAAGGATATGGAACAGCTAAACACATAGAAGCTATAAAAAAATATGGTCCATGTCCATTACATAGAAAAACATTTATTAAACATTTTGTTTAATAAATGTGCAAAGTATGCAAAAATAATGAGAAATTTAGGAGGAAACAAATGAATATTTTAGATATTATCGCTAAAAAAAGGGATAAACAAGAACTTAGTAAAGAAGAAATTGATTTTTTTGTAAAAGAATATACAAATAATAATATTACAGATTATCAAGCAGCAGCTTTGGTTATGGCAATATATATAAATGGAATGAATGACGTGGAAATAACTAACTTAACTACTGCTATGGCATATTCTGGAGATGTGCTTGACTTATCTTCATTAGGAGAAGTAGTAGATAAACACAGCACAGGAGGTGTAGGAGATAAAATAACTCTTATATTAATGCCAATTATAGCATCTTTAGGAATTCCTGTTGCTAAGATGTCTGGAAGAGGATTAGGATTTACTGGCGGAACAGTAGATAAATTAGAGTCAATACCTGGGTATACAACAAATATTCCTGTAGATAAATTTATTCAAAATGTAAAAGAAATGGGAATAAGTTTAATAGGTCAAACTTTAAATTTAGCTCCAGCAGATAAAAAATTATATGCATTAAGAGATACAATTAGTTGTACAGAAAGTATTCCTCTAATTGCATCAAGTATTATGAGTAAAAAAATAGCAGCAGGAGCTAATAAAATTGTTATAGATGTTACTTGTGGAAGCGGAGCTTTTATGAAGAACATGGAGGATGCAAAAAAATTAGCAGATGTAATGACAAGAATAGGTAAGCTTGCAGGTAAAGAAACAATATGTGTAATAACAGATATGAATGAGCCAGTTGGACATGCTGTTGGAAATACTTTAGAAGTAATAGAAGCCATAGATGTTTTAAAAGGAAAGATAATGCCAAAAGACGTAGAAAACATAATTACAGAACTTGGAGCAAATATGCTAATATTAGCAGGCAAAGCTAAAAACTTCGATGAAGGAAAGGCTAAAATATTAGAAAATATCTCTAATGGAAAAGCATATAACAAATTTGTAGAGCTAATACAAAAACAAGGTGGAGACATTTCATATATTGAAAATACAGAAAAGTTTGAAAAAGCAAAATATATTATTCCTATAAAAGCATCTAAATCTGGTAAAATAGTAAGCTTAGATGCATATACTGTAGGAAAAATGTCAGTATATTTGGGCGCAGGAAGAATAAAAAAAGAAGACAAAATAGATGCATCTGTAGGATTCGTATTTGAAAAAAAGGTAGGAGACACTGTTTTAAAAGATGAAATTTTAGGATACATTCATTCAAATGATAAAGAAAAAGGAGAAAACGTATTAAGCCAAGAATTATATATAATACAAGAGTAAAAATATAACAATTATATTTTTTAAGTTAATTTATAACTTAAGAAAGGATGAAGGCAAAAATGAATGAAGAAAAATTATCTAGTATGATTGTAATTAAAAGAGATGGGAAAAAAGTCAACTTTGATGGAACTAAAATAGCTATCGCAATAAAAAAAGGCTTTGATAGTGTAGAAAAATATGAAGAAGACGATGTAAACAAAATATATAATAAGGTTATTGAAAAAATAATTTCAAAAAATGCAGAAAGAATAAAGATAGAAGAAATTCAAGACTTAATAGAAGAAGAACTAAAAGAAAATGGCTATGAAGATGTATATACTTCTTTTTCAACATATAGAGAAAATAGAGCACAATCAAGAGAAATATTTTTTGATGAAAAAAGAAAACATAAATTTTTAAAAGCTTTAGAAAAATTAGGCTTAAAAACAAAAGAAAATGCAGAAATAGTACTAGATAATAAAACAGCAAAACAAACAATGTCAGCTTATGGAAGTACAGTATCTAAAGAATTTGCTACATCATACTTAATAAAGAAAAAATTTGCAGAAAATCATGAAAATGGCGATATATATATTCATAATTTAGATTTTTATCCAATGGGGACAACTGAAAGTTGTGAAATAGATTTAGAAAAATTGTTTACAGATGGCTTTTCAACTGAAAATAGTTCTATAAGAGAGCCTCAAAATATATTTACATATTCAGTATTAAGTATAATTGCAGTTTCTGGAAACCAAAAAGACCAAGAAGGAGAGCAAGGAATACCGGCTTTTGACTATTACATGGCTCCAGGGGTATTAAGAACTTTTAAAAAACAATTTAGACAAAGCATTTATGACATATTAGAATATACAGACTATGATAAATTTATAGCAATAAATGGTATTGAAAGAGAAATAGATAAACTAAATACAATAGATTTTGACATAGAAAACTTTTATAAATTTACTCGTGGTGCTGAAGAATTAAAAAGAATGTTCCGAATTACATATAAAAGTGCATTAGATAAAACTAACAAATTAGTTTATCAAGCTATGGAAGCATTTGTTCATAACTTAAATAGTTTATGTACAGAAAACAATAATGCAAAATTTACAACAATAAATATAGGAACAGACACAAGCATGGAAGGAAGAATGGTTACATTAAATTTATTTAAATGCATAGAAGAGGGAATTGGAAACAATGAAAAGCCAATATCTCCAATTACCGTATTTAAAGTAAAAAAAGGTTCTAATTATAATAAAGATGATAAAAATTATGATTTGTTACAAAAAGCATGCGAGTTAGTAAAAAACAAGAAAAATATATGCTTTGAATTTTTAGACGCTTCATTTAATAGTCAAAAATACAAAGAAGGAGACTATAATACAGAGGTAGCATATTTAGAAAGTGGTTCAAGAATAATAGACAATGTTATTGATGAAGATAAAGAAATAGTTCCAGGCAGAGGAATTTTATCAACAACAACAATAAACTTGCCAAGAATAGCTCTTAAACATAAAGAAAATATGGATGAATTTTTTATAGAGCTAAATCAAAAAATGGAATTAGTAAAGGATCAACTATTAGAAAGATTAGAAATACAAGGAAATAAAAAAGTATATAATTTTCCATTTTTAATGAAAGAAAATGTATGGATAGATTCTGAAAAACTGAAATTAGAAGATAAAGTAAAGAAAATTTTAAAACAAGGAATTATGAAAATATCATTTTTAGGACTAAATGAAACTTTGATAATACTTACTGGAAAAAATCATGCAGAAAGTAAAGAAGCTCAAAAACTAGGACTAAAAATAGTAGGAGAAATGCGTAAAAAAGTAGATTACTTTTGCGATAAATATAATTTAAATTTTAGCTTAGCAGGAGAAAGCGATATAAATTTAGCAAAAGAATTTATGGAGTTTGATAGAATAATCTTTGGAAAAGTAAAAGGTGTAACAGATAAAGATGCATATACAACATCATTTGAAATACCTAAAGAATGCGAATGGGAAAAGAAAATAAAAATAGAAGCACCATACCATGAACTTACAAATGGAGGACATATAACAACAGTTTATACAAAAGAAAATATAGAAAAAGTGCTTGAAAAAATGTATAATAGTGATATAGGATTTGGAAAAATAAAATTTATAGGTTAAAAACAAAAAGAACTTTGGAAAATTAAATATTAACCAAAGTTCTTTTTATTATAAACTTATTTTTACATTATTAAAATCATCGTTAACAATCATCTTTTTATAAGTAGAAAACTCTTTGCTCTCCATATATCTATTAATATTTTTAAGTTCAACACCTGAATTAAAAGATAAACTGTCTAGTGAAATAGGATTGTCATTATTATCTAAGTAGTTTTTTAAAGTATGTTTATCTATTTCATCTTTGGATTTACAACTAGGACATACATCGTCTACTGATGAAAAAAAACAACCACAACGAGAACATTTATTGAATTTCATAATTTTCCTCCTCTGTTAGACAAATTTTTTTATATAATATCACAAAAAAAGTAAAAAGAAAAGAGAAAAAAGTAAAAAATAGTAGAAAAAATTGATTTTTAAAAAAATAAATTGTATAATAAAATTCGAAAAAAAAAAGAAGGGAGAATATGATTTTAAATCATATAAAATAAAATGGAAAAAATAGCAATAGTTTTTTTACTTTTCTTAATATACTCATTTATAGGCTGGTGTATGGAAGTAATATTATGTTCTTTTTTAGAAAAAAAACTAGTAAATAGAGGATTTTTAATAGGACCAATTTGTCCAATATATGGAGCAGGAGCTGTAATTATAACAATAGCTCTATCAGGATATAAAGATGACTGGATTGTAGTATTTTGCATGGCAATGATACTATCAGGTGCACTAGAATATTTTACAAGCTTTGCAATGGAAAAAATATTTCATGCAAGATGGTGGGACTATAGTCAAAATAAATTTAATATTAATGGACGTATTTGCTTAGAAACAATGGTTCCATTTGGAATATTAGGACTAGCAATAATCTATTTATTAAATCCTTTTTTCTATAATTTATTAGGACTTATACCACAAAACGTATTAAATATAATAAGCATAATAATGGCAATAATATTAATAACTGATGTTACAATATCATTCAATGTTATTTCAAAAGTAACAAAAACTGTAAAAACTGTTACAAGTGAAAACAAAAAAGATAATACAAAAGAAATAACAGAAAAAGTAAAAGAAATATTAAAGAAAACATGGCAAGGAAATAGACTAATAGAAGCCTTTCCACGATTCGAAACAATAAAGGAAAAAGTAAAAAAAGTCGCCAAAAAAGTCAAAAGGGAGAAAAAAGGGTCAAAAGGGGACGGGTCTCAAAAAAATATATAAAAACACCCTTGCAAATAAAAAATATTAATGGTAATATAATAATGTGAATTAAAGAAAAATTTACAAAATAAAAAACATAGGAGGAGTAATATGGAAGAAAATAAAAAAAGATTAAGAAAAATGCAAAAAGGAATAAAAGGTATAACTTTAATTGCTTTAGTGGTTACAATAGTAGTGTTATTAATACTAGCAGCAGTAGCAATAAACTTAACAATAGGAAATAATGGAATATTTACAAGAGCCCAAAATGCAACTAAAAAGTGGGAAGAAGCAAGCAAAAATGAGCAAGATGAATTAGATAAGGTAAGCAATTTCTTAGATGAATATTTAAATGGAAACGGTGGAAGCACAGGAGAAATGACCTTAGTTGACATGTTTAAACAGGC
>CALXKR010000023.1 GCA_944388895.1 uncultured Clostridia bacterium | reverse complement strand
CTTGGTATTCCTATAATTGAAAGAGCTGATTTTTTAGGTGAAATAACTAAATGCTTTAGAAATACTATTTGCGTTTCTGGTACTCATGGAAAATCAACAACAACTTCTATGGTTTCAATGTGTTTCTTAGAAGCTCATAAAGATCCTACTATTCAAATAGGTGCTGCTCTAGATAATATTGGTGGCAACTACAAAATTGGAAATAGTGATTATTTTATTTTAGAAGCTTGTGAATATGTTGAAAGCTTTTTAAAGTTTTTTCCAAAAGCAGAAATTATTTTAAATATTGATAATGATCATTTAGACTATTATGGTTCTATTGATAATGTAAAAGCCTCTTTTATAAAATATGTAAAATTATTACCTGATGATGGAATTTTAGTTTATAACGCAGATGATATAAATTGTTCTCATCTATCTCAATATACTAAAGCTAAAAGTTTAACATTTGGTATTAATTCAACTAATGCAAATTTTGTAGCTAAAAATATTTCTTTTGACAAAAATGGTTATCCATCTTTTGACGTATATTATAATAATACTTTTTATAAAACTATGAAGTTATCTATTCCTGGAAAACATAATGTTTTAAATGCTCTTTCTTGTATAGCTCTTTGTAATGAGTTTGGATTAGATAGAAATGATATAAAAAATGGTTTATTAAAATATAAAGGTGCACATAGAAGATTTGAATATATTGGTGAATTTAATGGTGTAAAAGTATATGATGATTATGGTCATCATCCTACTGAAATTGATGCAGTTGCAGAGGCCTTAAAGAAAAAGCAATATAATCACTCTTGGGTTGTTTTTCAACCTCATACTTATAGTAGAACTAAAAATTTATTAGATGAATTTGCAACAAGTTTAACACATTTTGATAATATTATTGTTACTGATATTTATGCAGCAAGAGAAAATAATACTTATGGTGTTTCTTCAAAAGATATTGTTGAAAAAATTGATTCTATGGGTAGAACAGCATATTATATACCTAATTTTGATGATATCGTTGATTTTCTAAAAAGAAATGCTAAACCAAATGATATTGTATTAACTCAAGGAGCTGGTACAGTAACACAAATTGGGCCTAAATTAGTTAATAACTAATAATTATAAAAAAAGGAAACTTTAACTTAAAGTTTCCTCTTTTATTTTACCATGCTTTGTTATATAACATTATGAAATCTTCTTTTGTAACTTCTCTAGGATTGCCTGGTTTACATGGATCAACCATTGCTTTATCAGCAAGCATTTCAAAGTCTTCTTTTTTAGCTCCTACATCTTTTACAGTTTGTGTAACTCCTACATCTATAGATAAATTTCTTATACATTCACAGAATGTTTTTATTACTTCTTCTTTTGTGAATTCTGTTGCATCAATATGCATTGCTTCTGTTAAGATTTTTCTATATTCTTCATAACTTGTTTCTCCATTGAATTCCATTACTGTTGGAAGAAGAATTGCATTTGCTAAACCATGTGGTGTATCATAAACTGCTCCTAATTGATGTGCCATTGAATGAACTATTCCAAGTCCTACATTTGAAAAAGCCATTCCTGCAATATATTGTCCAAGACCTACTTTGTTAATTGCATCTTGGTCTCTTTCATTTACTGCTTTTGCTAAATTATCATATATTAATTGAATTGCTTTCATTGAAAACATTTGTGACATTATATTTCTTGATTTTGTTATATATCCTTCTATTGCATGAGTAAGTGCATCCATTCCTGTTGAAGATGCTACTGATTTTGGCATTGATGCCATAAGTTCTGTATCTACTATTGCTACTATTGGAATATCATGTTCATCAACACATACCATTTTTATTTCTTTTTCTGGATCTGTTATAACATAGTTTATTGTAACTTCGGCTGCTGTTCCTGCTGTTGTTGGAAGAGCTATTATTGGTAAGCCTTTATTTTTTGTATTTGATAATCCATTAAGTGATACAACATCGCTTCTGTCTGGATTTGTCATTATAATACTTATTCCTTTTGCTGTATCTATACTTGATCCACCACCAATAGCTACTATTAAATCACATTTTTCATTTTTGCACATAGCTACTCCATCTAGAACATTTTGTACTGGTGGATTTGGTTTTACATCATGGAATAATACATAATCAATATTATTTGCTTCTAAAAGATCAGTTATTTTTGAACTTACTCCTGCTTTATATAAAGATTCATCTGTTACTACTAAAACTTTTTTAAATCCTCTTTTTTTAATTTCTTCTGGTAATACTTTTCTTGCACCTTCTCCAAAATAAGAAGTTTCATTTAAAACAAATTTTTCAATTCCCATTATTTTTCCTCCTTGAAAATTTAGAGTTTTAACTCTTAAAAATTTATTTATTTTTAAGTTGTATATTTAAAATTTTGCAGTTCTGCGCAGTTTGGAGCTGTAAAATTCGAAGAATTTTAGCGGCGACAGCAAAGAACAAAAAATTTATAAATATACAACTTTTAAATCTTAAATCTAAATTTAAAGTTTATTTACAAAATGCTGTTTCTGAAAGCATTAGTCCTCCCATATTATTTGCTTCATGCTCTCCTCTTCCATATTCTCCAAATGTAAATGGTACTATAAATGGTACTTCTCCTGCTTCTTCTTTTAAAAGTTTTGCAACTTCATCAATTCTGTCTCCTATGGCCATTTTTCTACCACCGCAATGAATAATTAAATATCCAGCTATTTCTTTTTCAGCTTTTGCTTTTAAATTTCTTAAAGTTAATTTTGGTGCTTTTACTAATTCATCTACACTTGTTTGCATTTGCACTACTGCTGTATTTACTGATAAATCATTACCTAAGTTTATTGAATAGTCTGAATTTCCATACATTGGATGTCTTATTAATGTAATATTTCCTGTTGGTGTTTTAACTCCTAATGGTTTTAAAACTGAAGCTGTTAATATTTTGTCTCCCATAAGTTCTCTTGTTTTAAATCCAGCCCATTCTGCATATTTTTTCATAGCTGGAATTCCATCTATTTCTTGTAAATTTCTTCTTCCTTTAATTTTAGTTATAACTCCTGAATTTACTGTTTCATGGTATTTTCCTGTGTATTCGTTTACTATTTTTTTATTTGTATAAAAAAATGCAACTGCAACACCTTCTGAAAATACTTTATCACTAGTAAATATTTTCCATTTTCCTGTTAAATCATCATCTGCTGCGCTTCCTCCAAACATTGGTACATCACCAATTATATCTTGGATTCCTTTTGCATATTCTTCTTCTTCTCCTGGATTTGCTATCATGAAAAAATACGCTGGTGAAAAAGTTGTACCTACTTTGTTCATAGCTTCAATAGCAACTTGTCTACCTGTTTCTCTTGCAGTAGTTAGCTTTTCTGATCCGGCTACACCTACTGCTGTATCTGGATCTCCTATTGCTAAAATTCCGGCAAATCCATTATTTGAAGTTATGAATCCATCTGGTACTAATATTCCTCCACTTGATGTACAACCTATTATTGGAGCAGTACCTAAAACTTCTTTTGCTCCATCTAAAAGTTTTTGTTGGTTGTACTTTACTGAACTAAATATAAATGCGACTTTTGTTTGAATTAAATCTAATACTGCCTTTTTAGCACTAGTTTTTCCTGCTAAATAAGCATCTTCACTTGTACTCCATGCTACATTTGCTTTCATTGGTTTCCTCCTATAGTTTATTATAATATTACATTTTCCCATCCATTTGTAACTCTATCAACTTCTTCTTTTGTTTTGCTTTGCTCATTTGCATAAAAATCTTTCATTGAATTTACAGTTTCCATGGCGGGATTGTTTTTTATAGAGGCACTTACTAATAAACTTGCAAGTATAGATAAAACTATTACTGTTATAACTAATGATAGTAATGTTATTCCATTTTCATTTTTCATAAGTTCCTCCTTCTTTTTATAGTACATCTTTTATACTATTTCCAATTATTTTATTTACATCTATCATCATTTGATTAAAAGCAATTTGGCAGTCAAAATATTCTTTTATGTCTTTATTTTCTATTAAGACATTATACATTTTTACTAGTTTTTGCTTTTTTTCTTCTTCATCTATTTGTTCATTGTTTTGTTTTTGAATTTCTAGTAATTGAACTTCTCTTTTTAAATTTTCAAAGTCAATAATCATCTGCTTTTTATTTTCATCTGCCATTAACATTTCTTTTAACTCTTTTAATCTTTTATATTGATTAGAATTTTTTATTTCTTCTGCTAATCTATTTGCTGTATCATAAATTTCCATAATATATTTTTACCTTTCTAAAACAAATTATGCATATGCATTTCTTTTTCTAAAGGTTAATAAATTAGATAATTCTTTTGTTGGATTTTGTGCTTTAGCTGTTTTTTCTGCTTTTTCTTGTGCAATTTTTTCTGCTTGTCTTTGTGCTTCTGTTTGACAAATTGATTGTTCATATACATAATGTGTATCTTGAGCTATTTTGTTCCAATTATACAATTCTTTTACTTTTTTAACAGCATTTTTTGATACTGCACTACATAGTTTAGCATCAAATAGTAATGTTAATACTGAATCGGCTATTGAATTAGAGTTTCCAGCATAACTCTTCATTCCATCTACACCATGTTCTACTATTTCATTTAAACCTCCAACATCTGATACAACTGTTGGAACTCCAGCAAGCATAGCTTCTAGAGCAACTATTCCAAATGGTTCATATGTACTTGGAAATACTGCAACATCAGCACATCTATACATTTTTTGTACTTTTTTAGAATCACAATATCCTGCAAAGTACACTTTATTTTCTATTCCTAGATTTCTTGCTTCTTGTTTAAGTTCTTCCATCATTCCGCCTCTACCACATATAACAAGTTTAGCATCATGATAATTACTTAATATTTTGGGCATTGCTCCTATTAAATTTTGAATACCTTTTTCATAAACAAGTCTACCAACATAAAGAATAATTTTTTCATTATCCATTGCAAATTGTCTTCTAAAATCGTAGTCTCTTTCTATACCTGTAAAATTATTTAAGTTTATTCCATTAGGAATTACGTTAATTTTTTCAAAAGGTAGACCAAAATTTCTTTGTAATTCATTCTTCATATAATTGCTATTTACAATTACTTCTGTTGATTCATAAGTAAGTAACCATTCTGTGTCATTAATATATCTTTGTGTTTCATCATGTATTCCACTATTTCTTCCATTTTCTGTAGCATGAATTGTTGCTACTATTGGAATATTGTAAGATTCTTTTAGTGATTTTGCTGCATAAGTTACAAGCCAATCGTGTGCATGAATAACATCAAATTTTCCTTCTTTTGCAATTAATTCATTTGCTTTTGCAAGCATATTAAAGTTTAATTGCATAATCCAATCAATAAAGTTGTTAGGATTAATCATATAGTTATCTACTCTATATACTTTAACTCCTTTGTCGTCCTCAAAGTATGGGGCATTTCCGTCTTTGTACGTTACTACTGTAACTTCATGTCCGTCTTTTATCATTCTATGTGACAAATCATGTACAACTCTTGATATACCTCCTACAATTCTTGGTGGATATTCCCACGATAGCATTAAAATTTTCATTTTTCTATGCCCCTTTCTTATATTCTCTTTGGTTTTTTATTACTCAATGATATTGTATACAACTTTTTTACAAAAGTAAATAAAAAATGACAAAATTTTTAATATTTTTTTATTTTTCTATTGATTAAAAATTTTCTTTGTTATATTATATTGTGAGTATAGTATAACTTTAACCAAGGAGGAGTGAAATGCCAAGAAAAGCGAATGAAAACAAATTAAAAAAAGATTTAAAAAACGGAATAATGGATTCAACTGAAGTCATGCCTTCCGAAGTTAAAGTACCAAAAAGTACTTCAACTAAAGCTTCAAATGCTACAAAAAAAGCAGTTTCTAAACGTTCTACATCAAAAAATGTAAGTACTAGTGCTGATAAAAAGTCAAGCGTTAAAAAAACTACTAGCACAAACTCAAAGACTGGTTTAAAAAAATCTTTGAAGCGCAAATTAAATGGAAAAAAAGCAATTTCTCCAAATTTAAAGAAAAAGCCTAAATTTATTCCTGTAAGTTTAGAATATTATGATTTACCTTACAGATATAATAAAACAGTAGTAAAAGCTTTAGCACAAAACCCAACTACACTTTTTGTTTATTGGGAAATTTCTGATGAAGATAGACAAAACTTTATAAATCAATATGGAGAAGATTTCTTTTATATTACAAAACCAGTTTTAACAATACACAATTTAACTGATAAATATTCTTATGAAATAGATATTAACGATTTTGCAAATAACTGGTATATACATGTTAATGATGCTAAATGTCAGTATGTTATTGAATTAGGTAGAAAGCCTATTGGTTATACAGAAAAAGTTCCTACTGATCATATTTCTATTACTTCTTCTAATGTAATAGAATCTCCTAATGACCATGTACTATTTTTTGATAATACTACTGAAATTTACTTTAAAAACATTCATACAAATCAGTATACCAAAAGAGTTATAAAACCATTTTTAAAACATGTATATGGCATTTATAAAAATTTCAATTTATCAGAAGATATAAATAGTTTTGATTTTAAAAATCCATCATCTCAAAATCCAACATCGAATGTTTTATAGGTTTTCTAGCTAAAAAGAAAACCTAAATTTTTATTAAGGAAGAATTACAATGGAAAAAAATATAAAAGGATACGTAAGCTTTGTGCTTCACGCACACTTGCCATTTGTTCACCATCCAGAAAGTGAAGATTATTTAGAAGAACAATGGCTATATGAGGCTATATCTGAAACATATATACCTCTTATTTTAAAATTTCAAAAATTAGTTGATGAAGGTGTAGATTTTAGATTCACTATGTCTTTAACTCCACCACTTTTAAATATGTTAGACAATAAAATGCTTCAACAAAGATATATTAAATATTTAAAAAAGCATATAGAGCTTTCTGAAAAAGAAATTGAGAGGACTAAGGACAATCCAAGAATTAATCGATTATCTCATTATTATTTTGATAGATATTCTAATGATTTACATGTTTTTAAAGATATATATGATTGTAACTTAATTTCAGCCTTTAAAAAATTTCAAGACTTGGGCGTTTTAGAAATTATAGGTTGTGGTGCAACTCATGGATATTTTCCAATTTTATATGTAAATGAAAAAACTGTAAGAGCTCAAATAGCATTAGGAGTTCAAACATATAACAAATATTTTGATAAACCTATTCGTGGTTTTTGGCTTCCTGAATGTGGCTATGTTCCAGAAGCTGATAAATATTTACGTGAGTTTGGAGTACAGTATGTTTTAACAGAAACTCATGGTATTTTATATGCTGACCCTACTCCTATTTATGGAACATATGCACCAATAGTTTCTCCTGATGGAGTTGTTGCTTTTGGTCGAGACCTAGAATCTTCAAGACAAGTATGGTCTTCTATTAATGGCTACCCTGGAGATTTTAATTATAGAGAATTTTACAGAGATATTGGATATGATGCTCCATATGATTATATTAAGCCTTATATTGCCTCAAATGGAGTTAGAGTTTCTACAGGAATACGTTATCATAGGATAACTGGTAAAACTGAAAATAAGGACATTTATGACTTACAATGGGCACAAGATTCTGTTAATAAAAACTCTGGTCATTTCTTTGATTGTAGAAATGCTCAAATTAATTATTTATCAGAACATATGGAAAAACCTCCTATAATAGTTTGTCCTTATGATGCCGAGCTTTATGGTCATTGGTGGTACGAAGGTCCAGATTTTCTGTATACCTTAGCTAAAAAAGTATATTATGATGATTGTAATTTTAAATTAATTACACCTGGTGAATATATTGACAAATATCCTGAAATACAAGTTTGTACCCCTTGTCGTTCTAGTTGGGGAGCTAAAGGTTATTCTGAAGTATGGCTTAACCCATCAAATGATTATGTTCATAAACATTTGCATGTTGCTGGAGATAGAATGTGCGAGTTGGCAAGAAAATTTCCTAATGAACCTAAAGATTCAATTAAACGTAGAGTATTAAATCAATGCGTAAGAGAATTGGTTTTAGCTCAAAGTAGTGATTGGTTATTTATTATTACAAATGGAACTATGGTTGATTATGCTAAGAAAAGAATTAAAGATCATATAGGAAGATTTTCAAAATTATATGAGATGCTAATTAATAATAAAGAAGTTGATATGAAGTTTTTAAAAGACATTGAAGAAAAAGATTGTATTTTTCCAGATGCAGATTATATGATTTATTATTAATAATATATTATAAAAACATAACTTTTTAGATTATTTTTTAAATCTTAAAAGTTATGTTTTTTATTTATAAATATATTTAAAATGCTAGTACTACTCTAAAACTTTCTCCACTATTACTACTTCCGCTATATCCGTTAAAGCTAAATAATCCTACTGAACTATTATAGTCTCCTCCTCTTATAAAGAAAGGTATATCTCCTTGTGGAAAAAATGCTGCACTTCCTTCCCATCCTTCATTTCCATATCCTGAATTTGAAGTTTCGAAAATAGAATCTCCTCTTACTCCTAAAGATAATTTATAATTATTGTTTGAATACATTGCATTATAGTCATTACCTTTATCACTTGCATTATGACTATATACAGTTTTATATTTTGAATTTCTACTACCATATAAGTCTTCTTCTGTTTCTCCACCATTTTGCTTTAAACCTAAATAACCATTATCTATATATGCTGCTGTATATTCCCATGCTCCTCCTGATAAATCATATACTCCTGTTGCATTTCCTGTTGAACTTTGATTTATATTTGTCACATATACACTTTTTTCATTATTTGAGCCTCCAGTTATGTATTGTGAATTATTATTATTTTCTATTTTTCTTCCATTTGTACCATATTTACTGTATGATAGATAAGTTACTGCTCCCCATTCTGAATTTTTAATTAAGTGGCTGTCTCTATTTCTATCATAATTAAAACTATTTAAATAGCAGTTTTTTACATTTATATTTCTCCAACTACTAACAGAAGGTTTACTTACTGCTTTTATATTGTCACTAGTTAAAACATTTCCTACTGCTTGACTTATTGTTTCTGTATGAGTGCCATTGGTTTCCATACTCATTTCATATTTTGCAATCCAAAAACCTGCTAAGTCTTTATTCCATCCACCATTCTTATATCCACTAGCTGTATCCTTAGAAAAAGCTGTTGCCACAATATAATGATTTTTTGTTTCTCTAATTCCAGTATTGTTTTTTGCTATTCTAGTAAAGCTTCCATCTGTATTCAGTTTTAAAATTCCTCTTCCATCTGTATATCCTATTACTTTTGAATAATCTGCATTAGCGTAATATACTATTCTATATGCAAATCTAGGTATCCATACGAAGTAGCTTCCATCTTCTGCCATAGCATTAGCCCATTGTTCGTTTTCGTAATCATACCATTGTTCTGAATTTGGATTTGACACTTTTTCAAAACTATTTTTCATTATGTCATATTTTAATGGAGTAAGTCCTCCTAAGTTTGGTGCTAATGCATTTTCTATAACATTGTTGTTTTCATCAATCCAAACAATTTCAATTTTTCCATATTTTCTATTTAGTTCTTCATTAAAATTATCATTTATTATAATATTTTCATTTTGTAAAATATTATCATTTTCTTCTTGTTCTTTATCTTCTTCATTTGTATTTTGAACTAATATTTCATTATTTCCATTTTGTTTATTTTGTGACAATAATACTATTCCTAAAATTATTGATACAAAAATAATAATTATTACAAATGTAACAATTATTATTTTGACAAGGTTCTTTTTATTTTCCATTTAAATTCACCTACTATTTTAATTCTCTTCTATCTTGTGAAATTTCACGTAAAGCTTTTTCTAAAGATTTTTCTAACTCAGCTAATATATTATCTGCATATTCTTTTGCACCTTGGGTAATTTGTCTAGAATTTTCGTTTGCAGCTTCCATTATTTGATTTTTTTGTTCATAAGCTTTCTTAGTAATTTCATGCTCATCTATCATAGCAATTATTCTATTTTCTGCTTCTTTTACAACATCATCAGCTTCTTTACGTGCTTCTGCTAAAATTCTTTCTCTTTCTTCTCTTACCCATTTTGCTTGTTTTAAATCCTCAGGTAATTTTAGCCTGATGTCTTTTATGATGTCCAATATTTCTTCTTCCTCTACCATTATTTTGTTTGTGAATGGTACTTTTTTAGCATTTTCAATAATTTCTTCTAATGCTTCTAATAATGTAAATATTTCCATTTTAGTTTCCTCTCTTTTTTATAAAGATTAAATTCGCCCTACCATATTTTCTTTTGTCTATTATTTCTAAATCAGTTATTTTTTCTATTTCTTCAATGTCTCTAGTAATTTCATCTGTTTCTACAATAAGTAAGCTTTCTTTACTAATCAAATTTAAATTTAGCATTTCTTTTATAGAATTTATTGCAAAGTCCATTTTATATGGTGGATCTAAAAATGCTATATCAATTTTATCTGGTATTTGTTTCAATGCTATCTTATAATCTTTATTTATTATTATTGCTTTTTGTGTTAGCTTAGTTTTATCTAAGTTCTGCTTTAGTATTTTTATTGCATCATAATTAATATCACAAAAATATGCTTTTTGAGCTCCTCTACTTAATGCTTCTATTCCAAGTGCTCCTGAACCGGCAAATAAATCTAATATTATTTTGTCTTTTATCTTATCTTGCAATATATTAAATAAAGATTCTTTTACCCTGTCCAATGTGGGCCTTGTTTTAATACTTTCTATAGAACTTAACTTTGTTCCTCTTGCTGTTCCACTAATTACTCTCATACTACTATTTTATATATATTTCACCTCTTGTCAATAGAATTAATAAAAATGTAATATTTCCTTAATATCTATGTAATACAGCCATTTTACCATAAAATTTGTATAAAATAAAGAGATATAAGCAATAAAATGCTCATATCTCTAAGTTTTTTGTTACAATTTTGTAATTTTAATCATTTTTATTTACATCTTTAAGTAATTCTAGTTGTGATATAAGTAAAGATTCCATTTTTGCTTTGTAAACATCAAATTGTTTAGTTATATCTTCTAATTCTTTTTTCTTTTCATTAATTTGCATATCAATATTATTTGTTACTTGTCTTGCATTACTTTCTGCATCTCTTATAATTTGATCTGCTTGTTTTTGAGCAGCATTTTTAACTTCATCTGCAGCTGATTGAGCCATTAGAAGTGTGTTATGTAAAGTAGATTCAATTTGAACATAATGTTCCAATTTACTTTTTAATTCTTCTACTTCTCTTTCATTTTCAGTTACTTTTCTATATATATTAGTATAGTCTTTTGTTAAATCATCTAAAAATTCGTCTACTTCTTCTGGATCATATCCATTTAAAGTTTTTTTAGAGAATCTCTTATTTTCTATATCTAATGGTGTAATCATTACTATTCCCCCATATCTAATTAATTATTATTTTTTAACCATGACACTGGTATTTTGCTTTTTGCTTCTTCTTTAGCTTCTGAAGTTATATCATAATTATATGGTGCTACAAGAAAAATAGAGCTTGAAATTTTTTGCATGTGTCCATCTAATGCATGTGCTGCACCACTAACAACATCTATAATTCTTCTAGCAATATCTTTATTAACATATTCTAGATTTATTATTATAGATTTTTTTTCTTTTAACAAATCACAAATTTCTTCAGATTGTTCAAAATTAGTTGGTTGCATTATGACCATTCTCACTTGACTAGCCATATTTACCACTTTATTATTTTTTCTTCCAAACAATCCTTTTGTTTCTTCTTCTTCCTCTTCTTCATATAATTCATTTATATCTTCAAAATCTTCCTCTGTTTCGTCTTCTGCTCCCATTCCGAACATATTCATAAACTTATTTAACACCGCGTTTGACATTTTATAAACAACCTCCTAAATTTCTCCTTCGTGTCTACGATTTACGATTATACTTAGTATCTAACTTTTTTTTAATATTGTCAATACTTTTTTCAAATATGTAATCATTATTTAATTTTTTTGTAATATTTTTGTAATATTACTTTGTTTTATTTATCTGATCTTCTGATGGCTTTAATATTAATTCATCATACAAAATAAGTGATGTTGAAGTTTTTGTGTCAATATTTAACTCATTTAATTCTGATGTACTATAATTGCTTGCTACAGAATAAGTATCAGTTTTCTTTTTAACTTTTACTAGAACTCTATCTAAATATCCAGCTTTTGTTCTTATGACATAATTTAGACCATTTTCTGTTATTATGCTGGAATTTGGAATTTTATATCCTTTTGCGTCCCACCATATTATGTCAAATGAAGTTTTTCTGTAACTTAATAGCTCTTCTATTCCTTCATTTATACTAAAAATAATTGTTACTTCATTATTTGCTTCTTTAGTTATATATTCTATTTTTGCGTCCACTTCTCTCGAACTAGGTAATGCAATTTTTACTTTATCTCCTACTTCTGCACTATTTGCTTCTTTACTTTTTGCAGTACAAGCAATGTAACAAATAAAATTATTTACTATTTTTCCGCATTCGCTATTAGATGATACTATTTGTCCATTTTTTAAATTTAAGCCTTCTAAAAATTCTTTATTTATTTTTGAAAAGTCATTAGGATTTAATGTTTCTTCTAATCCATCTATTTTATATGAAATTATTCCACTTTTAGGTGCATTAATATATTCAGCTCCTGAATTTAGTTCTGTTTCATATCCGCTTCTTTCATCTATTAGCTTTTTCAAATATGATCCACTTGGACTTAATTCTCCTGCAATTTTAGCTTTTTTTGTTACATATTCTGATATATCTTTTTTATATTCTCTTACTTTTTGAACATCATTTAAATTGTATACTAAATCTAATTTTTCTTCTATTTGCGAATCTAACAATTTAGTATCAGTTGAAAATAATGCTTCATTATTTTGTTCCATTGCTTCTTGAATTTTTACATCTAAGTCAGCTATTTTTTTCTTTAAATCATTTTCACCTGAAGAATAATATCTAAATATTGGATCTCCACTTGCAACTTTTTCAGTTTCATTTTTAATTTGCACCATTCCATTTTTGTAGTTTTGACCTTTTACTACGGTTTCATCTCTAATTATATATCCATTAACCGTTTCTTCTTCTGATATACTTCCTTCTTTTACAACAACTGTATCTGTTGGATTCATAGCCAAGTTATATACAGATATAACAATATATATAATTAAAGCAATAAGAAGTATTACAGCTAATATAACTTTTGAAACATTTACATTTCTAGTTTTCACTTTTATATTAGCATTATATGAAATTGGTTCCTCTATATTTGATACAATGCTTTCTCTGCTTTCTCTTTTTTCAATTTTTTTCTTATAATTTATTTTGTTATTTTTTATCTTTTTCTTTCTATCTTTATTGTTATTTTTATCGTTATTATTTTTCACTTATTTCCTCCAAAATAATACCTACATTATTTTCGTTTGATGCATCAAGCCAAATAGCATTTTCATATGATTTAAACCATGTTATTTGTCTTTTTGCATATCTTCTACTTTCTTGCTTTATTTTTTCAATCATTTCTTCTTTTGTAAGTTCCTTGTTAAAATATTCTATTACTTCTTTATAACCTAATCCTTGCATTGCAGTTGGAAAGTTTGAATATTTATTTTTTATATTTTCTACTTCATTTATTAGCCCTTGTTCTATCATTATGTCTACTCTTTTATTTATTCTATCATACAACTTTTCTCTATCCATATTTAAAACAAATATTTTATAATCATATTTTGTTCCTTTTTTTCTTGATTCAATTTCCATTTGTGTTTTTGTTTTTCCTGTTGAATGATAAATTTCTAATATTCTTAAAATTCTTTTTTTATCATTTGGGCTTATTTTTATTGTAGCTAATTCGTCTATTTGCTTAGCTTCTAGATATAATTTTTCTAATCCTTCTTTATTTACTCTTTCTTCTAATTTTTGTCTATATTCTAAATCAGTTTCTACATTTGGATACTCAATTCCATAAACTAATGAATTTAAATAAAGCCCTGTGCCGCCAACTATTATTGGAAATTTTCCTTCTTTTAATATTTTTTCTATAATTTCTTCAGCATCTTTTTTGTAATCTGCTACACTATATCTTTTATCTGGACTTACAAAGTCAACTAAATAATGCTTTGCTTGAGCTCTTTCTTCTTTGGTTGGCTTTGCAGTTCCTATATCCATATCTTTATAAATTTGCATAGAATCACAAGATACAATTTCTCCATTTATTTTATTTGCAAGTTTTATTCCTAAACTAGTCTTTCCTGATGCAGTTGGTCCACATATTACAATTACTTTTGGTTTGTCCATTTTTTGCTCTCCTTACTAGCCATTTATACTAATTGTTTTAAATTGTTCTATTCCTTTTTGTATATCTTTTATATAAATACATTCAATAATTAATATAATAATTGCTATAATACCTAATATTATCATTTTATTTTTAAACTGCTCATTTTTTATTTCTTTTCCTTTTAGTTTTCTAAATTGAATCATCATAGGTACTCCTGTGCAAACAATATTTATTGGCAAGAATGCAAATATTAATAGTTGTTTTGATGCTTTTGCTACAATTTCTTCTACTCCATTAGAACTAATTCCATATAGTATGTATAAAATTATATACATAAGTATCCAGCCTAACAAAGTAATTGCAAGTTTGTTCTTGATTTCCATCTTTCCTAGTGATTTATAAAAAATAAATATTGCTACTATGTTTAAAATTACTATAAATCCTATTGTAATAAATTCCATTTTATCCTACCTTCTTGAAAATTTTTTCTCTATATCTGTTTTTGACATTTTTATTACTGTTGGCCTTCCATGTGGACAAGTAAAAGGATTTGGAAGTTTTAATAATTCACTCATTAAGCTATCTACTTCTTCTTTGGTAAGTGCCATATGTGCCTTAACTGCTGCTTTGCATGCAACAGTTGCTAAGAATTTATTTTCTAGTTCTTGCTTTGCTGTCCTTGCAACAGTATTTATTTCATCTAATGTCTCTAAAAATAATTCTTTAGTATCAAAATCCAAACAAAATTCTGGTACACCTGTTAGTTTTACAGTATTATCTCCAAATTCATCTACTGCAAAACCAGCTTTATTAAACATTTCTTTGTTATCCCTAAATATACCCATTTCTCTTGTACTTAAGTTTATAATATCTGGTAAAAGCATTAGCTGTGAATCTTTTTCTGTTTCATTATAATAGTTTGCTTTAACTTTTTCATACATAATTCTTTCATGAGCTGCGTGTTGATCTAATATGTATAGTTCATCTTCGATTGTTAAAATAATATATGTTTTAAATGCAATTCCTATAAATTTGTATGGAGGATTTTTGTCTACCCCTTCTTTTTCAAACATTGAAATTTCATTTCCAGTAATAGGAGAAATTGGATATTTTTCTTCTTCTTCTGCTAATTTTTCTTCATATTCTTTTTTAGCTTCATCTATGTTTCTGCCAAATAATCTTTTATACATTTCTTCAAAAGACTCTTCTTTAGATTCTGTTTTATTTTCTTCTTTATATTCTATTTCATTATTTTCTTTTTGTTCTGTTTCATTTACTTGCGCATTTTCTATATTAGTTTCTTCAGCTTTTTCTTCTATTGTAGTTGATGTTTCATTATTAGTTT
>CALXKR010000022.1 GCA_944388895.1 uncultured Clostridia bacterium | reverse complement strand
TGTTCATTCATTGTTTTTGCAAGTTCTACAAATAGTTCTCTTTGTTCTTTTGTAAGTTTTTTTGGAGTTTGAACTTGAACTGTAAATATTAAATCTCCTGTTGTGTTTGAATGAATTTTTCTAAATCCTTTTCCTCTCAGTGAAAATTTTGTTCCACTTTGTGTTCCATCTGGTATTGTGAATTCTTCTTCTTCACCTGTTACTGTAGGAATTTTTATATTAGCGCCTAATGTTGCTTGTGTTATTGTAATTGGAATTGTGCATTCAACATTATCTCCATTACGAGTAAATATATTGCTTTTCTTTACTCTAACAGTTACATATAAATCTCCATAAGGTCCACCATTTACTCCTGGTTCACCTTTTCCTTGAACTACTAGGGTTTGATCATTATCTATTCCTGCTGGAATTTCTACTTTTAATGTTACTTGTTTTCTAACAGTTCCTTTTCCTTTACAAGTTTCACATGGTGTAGGAATTACTTTTCCAGTTCCACGGCAATTTTCGCAAGTTACAACTGTTTGTATTGTAGCAAAACCTGCTAATGATTGTGCTTTTTTTACTTTTCCAGTTCCATGACATACTGAACAAGTTTGCACGCTTGTTCCTGGTTTTGCACCATTTCCACAACAAGTATCACATTTTTCATTTTTGCTTATTGTTATTTCTTTATGAGTTCCTGTGAATGCTTCTTCAAAGTTTATATCTACTGTATATCTTAAGTCGTTTCCCTTTCTAGGGCCATTTGCTGCTGCACTTCTAGCACTTCTTCCAAAGCCTCCACCAAATATAGAAGAAACAAAGTCATCAACTACATCGTCAAAGCCAAAACCACCTGTTGAATATGTATATGTTCCACCGTTAAATCCATTAAATCCTCCGTAGCCTCCACCGAAGCCTCCTTGAGGACCGCTTGATCCGAATTGGTCATACATTCTTCTTTTTTGTGGATCAGATAATGTTTCGTATGCTTCTCCAACTTCTTTGAACTTTTCTTCTGCTTCTTTTCTATTATCTGGATTTGCATCAGGATGCCATTTTTTTGCCATTTTTCTATATGCTTTTTTTATTTCATCATCAGATGCATTTTTATCTACACCTAATATTGCATAATAGTCTTTACTTCCTGCCATATTTTCTCCTTTATTACTAAAGCAAAAGCAGGATTTAACCTGCTAAAGCTTACTATTTATTTTCTGTATTTTCTTCTTCTGCAGTTGTTGTTTCTGCATTTGTTGTATTTGTATTATTAGCATCAGCATTTGCTCCATTTTGAGCTGCTTTTTGGCTATATAGTTTTTCTGAAATTGAGTAGAATACTTGTGTTAAGCTTTCTGTTGCTTTCTTTATTGCTTCAACATCTTTTCCTTCTAATGCTTTATTTACATTAGCTATTTCCGTTTCAGCTTTTGATTTTTCTTCAGCGCTTATTTTGTCTCCTAATTCATCAAGTGTTTTTTGAGAATTATATACTAAGCTTTCTGCATTATTTCTAACTTCAATTTCTTCTTTTTTCTTCTTGTCTTCTGAAGCGTGTGCTTCTGCATCTTTTACAGCTTTATCTATTTCTTCATCTGTAAGGTTTGTAGAGGCTGTAATAGATACTTGTTGTTTATTTCCTGTTGCCATATCTTTTGCAGATACGTGAACTATACCATTTGCATCTATATCAAATGTTACTTCAATTTGTGGAACTCCTCTTGGTGCTGCTGGTATTCCTGTTAATTGGAATCTTCCTAGTGTTTTGTTGTCTGCTGCCATTTCTCTTTCACCTTGAATAACATGTACTTCAACACTTGTTTGTCCATCAGCTGCTGTAGAGAATATTTGAGATTTTTTAGTTGGTATTGTTGTATTTCTTTCAATTAATTTTGTTGCAACTCCACCATAAGTTTCAATTCCAAGTGATAATGGTGTAACATCTAGTAATACTAAGTCTTTAACATCTCCAGAAAGTACACCACCTTGAATAGCTGCACCGATAGCAACACATTCGTCTGGGTTAATTCCTTTGTCTGGATCTTTTCCAGTTATTCTTTTAACCATTTCTTGTACACATGGTACTCTTGTTGAACCACCAACTAATAATATTTTATGAAGGTCATTTGCTGTTATTCCTGCATCTTTTAAAGCATTTTCAACTGGAACTCTTGTAGATTCTACTAAATCATGAATTAATTCTTCAAATTTAGCTCTTGATAGTGTTATATCTAAGTGTTTTGGTCCTGTTGCGTCTGCTGTTATAAATGGTAAGTTAATTTGTGTTTGTTGCATTCCTGAAAGCTCTATTTTAGCTTTTTCAGCTGCTTCTTTTAATCTTTGCATTGCCATTTTATCTGTGCTTAAATCAATTCCTTGGCTCTTTTTGAATTCAGATACTAGGTAATCTATGATTTTTTGGTCAAAATCGTCTCCACCTAAATGTGTATTACCATTTGTAGCTAGAACTTCGAAAACTCCATCACCAATGTCTAGTATTGAAACATCGAATGTTCCTCCACCTAAGTCATAAACCATTATTTTTTGGTCTTGATCTTCTTTATCCATACCAAAAGCTAAAGCTGCTGCTGTTGGCTCATTTATAATTCTTAAAACATCTAATCCTGCTATTTTTCCAGCATCTTTTGTAGCTTGTCTTTGAGAATCATTGAAGTATGCTGGTACTGTTATAACAGCTTGTGTAACTTTTTGTCCTAAATAGCTTTCTGCATCTGTTTTTAATTTTTGAAGTATCATTGCAGAAATTTCTTGTGGTGAGAATTCATCTCCATCTATTTTAACTTTTTCTGCTGTTCCCATTTTTCTTTTTATAGATATAATTGTGTGGTCTGGGTTTGTAACTGCTTGTCTTTTAGCAATTTGACCAACTAATCTTTCTCCATCTTTTGAAAATGCAACAACAGATGGTGTTGTTCTATTTCCTTCTGAATTTGGAATAACAACTGGCTCTCCACCTTCCATAACTGAAACACATGAATTTGTTGTTCCTAAGTCAATTCCTATAATTTTTCCCATAATAATTTTCCTCCTTAAATTTGGCTATTGCCTTATATATTTTTTTAAAATTAATAACTAATTAAAATATTTTGAAATTAAGTATTTATAAAAGCTAATTTGCTACAACAACTAGAGAATGTCTTAAAACTCTATCGCCTATCATATAGCCTTTTCTAAATTCTTCTTTAATTTCTTTTTCACCTAAAGCAGAATCTTCAACTAAGCTTACTGCTTCATGAAGTGCTGGATCAAATTTTTTACCAACTGCTTCTATTTCAGTAACTCCATTGTTTTTTAGTACATCTTTAAATTGGTTAAGTACCATTTCAATTCCACTTTTGTATTGTTCATCTTTACTTTCGGATTTAGCAGCTTTTTCCAAGTTGTCTAAAACAGGAAGTAATGATGTTATTACATCTCCCATTACAGAACTATATAGACCTGTTCTTTCCTTATCACTTCTTTTTTTGAAGTTTTCAAATTCAGCCATAAGTCTTTTAATTCTATCTTCTTTTTCTTCTAGTTCTTGCTTTTGAAGATTTAATTTATCTTTAAGTTCATTAATTTCATTTTGCTCAATCGTTTCTTTGTTTTCAGTTTGATTTACATTTTTTTCTTCTTCCATTTTATCCCTCTTTTCCTTTGCCAAGCTCTTTATTAAGCTCTTTATTTATATATTTCATAACAGAAATAACCTTAGAATAATCCATTCTTGTTGGTCCTATAATTCCTATTGTTCCTAAATCTTTTCCTCCTACTTTATTTTTAAAAGTAACTATACTAAAATCTTTAAGTCCATTTACTTCATTTCCTATATATACATTAAAATCTTCATCATTTTCTAGTAAATCTAAAATCAAATTTTTGCTATCTAGTAAATTCATAAAATTTCTTGCATATTCAGTACTTTCAAACTCTGGATTATCAAATGCTCTATTGGCTCCATTTAAATAAATTTTAGCTTCATCATTTATAGCTTTGCTAATTTGTTCTATAATAGGCTTAATAACATCAATTCTATAATTCATTTCTGCCATAATATATTGTTCCATTGGCATATCTATAGAAGCTAATAACTGACCTTTTAATTTATTATTAAATATAATATTTAAAGTATCTACCTGCTCACTTGTTATGTCTCTCTCAAACTTAATAATAGTTTCTTTAATAGTACCTGTATCTGTGAGAATGACAGCCATAAGCATTCTAGTACCTAGCAAAACAAATTTAATTTCCTCAATTTTTTGTCTAAAAGCACTAGGTCCAATTGCAACTGTTGTATAATGAGTAACCTCTGAAATAGTATTAGTAGCAATTTTAGTAAGTTCCTCCATTTGCGTTACTTTATTTTGCAATTTAGAATTAATATATTTAATTTCATTAATGTCTAAGTCTTTATCTTTTAAAAGCTTATCTACATAAAACCTGTATCCTTTATTAGAAGGAACCCTTCCACTTGAAGTATGCGTTTTTTCTAAGTAGCCTATTTTTTCAAGTTCTGCCATATCATTTCTAACAGTGGCACTACTACAATCCAACCCATACTTTTGTATCAAACTTGTTGAGCTAACAGGTTCTATTGTGTCAATATATTCATTTACAATAGCTTGAAGTATTCTTTTTTTTCTATCATCTAACTCCAATTTATTCACCTCTTGTTAGCACTCTTATATTTTGTTTGCTAACTGCATATATATTATATCCATTTTTAGCAAATGTCAATAGAGATTGCTAATTATTTTTGTGAATTTTTTGTGAAGGGGACGGTCCTTCTCGTTTTTTTCAAGTTTTCGCTAGTTTCTAAGCAATTTTCGATTTTTTAGACGGATTTTAGTTTCTTTTTGGGTCTTTTGGGGGACGGTCCTCCTTTTTGCTTTTTCTCTCAAAACCTTAGAGTCAGTTGAGTTCTATGCCTTAATTTACTTTTATGTGCTTTAATTTAATTATTCTGAATTATAGTTTTATGTTATACTATTTGCAATGTTTGAGAAAATTTAGCTTATAAGCCTAGTAGAACAATCTACTAGGCTTTATATTTATTTTATTTTTCCATCATTTTCATCAACTAATAGTGTACATATTTTTTCTCTTTAATATGGTTTAAAGTCAAATTTGAATCCTATATATTTATGTAATTTCATATTTAAGAAATCGTCAATATCCTTACCAGCCACCGCAGACAGATCTTTTATTCTACGAGCTTTGTTTTCATAATTAACTAAAGGATTTACATACCTTTTCTTTCCTTTTACAGAAGTACAATATATTTGATTATCTGGAAAATCGCTTTTATACACTAATTCTCTTGTAGCAGAGCGAAATTTTGCAAACGCACTTTTTATGTAAGAATCTTCACAGTTTTCAATTAGTTTAACTACATCTTTTTCTGACAAATTATATAAATCATCAACTGATATGTATCCCTTAATATTCATTATAAAGTCCACCAGATAATGTATATTCAAATCTATCACTACTTAATCTTGGCGTGTCATTATCTGCTATTGGATAAATATGATAATCAGATACTTCTTCTAATTTTATATTATCCCTTTTTAATAAACTCATTATTTCTTTAGAATTTTTTATTATTTGTTCTGTCCTTTCTTCTGTAGATTCTTGATTTTCTGAATCTCCATTCATAAAATCAATACAATGTTTAAAAACTGGAGTTGCTATATCATGAAACAATCCTGAAAGTGTTTGTTTCTTATCCTTTGTGAAATTCCATATAATTAATGCTACAGCAATACTATGAGTTAAAGATGAATAGTAATACTTATCATTATATACTTTTGTATAAATAGTTCCACAAGACATACTTATTTTATCAAGTCTAAGCATTACAGGAGTATTAATATATTCTAATAGCCACTCTGGAAATTCAGGTGATAAAATTTTAAAATATTCTTTTATTTCTACATTTAATGTGTCAAAATAATTTTTCATAAAATTAATCCTTCTTTCTTTACTGTACATTTCTTAGTCCTATTTCAGGATGTACTCCATCTTTATTATGAAAATCCGAACCAGTAGTTATTTCTAAATTATGCTTTTTAGCAAAATTATTCCAAAATTCAATTTCATTTATTTTATTCTTATTTCTATCAACATATATATAATTTGCTTCAATTCCATCAGGTTTGATATTTTCGACTATGTTTTCTATATCTTTTTCTGTTAGCCCGTCTTCATATTTATATGCAACAGGATGAGCTAGAACTACTTTTCCCCCAACCTTTCTAATTAAATCTGCCGCTTCTTTTGGAGTTATAGTCTGCTTTTTTACATATGCTATGCAACCTTCATTCATTATTTCTTCTATGAACTCACCTTTAGCCGGTATATGGTTAAATTCTTTTAAAAGCTTAGATTTATTTTCTAAATTTTCAACAATATCTTGAGCAATATGCGCTTTTGTAACCGCATCTATTTTGTCTAATTTATCTACATTTACAACATATCCTAATTTTTGTAATTTTTCCCCAACTTCTTTCAAATAAATATGCCTTGAATTTCTTAGTAAAAACAATTTATCTATTAAAAATTTATTATTAATATCAATGTTGTATCCAAGTATATGAATGCCCGCTTTTTCTATTTTAGTAGAAATTTCAACTCCTGTAACTATTTTTATTTTCTTCAAATTGGCATAGTTAAAAAATTCGTCTGTATATGCCTTAACTGTATCATGATCTGTAATAGAAATAACTTCTACACCATTTTTTACAGCTTCATCAATTATTTCTTTTGGCGTAAATTTTCCATCTGAACAATTTGTATGTATATGTAAATCGATTTTGCTCTTATTTATTTCAAAACATTTTTGTCCTAAAATAGGATCTCCTACTTCTCGAACTTTTAAAACTTTACCCATATTTTTTCCTTTCTAGATTTCCATAATATCTTTTCAGCGTTATGTTCCTGTGTAAAATTCAGCTCTTCAAAGCTAGTGTTTTAAACTATCCACAGAGTTATCCACATTATCCACAGGTTGTTTTTTAATATTATTTTTACATTTTTGTCATAATTTGTAGAGTAGAACAAGTTTTTGTCAATAGTTTTCTAATATTTTTTTAAAATATTTTTTTCTAAGCTATTTGCAAATGAATTCTTTGTTTTGGCACTAGTTTCAATGTTTTTTTGCCTTTTTTAAGACAAGAGGACCGTCCCCATTTTCCATCTTTTTTTCGTCAGCTTTTTTCTTTTTCTCTTAGAGCCACGCGAAAAATTGATTTGAAACTGGAGGACCGTCCCCTAGGCATTAAATTTATATATAAAGAATCCTATAACAACAACTTCCACAAATATTATAAATGGAATTCCTCTTTTTATTATTTTTTCTTCTCTTTTGTATTCAAATAATTGTGATGTAACTAATATTCCAACACTTCCACCTATTATAGCTATTATTGTATATATTAAGTTAATTATTTTTGGTTTTAATTTTATTAAATCTGTTCTCATTTCTATATACATAAAAAGCATTGATAGAATGTTTATTCCTATTAAATATCCAACAATTATATTATTCATACTTTAACTCCTCTTTTTTTCTTTCTTTTAGTCTTTTTTATACATTTTTAAGATATTTTATCCAAATAGACTCATTTGATTGCTTTCACTCATTCCTTTTAAGCATCCTGCGTTTTGTAACATTTCTATTGCACTTTTTCCTATTTTTGCTCTTATTTTTAAATCGCTTATTGACATGAATTCTCCGTCTTTTCTTGCATTTTCTATTCCTTGTGCTGCAACTGTTCCAAATCCAGGTATACTATTTAATGGTGGTCTTATTCCCTCGTCTTCCATAATAAATTTTGTACTACTTGATTTATATATATCTATTGGTAGGAATGTAATTCCTCTTTCATACATTTCGTTTACTATTTCTAAGGTTTCATAAGTTGCCCCATCTTTTTGTGTTGCATTTTGTCCTAAAAGTTCTATTCTTTTCATTTCATTTTTTACTTTTTCTTTTCCATGACACATTATTTCACTATCAAATGCATCTGCTCTAATAGAAAAGTATGCACAATAATATGCTTTTGGTATATGTACTTTGAACCAAGCTATTCTAAATGCATTTGTAACATATGCTGCTGCGTGTGCTTTTGGGAATAGGTATTTTATTTTATTACAAGAGTCTATATACCATTTTGGAACATTGTTTTCTTCCATTGTTGCTTTAAATTTTGCCCATTTTTCTGGTTCTTTTGCAACTTTTCCTTTACGTACAAGCTCCATTATTTTAAATGCTGTATTTGGTTCTAATCCTTGTTTTATTAAGTATAACATAATGTCATCACGAGTACATATTACTTCACTTAATGTTGCTGTTCCGTTATTTATTAAGTCTTGTGCATTTCCTAGCCAAACGTCAGTACCATGTGAAAGTCCTGAAATTCTTAAAAGTTCTTCGAATGTTGTTGGTTTTGTATCTTTAAGCATTCCTCTAACGAATTTTGTTCCTGATTCTGGTATACCATATGTTCCAACTTCTGAATGTATTTGTTCTGGTGTAACCCCTAGAGCTTCTGTTGAAGAATATATTGACATGGTTTCTTTATCATCAAGTGGTACATGTGTTGGATTAAATCCAGTTAAATCATAAAGCATACGTATTACTGTTGGATCATCATGACCAAGTATATCTAGTTTTAATATGTGTTGATCTATTGAATGGTAATCAAAGTGTGTTGTAATAATGTCTGATTCTGCATCGTCTGCTGGATGTTGTACTGGTGTAAATTCATATATTTCTCTTCCTTTTGGTACAACTATAATTCCTCCTGGATGCTGTCCAGTTGTTCTTTTTATTCCGGTACAACCTTTAGCTTCTCTTGCAACTTCTGCATTACTTACTGGTATTCCTTTTTCTTCATAATATTTTTTTACATATCCAAAGGCTGTTTTATCTGCAACTGTACCAACTGTTCCTGCTTTAAAAGTAGTTCCTTTTCCGAAAATTACTTCTGTATATTTATGTGCTTTTGCTTGATATTCTCCTGAAAAGTTTAAGTCTATATCTGGTTCTTTATCTCCATTAAATCCTAAGAATGTTTCAAATGGAATATCCATTCCGTCTTTATCTAAAGGATGTCCGCAATTTGGACAAATTTTGTCTGGAAGGTCAAATCCATTTTTTACTCCATAATCTGTAAAATCTGAATATTTACATTTTGGACATCTATAATGTGGTGGAAGAGAGTTAACTTCTGTAATACCTGTCATGTTGGCAACAAATGATGAACCAACAGAACCTCTTGAACCAACTATGTATCCATCTTCGTTTGATTTCCAAACTAGCTTTTGAGCAATAATGTACATAACGGAAAATCCATTGCTTATAATTGATTGCAATTCTTTTTCTAGTCTTGACTTAACTATTTCTGGTAAGTTTTCACCATATAATTCATGTGCTTTATCATAAGCAATTTGTTTAATTGTTTCTTCACATCCTGGAATATGTGGTGGACATTTTTCTGGAGAAATTGGACTTATTCTTTCACACATATCTGAAATTTTATTTGTATTAGTAACTACTACCTCATATGCTTTTTCTTTTCCTAAAAATTCAAATTCTTGAAGCATTTCTTCTGTTGTTCTTAGGTAAAGTGGAGCTTGCATATCTGCATCATCATAGCCTTGTCCTGCTTGAAGTATTCTTCTATATATTTCATCTTGAGGGTCCATAAAATGAACGTCACAAGTTGCACAAACTGGCTTTCCTAATTTTTCTCCTAAATCTACAATTTTTCTAACTATATTTTTTAAATCTTCATCACTTTGAAGTGTACCATTTCTTACTAAGTATTCGTCATTTCCTATTGGTTGAATTTCTAAATAATCATAATCTCTTGCAATTTGCTCTATATCCTCGTCTGACTTTCCACTTAAAATCGCTTGATATAATTCTCCTTGATCACAAGCAGATCCCATTATTAATCCTTCAGAATATTTCTTAAATAAAGACTTTAATATACGTGGTTTTTTATAAAAATAGTTAACATGTGAAAGTGATACTAGTCTATACAAGTTTCTAAGTCCTACATAATTTTTTGCTAAAATTATTGTATGATAACTTTTTAATTTTTTATAATTATCTTTTCCATTTTCTACTTTGTCCATTTCTTCTAATGTTTTAACGCCTTTATCTTTAAGCATATTAAGCATTACTTTAAATACTTTTACTGTTGTATCAACATCATCTAAAGCTCTATGAGCAACTTCAACTTTTATGCCTAAATTTTCTGCAATTATTCCTAGTTTATATTTTTTATAATCTGGGAATAAGTCTTTTGCTAAGCGCAAAGTATCTAAATATGTATTATCAAATTTTAATCCCATCTTTTCACAATTGTATTTGATAAAGCTTGTATCAAAGTCTGCGTTATGTGCAACTAAAACAGAATCTCCAAAAAATTCTAATACTTTAGGTAATATTTCTTCTATTGTTGGCGCATCTTTTACCATTTCATCTGTTATATTTGTTATTTCTTGAACTCTCATTGGAATAGGTTTTTCTGGATTTACAAATGTTTCAAAAGTATCAATTACTTCTCCATTTCTAACTTTCATTATTCCTATTTCTGTAATTTTTTCTGTTCTAAAAGAAATTCCTGTTGTCTCTAAGTCAAACACGCAATAAGTAGTATCATCTATGGTTTGACCTTTTCCTCTTGTAACAATAGGATCTTTGTCTGGAACTAAATAACCTTCTACACCATATATAATTTTAATATCTTTATTATCAAATCCAAGCATTTTATGTGCATCTGGGAAAGATTGAACAACTCCATGATCTGTAATTGCTATTGACTTCATTCCCCATTTCATAGCTCTTTTAATTAAATCTTTTACAGGAGTTACCGCATCCATTTGACTCATTTGAGTGTGCATATGAAGTTCAACTCTTTTTACCTCTGCATTATCATTTCTTGAAACTTTTTTAAGTGGTTCTCCTTCTATAACAGTATTTGCTAATATTGTAATTTCTTTTGCAAAATTATCAAAAGCAGCTCTTCCTCCAACTTTAACAGCTTGTCCTGGCTTTATTTTACTTGAAACTTTTTTCTTTTTTTCTGGAAGAACAAATATTTTGCAAGTAATAGTACTTGTTCCATCATATACGTCAAAAGAAAATAAGAATTTTCCTGTTTTCTTTAACTCAGTTGGATCTGGAACGTTAACAATTTCTCCATTTATTTGTACATCTGAAGTATCTACTGATATATCTTCTATTTTAATTGGTGGTTCTTTTATATTACAATTTCTACCATAAATTAAAGGAGAATTTTCATCTTCCTCCGGCATTGGAGCTGAATTAGGCATTGTTGGTACATTTCCGCCATTTCCTCCACTTGCCCCTGAATTTCCTGAAAAAGAATTTGCACCATTTGATGAATTGTTATTTTTGAAAGATTTTTTCTCTGCATTATTTTCTTTCTTTTCATATTTTCTTTTTTCAGTTTGATTATCTCCTTCTGCCTTAGTAGAATTTTCATTTTGTATCAGTTCAGTATTTTCTGCATACTTTTTCCATATGCTTTCATTTTTCTCTTTAAATAATTTTTCGTATTCTTCTACATTATCTTCTACAAAATTTACTTTATATCCTACACCATAAAGGTCTTTTACAAATTCAGCAATTTTAGTATTTAATCCTTGTTTTTCTAAAATTTCTTTACCTTTTACTTTTATATGTATGTTAAGCCCATCATTTAGTTCAATTTCACTATTTTTCAAAAAAGCCTTTGCCATAGGATTTTTACTTGAAAAATAAGTAAGTAGATTAGTCCATTCTTTTTCTAGTGGAGGTTTTTCAGTATTTTCTATATTAAACTTAAAATCTACACCAGAAACATTAAAACGCTTTACCGCATATTTTTCAAATTTGTTTATTTCATCTACTCCAATATATCCATCGGTTTTTAAAAACATTTCTAGCTTATTTGTTTTTCTGTATAAATTCACATTTTGTATTTCAGCATCTGAAAATGCAAAACTATCTGAACTATAATCTGCAAAAACATTTTTTATTCTTTTTATTTCTTTTACTTCAGTATGTATTTGATTCATTTTTTGCCCCCAACAATTATAAAAACTACATCAAACGTAATATATCGTTATATGCTACTAAAATTGAAAAAACAATTAGTACAAAAAAACCTGCTGTTTGTAATTTTAGTTCTGTTCCTTCTTTTAATGGTTTTCTTCTAATAGCTTCAATAATTAAAAGAAGTGCCTTTCCACCATCTAAAGGTACAAAAGGAAGTAAATTAGTTATACCTAAAGATACAGATATTATCGCTAATAAATAAACAAATTGAGCAATACCAGCTGTTTGTGACACCATTTGAGAAATACCAACTGGTCCCACCATATCATTCATAGATACTTTACCAGTAAATAATTGTACTATGCTATCTCCCATAGCATAAATAAGCGTTCCTGTACTTGAAAAAGCATAGCCTACTGCATTAAAAAAGTTTGCTTCAACACTTATTAAATAAGTAACCATTATAAGTATCATATAAGCTAATATTCCAAATAGAATATTCACCATTGCTCCTGCACAAATAATAGCAAATCTCTTTGGAATGCTAGCTTTGCTAAAAGAGCCTTCTTTTTCAGAATGCTCTTCTTCTCCTTCCATGTTTACAAATCCACCAAAAGGTATCAATCTTAGCTCATACTTAGTTTCCTTTCCTTGCTTAGACCATATTGTAGGTCCAAAGCCTATTGAAAACTCATTAACTTTAACTTTGCATAGTTTTGCAACTAAAAAGTGACCACCTTCGTGAATTATAATTAAAAAACCTAATAAAAATATAATTTTAATTGCAGCTATAATAAAACCCAATTTATCCTCCTATAGTATAAATAAAAGTAAATACGCAAAAGGAAGTACAAATATTATACTGTCTATTCTGTCAAGCATTCCTCCGTGACCTGGTATAAGATTACTAAAGTCTTTAAGTTCACAGTATCTTTTTACACTAGATGCTGCTAAATCTCCAATTTGACTTATCATACTTAAGACAGCTGTTATAATTCCTATTAGTAAATAATTTATTCCGGTTCCCCATAAAGTATTACACAAAATAGTGTAAATTATACCAAGTAAAACGCTACCTACAACACCTGCTATGGCACCTTCTACTGTTTTATTAGGGCTAACTACTGTTAATTTATGTTTTCCAAAATGTCTTCCAATAAAGTAAGCAAATACGTCACTTCCCCAAGAAGATGTAAGTACAAACCATATTAAAATTCTTCCATTTAAATTATTTCCTAAATCCATATTTCTAATTAAAGAAAGATAAATAAGCATAAGTGGTATATAGCATATTCCCAGCATAGTTATCGCAATATCTTTAACTGTTTTTGTTCCTTTAGATAGAACTAATTCTGTAAATAGTACTAATAAAGAAATTGGAATTGATGCAACAATTATAGTATACATTAATTTTATATCTACAAAATGTGCAAAAGCTATTAAAATACAGAATATATATCCCATATATTCTGATGGATTTGCTTTTTTAGTAGACCTAAAGCAATGAAAATATTCATACATACTAATTAATGCAATTATAGCTGTAAAAATATCTATTATCAAAGTATTTGAAAATATTAGTAATACCGCTAGTATTGGTAAACCAACAACGCTTGTTATTACTCTAGTAATTGTTTTTGGTTTCTTTTCTTTTTCCATGAAACTGTCCTTCCTTATTTTATCTAATTTTATTTTCCTACCCTTCTATGTCTTTTACTATATAATTCTATTGCATCATCAATATCTTTAGTAGTAAAATCAGGCCAATATTTATCTAAAAACAAAAATTCTGAATATGTTATTTGCCAAGGTAAAAAATTACTTGTTCTAAGTTCTCCACTTGTACGAATTAATAAATCAGGATCTGGAAGACCTGCTGTATATAAATTATTTGATACAGTTTCTTCTGTTATATCTTCTACTTTTAATTCTCCTTTTAGAACTTTACTTGCAATTTTTCTTGTAGCTTTAACAATTTCATCTCTACCACCATAATTAAATGCAATATTAAACTTAAGCCCTGTATTATTTTGTGTTCTTTCTTCCATTTTTATCATTTTATTTTTAATTTCTTCTGGCATATTGTTTTCTCTATCACCAATAACTCTTAGTTTAATATTTTCTAGGTCGGCTGTTTTTAAAAACTTATCCAAATACATTTGAAGAAGCAGAAGTATTGCTCCTACTTCTTCTTTTGTTCTTTTCCAATTTTCAGTTGAAAAAGCATATACTGTTAATGCTTCAAGTCCTATTTTATTACAATATTTTGCAACCTCTTCTAGAACCTCTGCACCTTTTTTATGCCCTAAACTTCCATCTAATCCTTTAGCCTTTGCCCATCTTCTATTACCATCCATAATAATAGCAATATGCTTAGGCATTATTTTTTCTTCCATTATTTACTCCCCTAAACTGACATTATTTCTTTTTCTTTTTTCTCAGAAATTTCATCTATTTTTGCAACATATTTATCTGTTTCTTTTTGAATTTTTTCTTCTAAAGCTTTTTCTTCATCTTCAGATATTTCTTTATTTTTTAGTAATGCTTTAGCTTCATCCATTTCATCTCTTCTAACATTTCTTGCTGCAACTTTTGCTTCTTCTGCCATTTTCTTTATATCTTTAACTAAATCTTTTCTTCTTTCTTCTGTAAGTTCTGGGAAAGAAAGTCTTATAACTTGACCATCATTCATTGGATGAATTCCAATATCTGCTTTTTCTATTGCTTTTTCTACTGGTGAAAGTAAGCTTCTGTCCCAAGGTTGAATAACAATAAGTCTTGCTTCTGGTACAGATATACTTGCTACTTGATTAATTGGAGTTGGAACTCCATAATATTCTACCATAACTCTATTTAATATTGCTGGATTAGCTCTACCAGCTCTTACTTCTGAATAATTTAATTCTAAATTATCTATTACTTTTTCCATTCTTGTATTCATATTTTCTAAACTCATAAAATCCTCCTAAAAATATATTTAACTTACATATGTTCCTATGTTTTCGCCTTTTACAGCTCTTACAATGTTTTCAGCATCACTCATAGCAAATACAACAAGTGGTATATTGTTATCTTTGCATAAAGAAATTGAAGTTGAATCCATAACCTTTAAATCTTTTTCAAGAATTTCTTGGTATGTAACAAAATCTAGTTTTTTAGCATTTTCATCTAGTTTTGGATCTGCTGTGTATACCCCATCAATTGTTTTGGCAACTAATATTGCATCTACATCCATTTCTGCTGCTCTTAAAGCTGCTGCTGTATCTGTAGAAAAATATGGATGTCCTGTTCCACAAGCAAATATAACTACTCTGTCTTTGTTTAAGTGTCTTTCTGCTCTTCTTTGAATAAATGGTTCTGCTATTTGTCTCATTTCTATTGCTGTTTGAACTCTGGCTTGCATTCCACGTTTTTCAATAGCATCTTGAAGTGCTAGCCCATTCATAACTGTTGCAAGCATTCCCATATAATCTGCTGTTGTTTTAACCATTCCTTCTCCGTATTTTCCTCTCCAGAAGTTTCCTCCACCAACTACTATTGAAATTTTAACTCCCATGTCATGTACTTCTTTAATAGCATCACATATTTCGTTCATTGTCTTTTGATCTATTCCTACTTTTGCGTCTCCAGCTAATGCTTCTCCGCTTAATTTTAATAATATACTTTTGTATTTTACTTCTGACACTTTTATCTCCTTTGCTATGTCTGATTTTCAGGCATTTATGTAAATTTATTTTTTATTTCTATGAGTATTCTATCATATATATTAAAAAACTTAAAGAGATTTTAATTAAAAATATTAAGATTTTATTAACAAAATAAAACTAGAGAAAAAATTTTAAATTTTTCCCTAGTTATTTATTATTTATTTTCTAAAAGACTTTTAAATTCTTCTAAAAAAATCTATTTAATTTAATTTTTTTAGGAATACTAACTTCTAATTCTATATTGCTTAAAATATACTTTGGATTTG
>CALXKR010000021.1 GCA_944388895.1 uncultured Clostridia bacterium | reverse complement strand
TGTGATACATCAAGTTCATATGTAGCAAATTCAACAGGAAAAGGAAATTATACAGGTGAAATAGCAACATGTGGTTCAAGTGATAATTACCGAGTAAAAAACATATATGACTTAGCAGGAAATGTTGCTGAATGGACAATGGAAAGCTATATAGAAAAAGACGATAGTGGAGATGGTGAGCTACATAAACTTAGTGCAAGGTCGACGAAATTCACTTACTACCGTGTGCTTCGAGGCGGCGCTTACGGCCATTCAGACTCTGAGTATCCAGCGTCCGGTCGTTACAAAGGCAGTCCCGACGATTCGGGCTACGGCGTGCGGTTTCCGTTCAGCTTTGTATTTGTAGTGCTTGATGAGCTAAAGCCGCTGTATATGTGGAAGTAACCCAAACTAGTGAGAAAGCACTTAGCTTGAACATTGAAAAGAGATAGATTGATAAGATATGCAGGTTATAAACAATAATTTGCATATCTTTTTTATAAATTAAAAAGTGCAAAAACATTGAAAAAACAAATATCTTAATATAAAATATAATCAAATTAAATTTTACTAGACCAATGAATCATAATAATATCTATAATAGATAAAAGGAGATTAACTATGGATAAAAAAGATTTAGAAGAATTAGAAAAATGGAAAAAACAGAAGATGAATTATGTAGAAACTTACGGAATAGATATTTTTCATAAAAAGAAAAAAACAAAAAAAGTAAAAATAGCTGAAAGATTATTCAAATTAACTTATAAAATAGCTAAAACTTTATTAATAATATTAGCTTTTTTAATTATTATATTAACATTTGCTATTTTATTTTGGTATTACAATTACATATATGAAAGATTGCATGCTCAACCAATAAAAGTATTATCAGGAATGTATAACAAGCATATAGAAACTGTATCATCAAATACTGATGAAGATGGAAATGGCAGTTATAAACTAACTGTTAAAGAAAATCCTGAAATAATGTTTAATGTTTTTGTAAATTGGTCAGAAATGCAAGAAGATTATTCAGACAAATGTCAGAAATATTATTTTAACAAATGGCAAAATTCTGAAAAAAATAAGTTAATAACTGAAGAAACAATTAATGAAAATGGAATTTTAACATATAGTCAATATATTGAAGTACAAACTGAAGAGGAAGTACAAAATGCCGTAAATTTATTATATTCATTTATCGAATCAACAGAAAATATGTTCTTCCCAGATTGGAATTTATATTTAAAAATAGAAAACCAAAGAATTTATCCATTTTATTCAACTAATTTTACAAAAGAACAAGCATTAGAATATTCAAAAGAACAGTTTAATAAAATAATGAGTAATTTAGGTGAAGTACAAAAAGAAAGTGAAGAATTACAAAATATAGAAAATTCAATATCCTTTTAAATAGGTGGTGATTGTATTGAAAAAATTAATTATAATTATGGTACCAATAATAACTATTGTTATAGTATTAATACTTGCTTTGAACTATTTAAATATAATTCCTAAAAAAACATATACAGCAAAAGACTTTAATATAGAAACATTGAAAAGTCAAATAGACTATGATAATGATGGAATAGATGATTATACTGACATAATGTTAGGAGCAAGAGAAGATGCTTTAAATATGCCAACATATAAAAGTGCATATTATGCTGGAGGATATCCTCCAGAAAATGAAGGTGTTTGCACAGATGTAATATGGAGAGCTTTTAAAAATGCGGGATATATTTTAAAAGATTTAGTTGATGAAGATATAAAAAATAATTTAGAAAAATATAAAAATATTAAAAATCCAGACCCTAATATAGATTTTAGAAGAGTGTATAATTTAAAAGTATTTTTTGATAACAATGCAAATGTTCTTACAAATGATATATACAAAATAGAAGAATGGCAACCTGGAGATATAGTTATTTTTGAAGAATCACATATTGGAATTATTTCAGATAAAAGAAACAAAAATGGAGTACCTTATTTAATTCATAATACAGGCCAACCAGTAAGAGAAGAAGATGTAATGGAAAGATATAAACAAATAATTACAGGTCATTATAGATGGAATGGATTAAAGTAACAAGAGGTCTAAAAACTTTACCAAAACCCTTGACAAAACAACCTTTAATCTGTATAATATATAAGTGACTTAAGTAAAAAGAGATTATATATATATTTAAGAGCATAAGGAGGGATAAAAATGGCACAACCAAAAAGAAGATGGTCTAAAGCAAGAACACATACAAAAAGATCAACATGGAAATTAGAAAACAAAAATTTAGTAGAATGCCCACATTGCCATAACTTAACAATGCAACATAGAGTTTGTCCAAGTTGTGGATACTATGATGGAACAGAAGTTATATCTCAAAAAGCTAACTAATTAAGATTTTAAGAAAGAGGTGAACTAAATGAAAGCAGGAATACACCCAGAATACCAAGAAGCAACAATAACATGTGCTTGTGGAAATGTAATGAAAACAAATTCAACAAAGAAAGATTTAAAAGTTGATGTTTGCTCAAAATGTCATCCATTTTGGACAGGAAATTTAAGAAAAGAAACAACTGGTGGTAAAGCAGATAAATTCAAGAAAAAATACGGATTGGCTTAAGATTTATATATGGGGCTCTGTAACTAAAAGTTACAGAGTTTGTTTTTTTTATAAAAACTAATAAAAAACACTTAAAATTTTTACAATTTTATGATAAAATATAACCACTATAAACCAAAAGAAATGGAGCTAAAATATGGAAAAAATAGAAATGCAAGATACTTATATAAATAAAATAAAAAATATAATTAATAATCAAAAATACGGAATTTTAACAATGGGTTGTCAGTTAAATGAAAATGATTCAGAAAGAATTTCTGGAATATTAGAAACAGCGGGTTTTACTAAAACACAAAATTTAGAAGAAGCAAATGTTATTGTTTTTAATACTTGTTGTGTTAGAGAAAACGCAGAAGACAAGCTATTTGGAAAACTTGGAGAAGTGAAAAAATACAAAGAACAAAATGGTTGCATTATAGCTATTGGTGGTTGTATGATGCAAGAAAAACATATAGTAAAAAAATTAAAAGAAAGTTATCCCTTTGTAGATATTATATTTGGACCACACACACTTAAAAATTTTCCAGAAGATTTATATAATGCTATTATTGAAAAGAAAAAAATTGAAGACATATTAGATATTGATGGAGAAATTATTGAAGGAATACCAACTGTTAGAGAAGATAAAATAAAAGCTTCTGTAACAATAATGAATGGGTGCAACAATTTTTGTACATATTGCATAGTTCCATATGTAAGAGGAAGAGAAAGAAGCAGAAATCCTCAAGATATATATGACGAAGTAGTTTCTTTAGCAAAACAAGGATATAAAGAAGTAACTCTACTTGGACAAAATGTAAACTCTTATTTAGTAAGTGAAAAGTCAAAAGGTGAAAATGTAGATTTTGTTGTAAAAATGCAAAACGGAGAAGAATTTAAAGTTAATTCATTTGCAACATTACTAAGATTAATAAATACTGTTGAAGGCTTAGAAAGAATTAGATTTATATCACCTCATCCAAAGGATTTTACTGATGATGTAATAGAAGCAATAAAAGATTGTGATAAAGTATGCAAACTTATTCACCTTCCACTTCAATCAGGAAGCAGTGAAATTCTAAATTCAATGAACAGAAAATACTCAAAAGAGCAGTATTTAACCTTAGCTAATAAAATTAAAGAAAAAATACCTAATATAGAGTTTTCAACAGATATTATAGTAGGATTTCCTGGAGAAAGTGAAAAAGATTTCGAAGATACTTTAGACGTAGTAAGTAAAGTAAAATTTGAACAAATATATATGTTTATTTATTCTAGAAGAGTAGGAACTGTAGCAGATAAAATGGAAAATCAAATAGATGAAAAAATAAAACATACAAGATTTGATAAACTAAAAAAATTAGCTGAAGAAATAATAGAAGAAAAGAATAAAGAATATATAGGAAAAACTGAAAAAGTTTTAGTAGAAGGAAAAAGCAAAACAAATAGCAATATTTATACAGGAAGAACAGAAACTAATAAAGTAGTAAATTTTGAAGGAAAAGAAGAATTAGTTGGAAAAGTTATACCAATGCAAATAATTTCAGAACATATGTGGTATTTAAAAGGAAAATATGATAACATATAATTAGTTCGGAGGAATAAAAAGTGGCAGAAGTAATAGAAAAAGAAGGAGATTTAAAAACATATTCTCCAATGATGAGGCATTATTTGCAGACAAAAGAAAAATATAATGATTGTATTTTATTTTATAGATTAGGTGACTTTTATGAAATGTTTTTTGATGATGCAATAAATGTGTCTAAAGAACTAGAGCTTACTCTTACAGGTAAAGACTGTGGACAAGAAGAAAGAGCTCCTATGTGTGGTATTCCATACCATGCTGCAGAAGGATATATTGCAAAATTAATTGAAAAAGGCTACAAAGTAGCTATATGTGAGCAACTAGAAGATCCTAAACAAGCCAAAGGCATTGTAAAAAGAGATGTTATAAAAGTTGTTACACCAGGAACTGTTGTAGAAAGTAGCTTATTAGAAGAAAAGAAAAATAATTATATAATGGCAATTTACAAAGAAGGCATATATTTTGGACTTGCAGTTTGTGATATTTCAACAGGCGATTTTTATGCAACAGAAATTAAAGAAGAAAATAATTATGCAAAGTTATTAGATGAAATTTCTAGATATAATCCATCAGAAATAGTAGTAAATAGCATGATGAAAGACTCAACTGAAGAAATAGAATACATAAAGCAAAGATTTAACTGTTTTATATCTTTAGTAGAAAATTTTGATAGTAATTATCAAAAAATAGATAAAGACTTTGAACTTAGAGATGACTCAGGAAATAAATTATCTAGTATAAAAACTAAGTTATTCGCAGTTTGTGCAATAAATGGTTTAATGTATTATGTAGAAGATACACAAAAAGCTAAAATGGAAAATTTAAACCAAATAACCGTTTATACAACTACAAAATATATGGCACTAGATATTAATGCAAGAAGAAACTTAGAACTTACAGAAAAAATGAGGGACAAATCTAAAAAAGGAACTCTGCTTTGGGTACTAGATAAAACAGATACATCAATGGGAGGAAGACTTCTAAGAAGATGGATTAGTGATCCACTAATTGATGTAACAGATATAAATAAAAGACTAAATGCAGTAAAAGAATTAAAAGAAAGTCCAATGCTTAGAGACGACATTTGCGAAGCTTTGAAAAAAGTTTACGATATAGAAAGATTAGCAGGAAAAATTTCTTATGGTACAGCAAATGCAAGAGACTTAGTATCTTTAAAAAATTCTGTACATCAGCTTCCAAACTTAAAAAATTCTTTGTCAAGAGCCAATTCAGAAATGCTTAAAGTGTTATATAATGGTTTAGATACCTTAACAGATATATATGAATTAGTAGAAAAAGCAATAGTAGATGATCCACCAATGAGTGTTAAAGAAGGTGGAATTATAAAAAAAGGTTATGATGAAACTATAGACACATTGATAGATGCTACAACTAATGGAAAGAAATGGTTAATAGATATTGAAAACCGAGAAAAAGAAGCAACAGGAATAAAAAACTTAAAAATAGGATATAATAAAGTATTCGGCTATTACATAGAAATTAGTAAGTCTTTTGTAAAAGTGGCACCTGAAAGATACATAAGAAAGCAAACTTTAACAACTGGTGAAAGATATATTACTGAAGAACTTAAAAATTTAGAAAATCAAATATTAGGAGCACAAGAAAAAGTAGTAGTACTTGAATATGATGCTTTTGCTAAAATTAGAGATACAATAGAAGAAAGTGCAAAAAGGCTTCAAACTGCTGCAAACATAGTTGCTAAAGTAGATGTATTATGCTCACTTGCAAAAGTTGCAGAAGAAATGAATTATTGCATGCCACAAGTAGACAATAGTGATGTTATAGAAATAAAAGATGGAAGACATCCTGTTATAGAAAAAATATTGCCAGCAGGTGGCTTTGTACAAAATGATTCATATTTAGACTCTGATGAAAATAGATTAGCAATTATAACTGGACCTAATATGGCTGGTAAATCAACTTATATGAGGCAAGTTGCATTAATAACACTTATGGCACAAATAGGAAGCTTTGTTCCAGCAAGCATGGCTCATATAGGAGTAACCGATAAAATTTTTACAAGAGTAGGAGCTTCAGACGATTTAAGCATGGGTGAAAGTACATTCATGGTTGAAATGACAGAAGTAGCAAGTATATTAAAAAATGCAACAAATAAAAGCTTAGTAATTTTAGATGAAATAGGAAGAGGAACCTCTACTTATGATGGGTTATCTATAGCTTGGGCAGTTGCAGAATATATACTAGACAAATCAGTATGTGGAGCAAAAACACTATTTGCTACACACTATCACGAACTTGTAGGATTAGAAAATAAACTGCAAGGAATAAAAAACTACCATGTAGCAGTTAAAGAAAAAGGTGAAGACATAATATTTTTAAGAAAAATATTAGAAGGAGGAACTGATGAAAGTTATGGTGTTCACGTTGCAAAACTTGCAGGAGTTCCAAGAGCTGTTACAAAAAGAGCTAATGAAATTTTAAAAACATTAGAAAGAAAAAGTATAATAAAAGAAGGCAATATTGGTAAAGAAGAAAAAGCAAAAAATGAAGGACAACTTGATTTATATAATTATAAATTAGCCGAAATAGCACATGAACTTGATCAAGTTAAATTAGAAGAAGTTACACCAATAGATGCACTTAATATATTATCTAAAATAAAAGAAAAAATGAATTTTTGATTAGGGACGTTCCTTAATCAAAAAAATATAAAATATATAAACAAATTTTAATCAATAAATTTATTTTTTTGATTAAGGAACGTCCCTAATCAAAAAAAGAAAGGAAGTTACGTATGAAAATATTTTATCAAAACAAAGAAGTAGGAATACCTATGAAAGAAGCAAAAGTTATAGACTTATTTAAAGAAAATATTAAGTTTTCTAAAAACAATATCATTGCATGTAGATGTAATAATGAAATCAAAAGTTTAGAGTATCAAATAAAAGAGGGAGACAATGTTGAACTAATTGATATTACAGATAAAGATGGTATGAGAGTTTATGTAAGAGGTATTTTATATATTATGGCAATGGCTTTTAATAAACTTTATCCTGACGCATATATTAATGTAAATTATCAATTATCAAATGCTATGTTTTGTGAAATTACTAACATGGATATTACTGAAAGCATGCTTCATGAAGTAAAAAAAGTAATGAGCGAAAAAATAGAGCAAAATATCCCTATAAAAAAAGTAATTATGGACAAAAAAGAAGCAGAAGAATTTTATGCAAAGGAAAATACTATAAGAGGTAGATTACAAGTTGGAAATAAAGAAAAAGATACAGTTTCTTTATACTTCTGCGAAGATTACTATAATTATTTTTATGGAGTAATGCCTATTTCAACTGGATTTACAAAATTATTTGATATAAAAAAATATAGAGATGGATTTATTTTGAGATATCCTAATAGAAAAAATGCAAATGAATTAGGCGAATTTAAAGATACTAAAAAATTACAATCTACTTTAGATGAATATGATGATATAAATAGACTAATGCATATAAGTACTATAAAACATTTAAATACTGCAATAAATGAAGGAAGAAGCAATGAAATTATTCTTACAGCGGAAGCTCTTCATGAAAAGAAAATAGCAGAAATAGCTGATAAAATAGCAAAAAGAGATGGAGTAAAAATGGTATTAATTGCAGGTCCATCTTCTTCAGGAAAAACTACATTTGCAAAAAGATTAGGAATTCAACTTAGATTACATGGAATGAAACCTGTAACAATAGGAACAGATAATTATTTTGTTGAAAGACAAGATACTCCAAAAGACGAAAATGGTGAATATGACTTTGAAGCAATAGAAGCATTAGACTTAAATTTATTTAATGATCACTTAACTAAATTAATAAATGGTGAAGAGATTGATGTACCAACATTTGATTTCAAAGTAGGAACAAAACGTTATAATGGTGAAAAGATGAGTTTGAAAAATGACGAAATTTTAGTTATTGAAGGAATTCATTCACTAAATGATAGACTTACAGCTAATATTCCAAAAGAAAATAAATTTAAAATATACATTAGTGACTTAACAGTTTTAAATATAGATTATTATAACCGTATATCTACAACAGATACAAGACTTATTAGAAGAATTGTTAGAGATAACAACTTTAGAAGTTATTCAGCATTAGACACATTGAAAAGATGGGACTCAGTTAATAATGGGGAAAATAAAAACATATTCCCTTATCAAGAAGAAGCGGATGCTATGTTTAATAGTTCATTAGTATATGAATTAGCTGTTTTAGGAAAATATGCAAAGCCTTTATTAGATGAAATAGACAATTCAGTTCCAGAATATGCTGAAGCAAAAAGATTAAGTACATTATTAGAATATTTCACACCAATGGAAGAAAAAGCAATACCAAATAACTCAATTATGCGTGAATTTATTGGGGATAGTATATTTGAATATTAAGGAGTAATTAATGAAACAATTCACAAAAAGAGATGAAGAATTTATATGTGAAAATTGTGGCAAAAAGGTAGAAAAATTAGGATATACTTCAAGGGATCATTGTCCACATTGCTTATGTTCTAAGCATGTGGACCGTATGCCTGGAGATAGAGAAGAAACATGCCACGGAATATTAAGACCAATTCAAGCATTATTAGATAACAAAAAAGGTTATATTATTGTATATAAATGTGATAAATGCGGAGAAATAAGAAGAAACAAATCAGCGGATGACGACGATACAGACCTTTTAATAAAACTTACTGTAAACGGAGGGGAAATTTATGGAAGATGAAAAAATAAAAATTGAAGACATTAAACCAGATAAAAGTTTAAGAATCCTTACAGGAGACAGACCAACAGGAAAATTACATATAGGACACTATTTTGGTTCTCTAAAAAGTAGAGTAGAGTTGCAAGATAAATTTGAAACTTTTATAGAAGTGGCAGATGTACAAGCATTAACAGATAACTTTAATAATCCAGATAAAGTTAAACAAAATGTTAGTCAAATAGTAATGGATGAATTAGCTGTTGGAATTGACCCTAATAAAGCAACAATATTTTTACAATCTCTAATTCCAGAAATAGCTGAGCTTACAGTGTTTTATTCAAATTTAGTAACAATAGCAAGATTAGAAAGAAATCCAACTGTAAAAACAGAGATAGCTCAAAAAAGAAATATCTTTGGAGAAAGTGTTACTTATGGTTTTTTAGGATATCCAGTTAGCCAAGCAGCAGATATAACATGTTTTGATGCAAGATATGTTCCTGTTGGTGAAGACCAGCTTCCATTAATAGAGCAATGTAGAGAAATAGTAAGAAAATTTAATAACATTTATGGAGATACTTTAAGAGAGCCAATGGCAGTACTTAGCTCAAATGGAAGAATAAAAGGATTAGATGGTAATGAAAAAATGGGAAAATCTTTAGGAAACGCATTATATCTTTCAGATGATTTAGATACAATAAAACAAAAAGTAATGTCAGCTCTAACAGATCCTGCTAGAATAAAAAAGGATGATCCAGGAAATCCAGATATATGTATGGTTAGCTATTACCATAAATTATTTACAGATAAAGAAGAATGTAAAAATATTTGTGAAGAATGTAGAAAAGGGCAAAGAGGCTGTGTGGCTTGTAAAAAACAATTAATAGAAAGTGTTAACAAAAAACTAGAGCCTATAAGAAATAGAAGAAAATATTATGAAGAAAATCCAAAAGAAGTAACAGATATATTAATGGCTGGAACTGAAAATGCAAGAAAAATAGCAAAAGAAACAATGCTAAAAGTAAAAAAATCTATGAAATTAGATTATTTTAATTAAAAGTTAATTTTAAAAGGAGAAAAGTATGTTTACAGATTATGTAAAAATATATGCAGAAGCCGGAAAAGGTGGAAATGGTGCAATAGCATTTAGAAGAGAAAAATATGTTGCAGCAGGAGGACCAGATGGCGGAGACGGTGGAAAAGGCGGAGATGTTTACTTTAAAGTAGACAAAGATGCTAATACTTTAATTGAATTTAGATTTAAAAAGAAGTTCAAAGCGGAAAATGGTGAAAATGGTGAAGGTGGTCACAGATATGGAAAAAGTGGAAATGACCTTTATATTCCAGTTCCAATAGGAACTATTATTAAAGATGCCAAAACAAATGAAGTTTTAGCAGATCTTTCTGAGCCAGAACAAACTGCATTAATACTAAAAGGTGGTAGAGGAGGAAAAGGAAATTCTCATTTTGCAACTTCTACTAGACAAGCTCCAAGATTTGCACAAGACGGAGAACCAGGAGAAGAAAAAGAACTTATATTAGAACTTAAACTTTTAGCAGATGTTGGATTAATAGGATTTCCTAACGTAGGTAAATCAACCTTTCTTTCAGTTGTAACATCAGCAACTCCTAAAATTGCAAATTACCATTTTACAACAATAGAACCAAATTTAGGAGTGGTAAAATCTAAATATGGAGATAGCTTTGTAATAGCAGATATACCAGGAATAATTGAAGGAGCAAGTGAAGGTGTAGGTCTTGGAATACAATTCTTAAGACATATAGAAAGAACTAGAGTTTTATTACACTTTATAGATGTTTCTGGAATAGAAGGAAGAAATCCAGTAGAAGATTATTATAAAGTAAATGAAGAATTAAAAAATTATAGTGAAAAATTATCAAAAAGAACACAAATAATTGTTGCAAATAAGGCAGATAGCATAACTGATGAAAATTTATATTTAGAACTTGAAAAAGTAGCAAAAGAACATAATCAAAAAATATTTAAAATATCTGGAATTACTGGTGAAGGCGTCGAAGTTCTTATGAACTATGTTTCAAACTTACTTAAAACATTACCTAAAGAAAGTTTAATAGAAATAAAAGAAACAGAAAAAGTATATACATTAGAAGATGACAAAGAAGCATTTACTGTTACTAGAGAAAATGGTATTTTTGTTGTAAAAGGTGAGAGTGTAGAAAGAATAATGAGAAGAGTAAATATAGGTGATTATGAATCATTATTTTACTTACACAGAAAGCTTGCAGAAATAGGATTAAACAAAGAACTTAGAAAACAAGGTATAAAAGAAGGCGACCTTGTAAAAATAGGTGACTATGAAATGGAATGGGAAGATTAAAATTAACAAATATTTGCAAATTTATTTTATATGTGCTATAATGTTATGTAGACTTTTATAGTAAAGGAAGGTTTAAAATTGCATAAGAACAAAAAAGACAGTGTTTTACAAGTCGGCGCTATAACAATTGGCATTGCCATGAGTGTAGCGGTAATTACCCCGTATTGTTATGCGGAAAATATTCCTGAGAAAGACAATTGCCAGCGATTGTATTCGACAGGTGGAGAAAGCATTGAGGTAACAGGAGAGGTTCGGCATATAGAACAAAAGTGCCAAGTAATTTTTCCTGAGGCAACACCTTTGCCTACTCCTAATGTTGAAGAAAACATTAGAGACAGTATGAATAACGAAATAGAGTGGTTTTGCAAAGTAGTGTTTGCTGAAGCAGGTTATTGCGAATTAGATGAACAAGAAGCCGTTGCTTTAGCAATCTGGAACAGAGCAAATCACAAATTGGAAAATATTGTTTCTGAAGTCAACAAAGAAGACCAATTTTCGGTTGTAAGAAATGGTAAAGTCTATGCGTGGATTAACGGCGAAAATAGAGAAGTAACCATGGAAGATATTACCGATGTTACCTTTCAAGCTGTGCAAAATGTCATGGATGGCAAAGAAACTGAAGTTGAAAGGCTTTTGAAAGCAAAAGCTGCAAGCTTAGGTCTTGACCAGGAAGAATATGCTGAAGGAGGTCCCATTTATTTCTATAATCCCGAGTATTGTTCGGAAGAAGAAAATGCATATAGGGAAAGCGTTCAGTGTAAAGTACAAGTGGGCAAGCAAACTTTTTATAAGGTATGGGGGTGAAATTCCTTTTCCCGATTTCTTGAAAAAGAAATCGGGATTTTCTATGCCCAAAATTATTGAAAAATAGTAACAGGTATGGTATAAATAAAGCATAAATAGAAAAAATAATTTTAGGAGGTAGTATTTATGCTTAAAAAAATAGAAGGAAAAGATTTTGAAAAGGAAGTTTTAAAATCTGAAAAAATGGTTATAGTTGACTTTTTTGCAACTTGGTGTGGTCCTTGCCAAATGTTAATGCCTGTACTTGAAGAAATTGCAAGTGAAACAGAAAATTATGATATAGTAGAAATTGATGTAGATGAAGCACAAGAATTAGCTATGAATTATGGTATAGAAGCAGTACCAACAATGATAATATTTAAAAATGGAATGGAAATAGATAGAATTGGAGGATATTATCCTAAAGAAGATTTATTAGAAGAATTAGAAAGATATATATAATAGGGGGAAAATATGAAAGGCTATATTTTAAATCCAGACAAAGAATACGTAAATAAAATTATGGAAGGAATATATAGAAAAAATGGACATTGCCCTTGTAGATTAAATGTAGATGATACAACACTTTGTCCATGTGATGAATTTGTACAAAAACAAATATGTAAATGTAATTTATTTGTAAAAAATAATAATGAGGAGAAATAAATGGCTAATAATTATATAACAGATAAAATAAAATATATAGGAGTAAATGACAAAGAAATAGAGCTTTTTGAAAATCAATATATACTAAAAAATGGAATGGCATATAATTCATATTTAATTATGGATGAAAAAATTGTAATAATAGATACTGTAGATAAAAGAAAAACAAATGAATGGCTTGAAAACTTAGAAAAAGAATTACAAGGCAAAAATCCAGATTACTTAATAATATCACATTTAGAACCAGACCATTCAGGAAGTATTGATGCTCTATTAAAAAACTATCCAAATATACAATTAATATCTAATAACAAAGTGTTTACAATGTTACCACAATTTATAGAAGAAGATTTTAAAGGTAAAGAAATAATTATAAATGAAGGTGATGTTATTGAAGTAGGAGAACATAAGTTAACTTTTATTATGACACCAATGGTACATTGGCCAGAATCTATGATGGTATATGAGCAAAAAGAAAAAATATTGTTTTCTGCTGATGCTTTTGGAAAATTTGGAAGCTTAGATGTAAAAGAAGATTGGTTAGATGAAGCAAGAAGATATTATATCAATATTGTTGGAAAATATGGAATGCAAGTACAAAATGTTTTAAAAAAAGCTCAAAATTTAGACATAAAAATGATTTGCCCACTGCATGGTCCAATTTTAAAAGAAAATTTAGAATATTATATAAATTTATATGATAAATGGAGCAAATATGAATTTGAAGAAGAAGGAATTTTAATTATATGTGGCTCTTTACATGGAAATACTTTAAATGCTGCAAAAAAACTTGAAGAAAATCTTATAGCAAAGAAAAAGAATGTAAAATTAATAGATATGTCTACTACTCCAATACCTAATGCAGTTTCAGAAGCTTTTAAATATTCAAAAATGATTATAGCCTGTTCAACATATAATATGAATATATTTCCAGCAGTTCATTCTTTCTTGCATTTGCTAAAAGAAAAAAATTATCAAAAGAGAAAAGTAGGAATAATAGAGAATGGCTCTTGGGCTCCAAATGCAGCAAAATGTATTAAAGAAATGCTTGGCTTAATGCAAAATGTTGAAATAGTAGAGCCAATAGTTACAATAAAAACAAGATTAAATGAAGAATCTATTAAAAAAATGCAAGAACTAGAAGATAATATATAGGTAAGGAGGCTATTTTATGTGTGAATGTATAGAAAAAAAGTTAAAAGAAGAAATAAACGAAATTTTGATACAATATAAAGTTGATAAAGAAAATTTAATACCAATACTTAATGATATACAAGTAAAATATGGATATATTCCTAAAATTGCTCAATTAGAAATATCAAACTACCTAAATGTACCAATGGCAGAAATATATGGAGTTATAACATTTTATTCAAGATTTACTTTAGAACCAAAAGGAAAATATAATATATCAGTTTGCTTAGGAACAGCTTGCTTTGTAAAAGGATCTCAAGCAATTTTAGATAGACTTAAAGATAGACTAAAAATTGAAGAAGGTAAAACAACCTCAGATGGAAAATATTCAATAGATACAACTAGATGTGTTGGAGCATGCGGTATTGCACCAGTTTTTACTGTAAATAATGAAGTTTATGGTCACGCAACAGTAAAAAAATTAGATGAAGTATTAAATGAATTAGAAAAATCTGAATAATATTTCAAAAATTAATAAATAAAATTATTATTTGAAAAAATAATATATTTGCTAAAGCAAATTAAATAAGGAGGCCATAATGAAAACTTTAGAGGAAATAAATAAAATAAGAGCAAAAAAAAGAATAGAATTAGATTTAAGAAAAAATACAGTAGCAGATACAAGAGAAAAACATATCTTAGTTTGTCAAGGAACAGGTTGTACATCTTCAAAATCGCCTGAAATACTAGAAAATTTTAAAAAGATTATAAAAGAAAAAAATATTCAAAATGTAAGAGTTATTAAAACTGGATGCTTTGGTCTTTGTGCGAAAGGACCAATTGTTATTATAAGGCCAGAAGATACTTTTTATGCAATGGTAAAACCAGAAGACTGCGAAGAAATTATTGAATCACACATATTAAATGGCAAAATAGTAGAAAGATTATTATGTAAAGATATAGATGGAACTAAAGTTCAAAAGTTGGATGAATTAACTTTTTATAAAAAACAAAAAAGAATAGCACTTAAAAATTGTGGAATTATAAATCCGGAAGATATTGATGAGTACATAGCTTTTGATGGATATAGAGCACTTTCTAGAGTTCTATTAGAAATGACACCAGATGAAGTAATAGATATTATTTCGAAATCTGGATTAAGAGGAAGAGGTGGAGCAGGATTTCCTACAGGAAAGAAGTGGAAAAGCACCAAGGAAGCAAAAGGAGATATTAAATATGTAGTTTGCAATGCAGACGAAGGTGATCCAGGAGCTTTTATGGATAGAAGTATTTTAGAAGGAGATCCACATAGTATAATTGAAGCAATGCAAATTGCAGGTTTTGCAATAGGTGCCAAAAAAGGTTTTATATACGTAAGAGCAGAATATCCTATAGCAGTAGAAAGACTAAAAATTGCAATAAAACAAGCTAGAGAATATGGAATATTAGGAAATAATATATTAGGAACTAATTTTTCTTTTGATATAGAAATTAGACTTGGAGCAGGAGCTTTTGTATGTGGAGAAGAAACTGCACTTTTAGAATCTATAGAAGGAAAACGTGGTCAGCCTAGGGTAAAACCTCCATACCCAGCTGTTAGTGGATTATGGGGTAAACCAACATTAATTAATAATGTTGAAACTTATGCTAACATAGCTCAAATTATATTAAATGGTCCAGAGTGGTATTCATCAATAGGAACTGAAAATTCAAAAGGAACCAAAGTATTTGCTTTAGGTGGAAATGTAAACAATGTTGGACTAGTTGAAGTTCCAATGGGAACAACTTTAAGAGAAATTGTTTATGACATAGGTGGAGGAATTCCAAATGGAAGAGATTTTAAAGCTGCTCAAACAGGAGGTCCTTCTGGAGGATGTATTCCAAAGGAACATTTAGATACTCCAATAGATTATGAATCTCTTAAACAAATAGGTTCAATGATGGGATCAGGTGGACTTATAATAATGGATGATACAAAATGTATGGTTTGTTTAGCAAAATTTTATTTAGAGTTTACTGTTAGTGAAAGCTGTGGAAAATGTACTCCTTGTAGAATTGGAACCAAAAGAATGCTAGAAATATTAGAAAGACTATGCTCAGGAGAAGGAGAAGAATACGATATTTATAGATTAGAAAAATTAGCTGTAAATATTCAAAAATCAAGTATATGCGGTTTAGGACAAAGTGCTCCAAACCCGGTAATAAGCACAATGAAGTATTTTAGAGATGAATTTAGACAACATGCCATAGAAAAAGAATGTAAATCTATGGAATGTAAAGCTCTTGCAAAAATACAAATTGATGAAGACAAATGTAAGGCTTGTGGTCTTTGCCAAAAAAGTTGTCCAGTATCTGCTATTGAAGGAGAAGGAAG
>CALXKR010000020.1 GCA_944388895.1 uncultured Clostridia bacterium | reverse complement strand
TATAATCTTTTGAATACCTCTAAAGTATTTAGGATAATGCCAAAACCTATAAGCTTTGATAGAATACTTTATACAATTAAAGAAATAGCCTCTGAGCAAAATCGTGAAAAGATAACTGGAAAAAAAATTAGAGATTTCTTATTTACTTTAAACTTTAACTTATATTCTGATGGAACTATTTATTTGATAGATGCCTTAAAAATAGGCATAGAAACCCCAAAATTATTAAGGAATATAAAAGATATATATGATAAAGTCGCTGAAATACATTCTGTTTCAGCCAATTCTGTAAAATGGAGTATAAGAAATGCAATTGAAACTATGAATCATAATACCTCTACAAATGAAATAAATTCATTATTCAATATATCATATACAAAAAAAATGACACCAAAATATTTTATTCCTTTAGTAATATCTCATTTTCAAAAAGATTAAAGAGCAAAGAGCAGAAAACCTTCTGCTCTTTTTATTTTTACCAACATTTTTCTAATTGTTCTGACGAATATGAGTCAACATCTGCTCCATCATTAAAAGATACCATATATAAATCTCCGTTTTTATCAATTATATATCCTTCCTGATTTCTATATTTTATTCTGACTTTATCTCCAATATTAAAATCTTTAGAATTATTAAAATCAAACATACTAATCTCCTTAATATTATTAATTTTCCAACTTATCTTGTACTTGTATAAGTACATCTCTAAACGCATTATATAATCTTTGTAAATTAATAATTATTGCCTCGTCTACTTCATTTTCTTTTGATTCTTCATCTTCAACAATAATGCCAACTTCTTTTCCAAAAACAAAGTCTTTATTAACACAGTCTTGTACGATTTTATATATATCAACTTTTATATTATTTATCATTAATCCTAGATTATTCTCTTCCTCATATAATTCTGTTTTTAATTGTACTTCTGAATTAAAAAAATTGTAATGAGTTAAAAGCTGATATGAAGAAATCTTTTTAATTAAATCTTCTTTTGTTTCTTTTAGAGATAATCCTTTTTTTATATCTATTTGATACATATACATTATTATTTCTCCAAAATTATTATTTGTTTGTATAGTTAAATTCAAATATTTTTTCATTGCTCTAGATAAGTCTATCATATCTAAAGCATATCCAAATGTTGTACATAATTTTACTTCAAATTCACTTATCCCACTATTTTCTTCTAATTTTTTCATATATTTTTCATAATCATTTTTTATTTTTCTATATGTATACTCTAACATTCATATCACTCCCTATATTTGAACTTATTTAATTTATATTATTTAAAATATTTCTTAATTTTTTTGTTTCATCTTCTGTTAGTGTAATCCCTTTTCCCATCTTTTCATGATTATCTGACCAATCTCTTATATCATATTTAGGATCTCTATTATTCCAACTAATTAAGTTTAATTCTTTTTTCCAACCTTTTTCAGTTTCTGATAATACACCCAATTGTTCTATTATTTCATATTTTATTTCTGCCATTTTAATTCTCCTCTATATATTTTATTTCTTCTTCATTTAATTCGTATATTTCATATACTAGATTATCTATCTTTTTTTCAAAAGCATCAATATCATCTTTAACTTCCTTAATTTTTTTAATTTTTAAGTATTCTTCTACTTCTTTGATTAATTTATCTTCATTCTTTATTTTAAGAGGTAAATTATCAATTTCATATCCATTAACATTGCTATTTGTACTTAATTTCTTAAAAAACCAATTCATTAATTTTGAATTTAATATTCCTAATGGATATTCTATTTTCAATTTTGGATTTTCTATAATATAGTTTGCTGAATTAGCACAAAATTCTCCATTTTCAATTATTGCCATTTTTAAACGATTCTTTTCATTTATTCCTGTTATTCCTTGCATAACTATTCTTCTATTTTTAAAATGTCTACTTTTTTCTGAAGTAATATTTTCTAGATATTTTTCCTTATCTATATATAAAATATCCCCTTGACTTACAGTATTTGTAATAATATATCTTTGAACTTGTGCTCCTCTTATTAATTTTTCATAATTTTCTTTTCTGTTATGTATAAATTCTTTATGAAATGTAAGATTAACTTCTCCTTCATAACATTTTGAATAGTTTTCAAATTTCTCTGAACCTTTAATTATTTTTCTTATAAGTTCCAATTCAAAAGTATTCATCAATGGAATTGTATAATTTTTATCATCAATTTCTTTAATAATATTATAATTCATTCTAACTTTTTCATTATGTGTGTCAACATATTTATCTCTATGAGTCCTAACAAAAAATGTTGTGTTATCATTTAATTCTAATCCCCTTTGACACTCTAATATACATACAGACATTTTTGCTGCTTTAAATACTCTTGTATTTTCGTTATCTCTTTCTGGAAAAGCTTCTATAAAATTAATAGTATCATTTTCAATTATAAATCTTCTTAATTTTGAAGCACTTAAATCGCACATAAAAGCCATTGGGAAAATCAAACACATATTTCCTTTTTTCCTTAAAATATAATGACTTTTACATATAAATAATCTGTATATATTTAGCAATCCACCTTTAGCACTTTCATACTGAATAGAACTTTTTATTGTTTTCATTTGTTCTTCTGTCATCGTTATTGTTGTCTGTTGATTTTGTTTTTTATTAATTAATCCATATGGTGGATTTCCTATAACTATGTCAAAACCATTATTTTCAATAAAAACCTCTATAAATTCTAACATCCAAGCAAAATATGGTTTATTGTGTGATTTATCTATTTCAAAAAGTTCATCTTCTTTGTTTGTTCCTGCAAAATTTAATCTTAACAGTTCTTTTCTTGCAACCTGAATCTTATATAGTAATTCTTTTTTTCTGTTTGGATCATTTGTTCCATAAATTTCTTTTTTTAAATTAATTAAATCATCAATTTGTACTTTCTTTTGTCCATCTCCTAGCTGAATTTGATTTTCTGAAATTTGAAAAAATTTTCCTTTAACTTTTATTTTTCCACCATCATTGAATTTGACATTTTCCCTATCTTTAAGTTCATCAATAAATTTTTCATCAATCAATTTGATTCCTGCATATTCATCAATTAGACTGTTTCCTTGCATGATTTTACAATCAAGATTTGGTAAAGGTTCAGGACCTGATTTTGGAACTTCCACTTGGTCTACTACTATTGAAAGCCATAACCTTAACTTTGTTATATCTATTGCACTATTTTCAATATCTACTGCATAAATAGAATTTCTTATTGTATTCCATTTTATTTTGTAAATGGTTCTTGTATTAATAATTTGGTCTTCTGAATATCTTTTGGATAATAAGTTCAATCTATTATAAATTAATAGATATGAAGTTAATATATCTCGTAATTTTACAATCTCATTTAACATACCTAATGGAAAAGCTCCTGAACCAACAGCTGGATCTGCAATTTTTATTTTTGCTAAAGCTTTATCAATTTTTCCTATATTTTCAAATATAGTTTTTCCCACAAGATAATCATCTTTTGTTGCCTCTTTTAAGTCAACATCTCTAATCATTTCTCCATATTGTATAAATTCTTTAATTTCATTGTAATCAACACCAATTTTATTAACTAAATAATTTGCTAGACTTTCTTGACACATATAATGTACAATTTCTCTAGGAGTATAAAATGCACCCTTTGATTTTCTATCTTTTACATCTAATAAATTTTCAAATATCTTTCCTAACATTTCAGGGTCAACTGCAACATCTTTTTCTAATGGTTCTTCTTCATTCATTGTAAAATTATACCTATCAAAAAAATCTAAAATGCCATTTTCTTCATCATTTGAAAAAATTTTATTTTCTATTCCAAATTTTGCGATCTCCCATTTATAGTTATCTAATGGTTCAAATAATCCTCCATTTAAGAAAGGGATTTTACAATTAAAAACACTAAAATATTGATTTTTTCTTTTATGATTTAATCCATCATAAAAAAATGGCTCTAAATAATCATCAAAGAAATTTTTATTTCTATTTTTACAATTCTCAAATATTGTTCTTATAAACCTTTTTTCTCCTGTTCCCCATTCATTATCATATTGGGTATCTACGAATACATCTGACAATGTTTCAATTTCTTGCTCATTTTCCTTTAATTTTTCAAGTAAATCTTTCTTTACTATTTTCCCACCATTATAATTTATATAATATTTATCTAACACTTTCTTACCTATTATATCTTGCTTATTATATATTTCATTATATTCGTTAAATGATAATTTATTTGGAACTAATTTAACTCCTAACCATCCTTTTTTTTGTAAAAAATATATAAATACAATTTGTCCCATTAATTTTTTTGTAAATTCTTCAGCTGTAAAATCACATCTTTTAGCTTCACTAACGAATTCAGGTGTATCTTCTAGTATTTCTTTTAGTTTTAAATAATTATCTTTGTATTTTTCAAAGAAATCTTTTGTTACTTTTTCTACACTAAATTTTTCTTCTATTTCTTCAATAGAATACTTTTTAGTATTATTTTCAAGCAATTCTAACAACTGTTCCTTTGCCGTATGATTAGGTTCGTCTTTACCAAATAGATATGAGTATCGCTTCGCTGGACTAACTTTAGTTCTTAATTTACCAACCGCTATTTCAAGTTCTTGCTTAACAAAAGACAATCTCCAAGTATCATCAGTATCACTATATATTGCAGTTAGCGATGCATCTAAATTATAAAAATTTAATAAATGTGCAATAAAATTTCTTTGTAATGTTCTAGCATTTGATGGATTTTTATTGTCCTTTAACTTTATAATAATTACTCCAATATTTCTTCTTTTATTATCTTCATATTTAGCATATAATTGAGCTTTATCTATGTAATGTGCATATTGTTCACTACCTGCATTTTGTTCTTTCCCATTTACTATATTATTGTTTTCTAAGTTTAATAAATCTTTTATGAATTCATAAAAACTTTCTTTATCAAATTTATCTTCTAGCATATCAAGATATTTTTGAGCTCTATCACTAATATTTATCATATTTTCCTCCATCTAATATTATATAAAATATTCTGATAAAATTATTTCTTTTTCACTTTTGTTTGTTTTTTTCTTATTTGCCTCTACTTTAGTTTCTTGTTCAAAATATACTTTTGGTATCATTGTCTCAAATTCTTTATAAAATTTTGTAATATCATTTATTCCTAATATTTTCTTTATTGCTCTATTTCCCTCTTTAACAATTCTTATTGGTAACTCTCCATTTTCTAATAAATCAATCATTTTATTAATATTTTTTATTTCAATGTCTGTAAATCTTGATTCTAATTTGATGCATTCTTTTAGAACTTTGATAATGTTTTTCGCATTACTAGAACCCTTTTTTGATACTACTGTTATATCAGATTGTTTTTCTTCTTGTTCTGATAGTTCAAAAGCTTCTTTATTGTTTTTTAATAAATCATAGTAATTATTTTTTACCTTTCGTTCTTTTTCTGATTTATTTGCTTTTACTAATTCTATTGCTTGTTCAAAAGTGATTTCATTAGTTTCTTCATCTTCTTTTGATATATAAAATTTCTTTAAATAACCTTTTCTAAAAAAAGTAACTAACCCATTTACTTCTTCCTTATTTCTTCCTATTTTTATTTTCTTTGGATAATCTTTTATTCTATTGAATAGTTCTGTATCATTATCCCTAATATCTCTTATAGTTTTTAAATAAGAAAGTTCAGAACTAACTTCAGTTTCATTTTCATCTTGTATCGGTGCATTCATTCTTTTAAATAATTCGTGTGTACTTACTTCTTCGTCTTCAGTTAAAAATTTCGAATCTTCTCCTAATATATCGTGAAACATTTGCATTTTTGTAATAATATTTTCTTCTAAAGACATTTGTTCATTTGATTTACTTGTTGGGAAGAAATTAAACACATATATTTCACTATGTTTAGTTCCAACTCTGTTAATTCTTCCGACTCTTTGCATTATTCTTGTTGGATTCCAAGGTAAATCATAATTTATTATTACATTACTTCTATGTAAATTCATACCTTCTGCTAGAACATCAGTCGTTACTAATATTCTGTAATCATTTTTTTGTTTTTCTAATTTATATGTAGGATCAAAGTTTGCTCTTATTAAAGTTCTTATACTATCAGGCATTGAACCACTAAAAAGTAAAACATTTTCATTTAATTTTTCTTTTATTCTATCTGTTAGATATTCTGCTGTTTCTTTTGACTCTGTAAAAACTATTAATTTATTGTGTCTTAACTCTTTTCTGTTTTTTAATTCTTCAATAAAATAATCTAATTTATCATCTACTTTTACTTCTTTCCATATATTCTCTAAATTTTGTAAAATCTCTAAATCTTTTTCTAGGTTTATTATAAATTTTTTATCAAGATCTTCTATATTTATTTTAAATGCATCTTCATTTTTTACTGCTTGTTCTAATTTTTCTGTATCTCCATTAATTAATAAATCCGGAACATTTAATTTCTTACTAACCCAAATTACTCTATCATTCTTATACATATTTATAAATTCATTATATGAATCAATAAATCTATTTAAAGTCATTTCAAAAGCATATTTACTACTTTCTAATCTTTTTATTAATATTCCTTTCATAAATCCACCCATATTTGCTTGTCCTACTAATAAGGTTCTTTGATATGGAGTTAATTTATTTTCTTTTATGTAAGTTAAAGGTTTGTATCTTGAATAATTTAATTCTGTTATTTTTTGTATAGTCGTTTCAAAAACTTTTTCAGTATCTTGACTAAATTGATATATCAATTTTTGTGGTTCTGACACTTTAGGAAATTCCAATCCTTGCTTTTTTAAATCATCAGCATAAGTTTTTTGTATTTCTGTCCTTGTTCTTCTAATCATTACTTCTCTTAAAACTTTATCTCTTATTTCTTCTGATGCTTCTCTTATTGCATTTTTATATTCATCCGTTCCTTTATCAAATATATTTATTTTTCTTTTTAAATTATCAAAAAAGTTTTCTAGATTTCTTGCATTAACAATAGTTGATTTATTTTTTGATTGAAATAAATATAATTGATTTGCAATATCTGTAGTATAATTATTTTGTGGAGTTGCTGAAATTAAAATAACTTTTTTCCCCACACAAATTTCGTGTAATTGTCTATATTGTTCTGTATCTGCATTTCTAAATCTATGTGATTCATCAACAAATACATAAGCAAATTGTTCAACACCTTCTTCAATTAGCTTGTCTAATTTACCTACAGACTCTACTTTATATCCTCTTACTCCAAAATTAAACATTACATTTTCCCAATAATCTACTAATACTGGCGGACATAATATTAATGTCTTTTTATCTAATTCTTGTGCTAACATTGCACATATATAAGTTTTTCCAAGACCAACAACATCAGATATAAATATACCATTATGTTTTTCTATAATTCTTTTTGCTTGAATAACTGCATCTTTTTGATATTGTAAAGGTGTAAATCCATCAGGAAAGAATTTATTTTTGTCTTTACTTTTATCATATAAATCATCATTTATTTCTTCTTTGAAATACTCATATAAAAATTTAACATACATTTCATAAGGTGTAATATCTGATTTTATCCAAGTTTTATTTTCTATTGTATCTATACAATCTTTATTAACTTCAACTGATTCAGTCCATAATTCTTCAAATTTATCTAAAGCAAATTGCACATCAGCAGAATTTTTTAGTTCTACATTAAATTCTAGATTATTTACTAGACCTGATTGCGAAAAATTACTTGAACCTGTAATAACCCTTCCAAAATCAGGACTATCCTGAAAATCTCTCATTACATATATTTTTGCATGTATCGGTTGTTTAGTATATATTCTAATTTCAAGTTTTCCACTCTTTATCAATGATGTAAATTTATTTACACCAGTTTCGACATTTTCTGTATCTTCTGAATTTTCAAATTCTTTTTCAAGTTTTGTTCTATATTCATTTATTGCCTCAATATTTGACAAATTCATTTCTTTTATTTGTCCCTGCGTTTCTTCATACATATCAACGATTTGTTTATCTGTATTTATTCCTATTAGAATTCTTGTTTTTTCTACTTTATCAAGTGCATCTTGCAAAAGATGAAATCCACTTGCTCTAAAATATCCAACAAGTACATCAAAAAATTGTGTGTTTTTGTTAAGAATTTTATTAAATCTATCATATAGATTTCTTTCTGGTTCATTTGTAAAGAAAGTTAAATCATTATTACTCATTCTATTACTCCTTTTTTAAATATTTTCCATTAAATTTATAGCATCTTCAATTCCTTTATATTGTACATCAATCATTTTGTCTATATGACTTATTGTTATTTTAGATGTTGTTAAATCTAATAAATTACATATTATAGTATAAGTTTTTTCTACTATATCTTGCAGTTCTTTATACATAATTGTATCTTTTTGCGATATACTTCTTATTCCTTTGGAATGACTTTTATCTAAATGTGCTTCATACTTATCTCTTATTGTTTTCAGTTTATTTACAAATTCATTATTATTTATTTTATCTAATTCTTTTTCTACATAATCTATTATTTTTTTATCATTATGATTTATGTCTTTATTTGATTGTATTGCCTTTAACATATAGAAAATAGTAATAGTTCTATTTGTAGAATCAATTTCATATATCTTTGCCATTTTTATAAATATTGATGTGTGTAATGCTTCATATATAACACAAATTAACTCTTTATATTTTGATTCACTATTATAATTTTCTATTATTTTGTTTAATAATATCATTTCGTGTCGTGCAAAATATATTTCTCTATATAATAATTCAAATCTCTCATATATTATTTTTTCGTTCATTTTATACTTCCTTTAAAATTTAACTAATTTAGTTACTTTATATCATATTTTTACAAAAATCTCAATAATTAGCCTATTTTTTTAAAAAAAGCACCATTTAAAGTGCTTTTTTAAAAATTATATAATTTATTTATTTCTTCTATTTTCTCTAATAAATTATCATATTCTTCTTTACTTACCCCTGTTTCTTTTAAGTCTTTTGTAAACTCAATTTCTTCTGCAGTCATATCATCATCTATATAAAATGCTAATATATCCATACTTAATACTTCAAATTCGTATTGTGTATAAATTTTATCTTTTATTTTTATTCCTAATTTACTAATAGTATTAAAATTTTCTATTGTAAAATATTTATTTAATTCTACTACTTCTTTATTATGATATTTTTCACTCCATTTTTTAAAATTAAATTCTTTATTCATCTTTTCCTTCTTTCTTTTTATTAAATATGTTAATCAGTTTACTAATAAATCCTTTTTCTTTGATAACTCTTTCTTTTATAGCAATCTCCTCTCTAGTATTATTTTTTAAATTACTATATTGTTCTATTGCATTTAATATATCTTCTTCGTTAAAGGGCTTATTTATAATTGTTAAAATATTCATTTCATATACTTTTTTTAATATATTATAATTTCTATCTCCTGTAACTAAAACAAAATTTGGTTTGTCTTCTATCCTTAATTCATTGTTTATTTTTTCTATTACTTCAATTCCTGTCATTTTAGGCATTTGATTATCCGTAAATACTAATTCAGGTTTTTTCATAATTATTTTTTCAAATTCTTCATTTCCATTTGTAGCAACCTCTATTATCTCAATATTGTTACATCTTTCTAATATTCTTTTAATATTATTTAAGATTTCTACTTTATCATCAGCTATTAATACTCTTATTTTTTCCATTTACCTTCTCCTTTTGCATTGTTTTTTAAATTATATCATCATAAATTACATTAGGCTAGTTGATTAGCCTATATTTTCAAAAAAAATTGCTATACTAATTTATATATTTATGTAGTGGAGGATTATTGTGAAGTTATCAGATGCAATTTATCAAAGAGTTAAATATTTTATGAACAAAAATAATATGAATTCTTTATGGGATTTGTATAGAGCAACTGGTGTACCAAAAGCAACTTTAAACTCACTATTTAGTACAAGAAAGTCTAAAATTCCTAAATTAACAACTCTTACTCAAATATGTGATGGACTAAATACAAATTTACAAGAATTTTTTAATGATAATATTTTTAAAGATGTAGACGATGATATGTAAAAAAGACTAGATGCCTAGTCTTTATTTTTTATTATATTTTGTAATCATATCTTATTTTATCACAGATATTCCAAAGTTTTTCTACATTATTATAATCAATGTCTAATTGTTTTATTTCTTCTTTTCTGTTATAATATGCAATTAAATCCATTTCTAGACATTCAAATTCATATTCTGTATATACTTTATCTTCAATTTTTATCTGTAATTTATTTATTATTTTTTTATCTTTAGTAGTAAAATATTTTGATAAATCAATTAAAGGTTTATTAAAATAGCCTTCTTCCCAATCTTTAAACTCTTTTTTTATTTGATTATTCATATATATTCCTACTTTCAATTTTTAAGTATGATTATAATACTATAAATAAAAAATAAATACAATATTTTTTTACATATTTAATTAAATTTTACACAATCATATATATTTTGTATATTATAAATTTTTTTTATTCTATTCTTTAATACTTCTCCATTTTTTTTAGTAATTCTGTTATTCAAAACTGCCATATTTATAATTAAGCATATATGATAAAAATATTCTTCATCAATTATATCTTCAATAATATAATCTGGTATTTTAAAAATCAAATTTAAATCTTTATTTATTTTACATCTTAATTTATTTCTTCTATCAACTTCTTTTTGTAATTCTTTTATTTTTAGTAGTTTTTCATTCATTGTCATTACTATATATTAACCTCCTTTTTATAATATCCATCTACATTTTATAAAATAATATAATTTATCTTAAAATATTTTTTTAACTCTTAACTTATATTATAACACACTTTGCTCATTTTAGTGAACATTTTTTACAATTTGTTCATTTTAGTGAGCAAATTTATTATATTAGTTTGCTAAAATATTCTTGAAAGGAGCGATTTATATGGATTTCTCAGATTTAGTAGCAATAAAAATAAAAGAATTGATGGATGAAAAAAATATGAATTCTAATCAGTTGTCAAAATTAACAGGAATATATCGTTCTACTTTAACAATGTTCTTAACAAGAAAAAATAGAACAATAAGGCTTGAAAATTTACTATATATATGTGAAGCTTTTGATATGAAATTGTCCGAATTTTTTTCTGATAAAAGATTTGATGAAGCTGAAGCAAATGATTGGAGAAATAAAATAGATTAGAAAAAGAGATGTACACATATGCATCTCTTTTTTATATTCTCCTCTTATTGTAATTATATATCAATTTTTAAAATATCACATAAATTTATATTCTCATTAATATTAATTGTTATTCTTTTTCTAATATAATCAATATTTGTTACAATTCCTATACTATTTTTGTATTGATTATTTATATAATATCTTATTTTTACTTTTTTCCCTTTTTCTATTTTATTAAATTCCTTTTGTAAATCATCTAAACTTTCTTCAGATAATTCTTTCTTTTCTTCATACTCAATTTCTTTTTCCCTTAGTGCTTCCTGCAATCCTTTTAGTGCATCAAAAGGCAAAAATTGTTTAGCCCTTGCTATTCTATTAATTTGCATTATGACCACCCACCATTCTATTTCTCGCTATTGTTGTAGCTCCCTCTTCTAAATCCATACCTCTAATGATAGTATTCTTTCCCATTTGATTTTTTATTTTAGACATTGTAAGTTCTAATTTTCTTTCCTTATCTATTTTCTCTTGATCTGTAAATAAATTTAGTTGCACATTTTCAGTTTCTATTACATTTGAAAAATTTACTCCAATTCTTCTTATTGCAACTTTTCTATTAGTAGTCTTATCATATATCTCTAAAAATACTCTTAATAATTCTGAATATACATTTGTAGTATTATTTATTCTTTTTGTTCCTCCTGTTGCTTTTATAATATCTTTTGAATATCCTATATATAATCCAACAGCATCTGTTACCAAATTATTTTCTATTAATCTTAAACTTCCTAACTCTACCATTTCTTTTAATACTAATCTAGCTTTTTCAAAAGAATAATCTTCAAATAAAACTTGACTATTAGAAATTGAATTTGTTTTTGGCTTATAAGCTTTAATATCTGCTATAGTACAACTTTCTTTTCCTACTGAGTGATCTATTAAATATTCTGCATTTATACCAAATTCTTTATAAAGTTTTCTTTGGTCTGCATTAGCAAGATCATACATATCGAATATTCTTAATTTATTTAATCTTCGTTCAATTCCTTTTCCAATTTGCCAAAAGTCTGTTAATGGTTTATGATGCCATAATTCTTTTTTAAATTTTTCTTCATCTAAATATCCTATATTTGTTGCACTGTGTTTTGCTGTAATATCTAGTGCTATTTTTGCTAAATACATATTTGTACCAATTCCAGCAGTTGCAGTTATTCCATAACTTTTATAAATATCTTTAATTATAGTTTTTGCAAGTTCTATTGGATTCATCTGATACATCTTTAAATAATTAGTTGCATCCATAAAACCTTCATCTATTGAATAAATATGAATATCCTCTTTAGAAAAATATTTAAGATAAATAGCATATATATTCGCCGAATATTCTATATATTTTTTCATTCTAGGCATTGCTGTAATAAATTTTATATTGGGTGGTATTTCATAAATTCTGCATCTATTTTTAACTCCTAACATTTTCATTCTTGGAGATACTGCTAAACATATCGTACCTTTCCCTCTGCTTACATCTGCAACAACTAAATTTGTATTAAAAGGATCTAATCCTCTTTCTACACACTCAACAGAAGCATAAAATGTTTTTAAATCAATACATAAATAATATTTCTGCATTTAACTCACTCTCCAATTTATGATACTAAATTCATTATAACATCATTTTTATTATTTGTAAACATTTGTTTGTATATATTTAAAAATCTATATACATATACTTGTATATGATTTAAAAATAAGACACAAGAAATATTTAATTTCTTGTGTTTATATGTTTTCTACAATATAATTTTTTCTCATATTTATTATTTTTCTAAAATACTTTATAAAAATATCTATTATACTGTATTTTTATTTACAATATATAATTCATTTAAAGCTCTTGTATATGCTATATACTTTTCATTTTCTGTCATTTCGTCATCAAAAACAATAACACTATCAAATTCAAGTCCTTTAACTTGATTAATAGTAGTATAAAATGTAAATTCACTATTTATTGGAATTATTTTTTCTAAATCATCTATATTTCGAACAACTATAGCTATTTTCTTTTTTTCAGACATCTTTTTAAGAATAATGTTATTAATTGTATTCTTATCAATATATTCTACTTTTTTTCCTTTAATTCCCATTGAAATATTATTATAATTAAACATCTTATTACAAAAATCAGTAATTTGCTCTGTATTTCTATAATTTTCATTTAAATTATACTGATTAAAACTAGAAATTGTTTTTAATGAATTCCAGTTTTTTATTCCTTTTAAAAAGATTGATTGATTAATATCTCCATATAAATTGAATATAACATTTTTGTTTACTAATTTTAAAATCTTATATTCATTTTCATTGTAATCTTGTGCTTCATCAAAACATAATAATCTATCTGAATTAAATAACTCTCCAAAATGTAAATAATTAATATATAGTAATAACAATAATTGACATCTAATAATTTTACCTCGAATCAATGTAGGATTATTTAATTGCATATTTTCTATAATAACATTATAAAAATCATATGAAAAATAATAATTATTTAATACTTTATCTTGCATTTGTTCTATTTTCTGTATCTTATTATCTATTTCTTCACATTTCTTTCTTGCATTAAAAAATAATCGATTTTTCCATTTTGCCTTTTCTTTCATTAATTTATCAATTAGTTCTATACTTTTAATTATAAACAATTCGAAATATTGATTATTACTTATTTTTTCAGAATAAGTAAATATACTAGATATTTCTTCTTTTATATCATTAATTCTTCTATCATATTCATTTTTAACCATGTTAAATAATTCATTTGAATAGAATGATTTTATCATATTAGGTTCCATATAATCTTCATCTACTATTTTTTCTGTACTGAAATAATCTTTATATCTACTTTGTTTTCTTCTTACGATATCCTTTAATGAATCTATTAAAATTTTTAACTTTTTGTTTCTTTCATCAATATCAACTTCAAATACAGTAGTATTATTGTTTAACCTATCTCTAAATTTTTCATTTATGGATTGTATGATATTATATCGTTTATTATAATCATTATTCAATGACAAATAATAATTTGATATTGATACTTGTTCAATTTCTGATATATCTAAATCTCTAGATAAATCTTTTATAAATTCATTAAAAATTTTTCCAGGAGTAATAATTTTTATTTTATCATATTCAGGAAGTAGTTTATTATATTTTAAATATGTTAATCTATGTAGCAAAATCATTGTTTTTCCAGAACCTGCACATCCCTGTACTATAAAATTTTCATTAAGTTTTGTTCTAATTATTTTATTTTGATTAGATTGAATACTATAAATAATATCTGTCAATTTATTAGAATTCCTTTTTTCTAACAATATTTGCATTAAGAATTCATCTGCCATACCTTCTTTAAAAAATTCATTATTTGCTATATAAGTATTCCAATATCTAAATGGTAAAAAACTAAATTTTCTCTTTAATAAAACTTTATATAAATATTGATATCTTTTTAATTCATTTTTTTCTGTATTATAATAAAAATCTCCTAATGGTGATCTCCAATCTATCAAAGTAACTCCATCTTCAATTTTCATTGGTTTAGTATTTTTAGAAATATAAAATCTTTCGTAATAATTTTCATTTTCATATTCTGTATTTAGATCCATTCTTGCAAAATATGAAATATTGTGGCTTTGAGAATAATTATAAAAATCTTTTTCTTCTTTTAAACTTTTGTTTTCATCAGAATATGAAGATAAAATTAAATCTATATCTTTATTTGTTATCTTTTTAGAATTCGGTCGTAATGATTCAATGTATTTTAACCTCTTCTGTTCTTTCTCCTTCTCTGCTTTCATTCTATTCTCTAAATTTTCATAATAATTTGAATAATCTGTATCTTCATAAAGTTCTTCTAAAGATTTATAGCAATCTCCATCCTTAAAAAATAATTTTATACCTATATCATTTTCTAAAAAATACAAGTCTTCTTCTTTTATCCTAGTTTCTTGATTATTTCCTGAATTATATGTTATATGTATTTTTTTTAAATATTTAACAATAATTTGTTTATTATTAATAGACTCAATAGTATATATTTCATTATTTACACCATATAATATATCATTAATCTTCATTTCTTTTTTATAATTCTCATTTTTATATTCATTATTTATTTCCATTAATATCACCTTTTGATTTATTTTTTTCTATATATTCATATACTTCATTTTCTCTTTTAAGTATTGTATCAATTGGAATATTAAACTCGTACATAAATACTATTACCTACATCATCTTCTATTAAGTAATAATTATTGTTTAAAATAATTTACTATCATAAGCCCAATGTACTATTCTTTATCTATTTCTTCATAAAATATCTTTTGTTTTATCATATCACAAAAAACTTATTTAGTCCCAAATTTCCTGAAATTTTTTAAAAAATTTAAATCATGCCTTTATTTTTGAGATAAATATCAATACATTTTCTATTTTTTTTCAATTAAAGAGATAATTTATGATTTTTATCATAAAAAGAAAAATTACTCTATACCTTTGTATAAAGTAATTTATAAATTATTAATTATTTTTGTGCAAAACCTCATTTAACCAAATTCTAAATTCTACATCAAGAGGAATACCTTTATATGTATTTCTAAACCATTTCTGAAAATCTAAATATTTGTCATACTCATCAATTTTGCTCCAAGCACAATCAAAAGCATAATTAGTACAATGAATTATATATCTATCTATAGGAACATGAAAGAACTCATATACACATTCTACTTTTTGTGGTTTAAGCATTGAATAATATTTTAATGTCATATTAATCCATTTCTGTGCTTGACCATAATGAAATTTTTGATTTAGAAAAGATTTTTTTAATTTATCACATGTCATTTTATGCCAATTGTCAAATTCATTTTGTGTAGATATTTTAGAATTGATTAACCATATAATTTCTTCATTTAATATTTTTACTGCACTATTAAAAATTTCTTTATGATTTTCAATATTCGCAAATCCGGATAAAGTTCTATTGAAATCTCTATAGGCTCTTTTAATTGCCATATCTAATTCGTTATTTATGTCTCCAAAATATACATATTGATAAAATTTATCAATATCATCTTTTTTTAAAATTGACTTCTTCATATATTTCTCACTTTCAATTACCTTGTTTCTTCATATAATAATCATTATTTTTTCAATAATCTAATTACTATCTTTTGCTATCATTATATACTAAAGGACAGATAATTTCAACTTTATTATCTGTCCTATAATAATTATTAATGTGATTTTCTATTTTTTTATAATAGCTTTTAATTCCAATTTACACTTTTTTTAAAATTTTCTTTATTCAAATACCCAGTTTATTTGAT
>CALXKR010000019.1 GCA_944388895.1 uncultured Clostridia bacterium | reverse complement strand
AGCACTTTCAAAAACATTAAACTTAAATGCTAAAATAACAGGAAATATAACTGGAATTGCAACATCTGTTCCAGAATTATTAACAGTGTCTTTTTCTGCATTGTCAGGGCTTGCAAATGCCAGTGCATTTAATATATTAAGCTCAAATATTATTAATACTTTGCAATATTTTACAAGTATAATATTAAATAAAAATATAAAAAATTTAAGAAAGAAAAATATATTAATTGATTTAATTTTGGTAGGAATAACTATTATTATTCCTATAATTATAATATTATTAGGAAAAGAAAATGATATATGGATTGCACCTGTTTTTATACTTTTGTTTTTTGTGTTTTCAAAAATAAGTAAAATAAATCATAAAAATCATTCAGAAAATGTAAAGGGTACTAAATCAGAAAACAAAGAAAATAGAAAAAATAAGAAAATTGTAATGGTAACATTGCAAATAGTAGGATTACTTGCAGTTGGATTATTATTATTTATTATAGGGAATATGCTTAGTTCAACTTTAGAAAATTTGTGTAATATATTTGGAATATCACAAGGACTAATAGGTGTAATTTTAGGATTTATGACTAGTATGCCAGAATTAATTACTTTTTTTGAATCTCAAAAGCATCATAAGAAAACAAAAAATGAGGAAGCAGGAGTTGTTGAAGCTACAAGCAATTTGCTTACTTCAAATATGATGAATTTATTTATTATCCAAACAATTGGGATAGCAATTTACTTTTTTATGTTTTAATATCTAAAAAATGAAAACTTTACAATATCATTAAATCGTGATAAAATAACTTACAACATTAATAAATTTTTTTAGGAAGTGGTTGTATGTACCAATTCGAAGTAAGTAAAAAAGACAAATTATTCGCAATAGGACAACAGACTGAGAGGAGGTATTACCAAGCTCCAAACTTTGATGAGGCTTTTGATAAATTAGTGCAGCTAATATGTGAGGCTTTGGATGGGGAGGAAGAGGCACAAATAGAGCAAGTAAAAGAATCTCTGTTGCAGATATTTGAAGAGGGAAAAACAAAGAGTAAGAAAATTCAATTAAAAGCAAGAGAGCCGGGAAAAATTACGATTGTAGCTACTTCAAAGAGAAAAAAATATTCGATTCAAATGAAAGAATGTTAAACACGCAATGCGGAGGAGAAATCCTCCGCAATATATATGTAATAAAAAATATTTAAAAATATTTAAAAATTGGTTAGAAACTATACAAATTTCTTCAAAACCCTTGACAAATTGCGAAAAATGGTGTAAAGTATATATGCTTTACACTTATTTTTATTGTAAATCAATAAAATGAACTAAGAGGTGAAATATGGATAAACACATTGAAGTAAGTATGTTATTAGAAATATACGGTAAATTATTAACAAATAAACAACAAAGTGTTTTAAATGACTACTATAACAATGACTTGTCACTTGCAGAAATAGCAGATGAACACCATATTTCAAGACAAGGTGTAAGAGATATTATTATGAAAGGGGAAGGGAAACTTTTCGAGTACGAAGAAAAGCTAGCAATCATGGAAAAAACAAAAATGCAAGAAAAGCAAATACAACTAATATTAGCTCAACTAAGCGAAATAACAGATAACTCATCAGACAAAAAAGTTGAGAAAATATTAAACGAAGTGCAAAAAGAACTTAGCGTCTTAGCATAAGAAAAGGAGGAATTGACCAATGGCTTTTGAAGGATTATCTGAAAAATTACAAGCTTTTACTAAAAAATTAAGGGGAAAAGCAAGAATAACAGAAACAGAACTTAACGAAATGTTAAGAGAGGTTAAACTAGCTCTTTTAGAAGCAGATGTTAACTACAAAGTTGTAAAAGAATTTATCAATTCTATTCATGATAAAGCATTAGGTCAAGATGTACTTAAATCCTTAACTCCTGGACAACAAGTTGTAAAAATTGTAAAAGATGAACTAATAGACCTTTTAGGAGGAACAGATAGTAAAATAGCTTTTACATCAAATCCACCAACAGTAATAATGCTTGTAGGACTTCAAGGTTCAGGTAAAACAACAACAGCAGGAAAACTTGCTAATCTTTTAAGAAAGCAAGGAAAAAGTCCATTACTAGTTGCATGTGATGTGTATAGACCAGCTGCTATTAAACAATTACAAGTAGTAGGAAGTCAGCTAAATATACCAGTATATGCAAATGAAGGCGAAAAAAATGTTGTTAAAATAGCAAAACAAGCAAAAGAAATAGCAATTAGTAAATTAAATGACGTGGTTATATTAGATACAGCAGGTAGACTTCAAATTGATGAAAGTTTAATGCAAGAATTAAAAGATGTAAAGTCAAATGTTAAACCACATGAAATATTATTAGTTGTAGATTCAATGACAGGTCAAGAAGCAGTAAATATTGCAAGTAAATTTAATGAAGACTTAGGAATTGATGGTGTTATACTTACTAAATTAGATGGTGATACACGTGGTGGTGCAGCAATTTCAGTTAAAAAAGTTACAGGTAAACCTATAAAGTTTGCAGGTACTGGTGAAAAATTAAATGAAATTGAAGAATTTCATCCAGATAGAATGGCATCAAGAATTTTAGGAATGGGAGATGTTCTTTCAATAATAGAACAAGCTGAAGAGGCTTTTGATGCTGAAGAGGCAGAAAAGCTAGAAAAAAAGCTTAGAAAGAATAAAGATTTAGACTTAAATGATTATTTAGCACAATTAAAGCAAGTTAAAAAATTAGGTTCTTTCTCATCTATTTTAAAAATGATACCAGGAATGAATAAATACAATGTTAATGTAGATGATAAAGAATTTAATAGAATTGAAGCAATAATTTGTTCTATGACTGATGAAGAAAGACAAAATCCAAAAATTTTAAATGCATCTAGAAGAATAAGAATTGCCAAAGGTAGTGGAACTCAAGTTCAAGACATAAATAAATTTATGAAATCATTTGAAATTACTCAAAGCATGATGAAAAAAATGCGAACTGGAAATTTAGACCCAAGAATGAAAAAAATGATGAAAGGCATGAATTTAGATAAAATGTCTGAAGAAGATTTAAAACAGTTAGAAGAAAAACTAGGCAAATAGTTACATTATATAGAAAAAATAATTTTGATATTAAGTTTTTAAATTTAATATAGATAACAATTTTTTAGGAGGTGAAATTATGGTAAAAATAAGATTACAAAGAGCAGGAGCAAAAAAAGCACCTTTTTATCACATAGTTGTTGCTGATTCAAGAGTAGCAAGAGATGGAAAAATAATTGAACAAATAGGAACATATGATCCAATGACAACTCCATCAACAATTGTTTTAGACAAAGAAAAAGCAGAAAAATGGATTAAAAATGGAGCAAAACCAACAGACACAGTTAAAGCTTTAATTTCTAAAGCAAAATAAGGAGAAATTAAATGGAAGAAGTTTTAAAAACAATACTAGAAAATCTAGTAGATGACAAAAAAGCAGTATCTATAAAAGTTAGACAAGAAGATGGAAAAGATATTTACAAAGTAAGTGTTGCTCAAGATGAAACTGGAAAAATAATTGGTAGACAAGGTAGAATTTCAAAAGCTATTAAAGTTTTATCAAAAGCTCTAGGTTCAAAAGAAGGCAGAAAAGTTGAAATAGAATTTCCTGATAAATAGGGGGATTTATGCAAGATAAATTTGAAATTGGCAAAATTGTTAATACATTTGGTATAAAAGGTGAAGTTAAAGTAACTCCTTATACAGATGATATAGAGCAATTTAAAAAAATAAAAAGTATATATGTTAATAATACTTTAATGCAAGTACAAAGTGCTAAGTTTCAAAAAAATGTTGTTATATTAAAACTTAAAGATGTTGATGATATGACAGCAGCTGAAAATCTTAGAAATAGTATTATAGAGGCTAAAAGAAGTAAAAAGAAACTTCCAGAAAATACATATTATATTGCTGATTTAATAGGATTAGATGTATATACAGATGAAGGTACTTTACTTGGAAAAGTTAAAGACATATATAATACAGGTGCTAATGATATTTATAGCATAGAAACTGAAAGTAAAGAAGTATTACTTCCTGCAATTAAAGAAGTAATAAAACAAATAGATATTGAAAATAAAAAAATAATAGTTCACATATTGAAAGGATTATTGTAATGCAATTTACAATACTTACACTCTTTCCAGAAATGTTTGAGCCAATAAAGCACAGCATTATTGAAAGGGCAAGTAAAAATAATTTGATAAATATTAACTTAATAAATATTAGAGATTTTTCAAAGGATAAGCATAAACATGTAGACGATACACCATATGGTGGTGGAGCTGGTATGGTTATAAAGCCAGATGTTGTCTATGATGCATATAATTCTATAAATGATGAAAATGCAAAAGTTATATACTTGTCTCCAAAAGGAAAAACTTTAAATCAAAAAAAAGTTAAAGAACTTTCAAAGGAAAAACATTTAGTTTTATTGTGTGGACATTATGAAGGAATAGACCAAAGAGTATTAGATGAAATTGTAGATGAAGAAATTTCAATAGGAGACTATGTACTTACAGGTGGAGAGTTACCAGCAATGGTACTTATAGACAGTGTAAGTAGATATGTAGAAGGAGTTCTAAGTGAAGATTCTACCAAAGAAGAATCATTTAGTAATAACTTATTAGAATATCCTCAATATACAAGACCAGAAATATTTAATGGTAAAAAAGTACCAGAGGTATTAACTTCTGGAAATCATCAAAAAATAGATGATTGGAGAAAAGAACAATCTTTAATAACGACATATTTAAAAAGACCAGAACTTTTAAATGAAAGTGAAAAAGAACTGGCAAAAAAATTATTAAATTAAAATTTTATGAAAGGAGAAAAAACATGGACGTTATAAAATCAATTGAACATGAACAATTAAAAAGTAAAGTTCCTGATATTCGCGTTGGTAATACTGTAAGAGTACACCAAAGAATAAAAGAAGGAAATAGACAAAGAATCCAAGTTTTTGAAGGAATTGTCATTAAAAAACAAAACGGTGGATTAAATGAAACATTCACAGTAAGAAGAGTTGCTTATGGAGTAGGAGTTGAAAAAACATTCTTATTAAACTCTCCATTAGTAGAAAAAGTAGAAACAGTTAGAGTAGGTAAAGCAAGAAGAGCTAAATTATACTACTTAAGAGACAGAGTAGGTAAAGCTGCTAAGACTAAAGAAGATATAGGAGCTAGAATCGAAAATAAAGAAATAATTGTTAAAGAAGAAATGCCAGCTGAAGAACCAAAAACAGAAGTTGAAACTCCAGCAGCAGAATAATAATAAAAAACTCGATTTATATTATTTAAAGTAATATAAATCGAGTTTAATTGTTTTCTAAAACAACTTTTTTTGATTCTTTTATTTTAGCAGGTGGTATTTCATATTTTATATTAAATTTGTCAAAATTATCTAATCTGTTATCTTCTAAACAAGCTAAATAAATATCTAAGTCATCAATAGTTTTACAAGAAGCAATAATTGCAGGATGCAAATTATAATTTGTAAGTAATTCAAAAGCTAAAGATAAAGCATTCATTCGTGAACTATGTTCTCTTTTTCTCATTAATATATAAGCTTCTTTAAATCTAGAAATAGCAAAAGGTTTAAAATGAGAAATAGGGTAAATATAATTTTGCTTAATAACTTCATCAATAGTAGAATATTTATCTAAATTATTATTAAAATAAACTTTTACATTTTCTAAATTATATGGTAAAACTACCTGCTTCTTAGTTTCTGAAATAACTAATGTGTTATCAACTAATGTATTGCAAAGAGAATCAGTTACATTAGAAAAAATATAATTAGTGTTACTATTTGTTAAAGACTCGCTAACTATATTAGAATTATTTGTTTCTTTTTCAATTCCCATAATTTCTAATGAAATATCTCTTATAAACTCTTGAATACTATTTGTATAAGAAAAAATTGTAGTAATATTAGTAGTAAATAAAGAGTTGTAGTCTTTAATATAAATTTCTAATCCGGAATCAGTTAAAAAACTCATTGTAGATTTTAAATTTTCTAAAACATCTAATAAATTGTTAAGTAAGACAATATTTTGTTTTAAACGATTTAAATTTACAATGGCATTATCTAAACTTGATTTGTTTATTTTTGAATTTATAAAAACAGATAGTTGCTCTGTAAGAGCTGTTTGCAATGATAAATAAGAATTGATAACTTGAACTTCTGTATTTATATTGTCTAACAAGTTTTGTTTTTTAGAATATTTAATCATTCGTTTCCTCCATTTTGATATTAATATTATATATATAGAAGTAAAAAAAATCAAGAAAAAAGGAAAAAAAAGTTGAAAAACGTAAAATGATATGATATATTTTTTACAAAGAAAATAGGGAGGAAGAAATGAAAAAGATTTTAGGAAACATAATATTTGTAGTATATGCAATAATAGCAATTTTAGTAACAATATGTTTACTATCATATAATGAATACAAAGTAAGTGAATTTGGAAATAACACTTTAATTATAATAGATAGTAATAATTTGGAACCAGACTTTATAAAAGGAGAATTAGTTATAGCAAATAGTGAAGATAAAATTGAATTAGGAGATAACATCTTTTTTTATAATACTTATGCAAGAGATATAGAAATAACTTTAGGAAAAGTAACTAATATTGAAAAGGTATCAGAAAAAGAAACTACATATACTATTAATGACTCTATCAAGCTTTCAAGCGAATATGTAATTGGATCTGCAAAAACAGCAAGTAAATATAAGACTGTAGGAGCTGTTTTATCTGTTTTAGAATCAAAATGGGGATTTTTATTCTTAATAGTATTTCCATCATTAATAGCATTTATATATGAATTATATGTTATAGCAATGGAAATAAAGGATAGAAAAAACGAGGAAGCTAAAGAATGAAAAAAACAATTTTAATTATTGTTTCAATTATTTCAGTTTTAATATTAATTATGACAATAATAAGTACTTATGCACTTTTTGAAAGTAATGTTTCAGCTGAAATTTCTGTTACTAATGCAACTTGGAAAATCTTAATTAATAATTCAGATATCACAAAAGAAAATACAAAAGATTTTATAATAGACCAGATAAATGTTATAGGAGATACTCATACACAAGAAGGAAAATTAGCTCCAGGCTTATCTGGTAATTTTAATATATTAATTGATCCTACAAGTACTGATGTTTCAATTAAATATGAAGTAACATTTGATTTAAGTAATTTAGAAAAAACAAAGATTCAAATAGACTCTATTGAGGAAACAATATTAGGAAAAGAATTAATAAAAACAGGATATAACACATATACAGGAATTATTACTTTAGATGAAATAAAACAAGGATTAAAAAATGAAATAACAGTAAATTTAAGTTGGAAAGAGGATGAAACAACAAATATTGAAGATACCTTAATAGGAAGTAATATAAATAATAAAATAGAAATTCCTGTTAGTATAAAAGTATCACAATATTTAGGAGAAGAAATAGAAAGTATAGAATAATGAAAAAAATTGTAAATATATTAATTAATTTATTGGTTATATTCTCTTTAATTATTTTAATAATATCAGGATATTATTTGTTTGAAACAAAAATTCTAAAAAAAGATTATGCAAATATTTTTGGATATAGCATTTTTGAAATATCTACAGGTAGTATGTCCGGAAGTTTGGAAGTTTTTGATGCTATTATAGTAAAATTAGGTAATGATGTAAATGTAGGGGATATTGTAACATATAAGCAAAACTCAAATCTCATAACTCATAGAATAATAGAGATGGATGGAGAAAATATTATTACTAAAGGTGATGCAAATAATGTAGAAGATATGCCTATAACCAAAAATAGCATTATAGGAAAAGTGGTATTTAAAATTGAAAATTTAGGAATTTGGAAAAAGGTTATGACTTCGCCACAAGTTTTAATTTCTCTTACAATTACAATAATATTAGTTGGAATAACAATTATATATAATTCAAAAGATAATAAAAAGGAGACTAAAAGTGAAACGAAAAACTACGAATAAAACAAATATAAAATTATATATTAAATTCGTTATTCTTTTGCTTTGCTTTATAATAGTTATTCAAATTTTTCTACTTACTATGTCTAAATATGAAAGTAATTCTAACTCAAAAGCAAATGTAGATATTGCCTTTTATGTATTAAATGAAGATTATCAAAGCATGACACTTAATTTAGGAAAAATTGTACCAAGTAGTAATGCATATATATATAATTTTTCTGTATCAAATGAGAAGGATGGAAAAATTGCTGAAGTTGATATAGAATATGAATTAAAAATAAGAACGACAACAAATTTACCATTAGATATACATTTATATAAAACAGAAAATGATAATAAACAAGAAGCAACTAGCACTATACAGCAAGATGAAGATGGTATGTATTTTAATGTATTAAAAGTAGATAAACAAATATTTTATTATTCAACTCCTAGAACAGATAATTATACTTTAGAAATTTACTTTTCTGAAAAGTATAATGAAGAAACATTTCAAGATATTACAGATTTAATAGAAATAAGTGTTAATGCAAAACAAATAATAGATGAAACATAACTTAGGAGAACTTTGATGAAAAGTCATAGAAAAAAATATGAAAAAAGGAATAAGAAAATAAAAAAAATAAAGTTAATTACTTGTTTAGTTATTATAATATTATTAGCAATTTCTTTAATAACTGTACTTGCTAGATATATAACTAATAATATAAATAATCATCTTATGGAAAGTAAGGAATTTTATTTTTATAGTGATAAATTAAAAGAAGATGGTCAAGATTATCAAATAGATAATTGGTCAGGAGTAGAAGATTATACAATTACTATAAATATGAATAGTATGGAGAATAATTTAAAAAAAGCATCTTATGATATACCATATTCAATTACATATAGCTGTTCAGATAATATTATATGTCAATTAAACAAAACAGAAGGAATAATATATTCTTCAACTAATTCAGATTATTTTACAATAAAAATTACTCCAAATACAATTATGGAAAATGGAGATAAGGCTTGGGTAAAAATATATGTAAAATCTGATGCTGAGTATAAAAAAGAATTAAAAGCAGAATTTAAATTTATAGTTGGTAAAGAAAATGTATCATATCAAATAGATGATGAAGAAAATTCTAATTATTTTGAGCTAAATATTACAAATACACAATCTTATTATATAGTAGCAGAGGCATTTGATTCATATAAAGTTGGACAAAGAATAGATGTAAATACATATTTATCATTATCTGATGAAAAAAAACAAAAATGTTATTCAGGTGAGATTACTATAAAATTTGATCCAACAAAAGTTCAAATAGATATGACTGATAAAAATTATTTGAAATCAAAAGACATAAAAACAATAAATGTTAATGGATATAAATATATAAATGAAATAACAGTAAATGTAGATGCACTTTCAAGTGAAAATTTAAGATTTTATAAAACAGATAAAACCCAAGATTATTCATATCCATTAGAAAATAATGATTGTATTTTAGATATTAGTATTAAATAAAAAGCTATCATAGAAAGGATTTAGAAATGACAGTAAATGTAATGGAAGAGTATCTTGATATAGTTAAAAAGTATATAACCAAATATATGAAATCAATACTAGGATACAAATATAATAAAGAAATATGTGATGCATTAACAGAAAAATATATAGATGCTAGATATTATAATTATTTTAGTGTTCAAGATGATAGTTTAACTTTAAGAAAAAAAATAATGTTAGAAATAAAAAAACTAGTAACAAATTTAATTGAAGAAAATCCTGATATGGAAAAAGAAATTAATATAAGTGCAGTTTTCTTTTACTATATATTGTATTTTGACAATATAATAATGGCAAAAAATATTGAGAAAAAAATAGAAAACATAGATAAATTAAGAGCGAAATTATTAAATAAACAAAATGATTTTTTTAGAAATGAAATTTATGATATAATAAGCAATTGGAATAAAGAAAAATTAGAAGACTTTGAAAAATATGAGAGCAAAGAATTTGAATTAAAAATAACACCTTTTCAAAATAATAAAAATATAAACAATGTAAGATTAATGCAAAATATAAAATTTCCATATATATTTAGTGAGTTTGCTCTTAATAAAGCTTTTAATACAGGAATTATAAGTGAAGATAAATTATATGTAGAATATTATTTGATTTCTGTAAAAGTAATTAAAGATATAATAAGGCAAAATTTTAAAAAACAATATATTGTTGAATTTGCAGACTCATTATTAGAAAAAAACAAAAAGATTAAAGGCTTATTAAATATCATAAACAATTCAGCTATACAAGATAAGTTAAGCTTAAAAATAAAATATGAAAAATATCTAAATTATAAAGAAGAAATATATGAATTATTAAGAAGCGGATTTAAAATTGCTATTGTTTTAGACGATAGTTTTGAAGTAGAATATTCAAATTTAGAAAAGCTAAATATGTTTTCATATGTAATAGTAAATAAAGAGTTAAAAAAATATAATTTAATAATAGAAAACAAATCTATTATTAAAAATTTAATTGAAATATAATAATAAATGGAGTTAAAAATGGAGACTTTTACAAGATTTTTATATGAATTTTTATCACAATTCTTTTCAGGAATTTATACAATTTTTAAAGGAATATGGGATGGAATTTCACAAATTTTTAGTATTGGTACATATCAAAAAATATTAGAAAATTACAAAGATGATTTAAGTATGCCTGAATGGATTTTAGTTGTTTTAGCTATTGGAATAATAGTGATTTTAATAGGTTTAGTCATATTTTTAATATACTTGTTATTAAGAAAGTATTTAAGATTTAGAAAAGCTGCTATAGAACAAGATGAACTATTGGAAGAAGTTGCAAATCTTAATGGAAAAATAGCTAGTTTAATGAAGGAAAAAGATGAAATATTAGCTATGAAAGTATCTCAGCTAGGCCTTAAACCTGGAGAATCTGCAGAAATTGAAACTAATGCTACTGAGACAGAAGCAGATGATGGTAATACTGGAATAAGATTTGCTAAATTAAATACCATTGATGAAGAATACCAAAATTATAAAATAAAAAATTATGGAAATACATTTACTCTTCCAGAATTATGTGAAACTTTTAGAAATTTTGCTGCTTCTAAATTAAAATTATATTATTCAATAGATATGATGAGATTATTTATTTCAGCATTAGCATCTACTAAACTAGTTATATTACAAGGTATTTCAGGAACTGGTAAAACATCACTTGCATATGCTTGGGGAAAATTTTTAAAGCATGATTCTTGTGTTGCATCAGTTCAACCATCTTGGAGAGATAGAACAGAACTTTTTGGATATTTTAATGAATTTACAAAAAAGTTTAATGAAACTGATGTCTTAAAAGAAATGTATATGGCTGGATATACTGATGATATATATACAGTAATATTAGATGAAATGAACATTTCACGTGTTGAATACTATTTCGCTGAAATGTTGTCAATACTTGAAATGCCAAATAAAGATGAATGGGTAATTGAACTTGTACCAAATAGTTGGAAAAGTGATCCAAAAAATATAATTGGTGGTAAATTAAAAATTCCAGCTAATATGTGGTATATAGGAACTATTAATAATGATGACTCAACATTTATGGTAACAGATAAGGTTTACGATAGAGCTATGCCAATAGATATCAATGATAAAGGAAAAGCATTTACTCCTATAGATACAGAGGCAATGGATATTAATTATACATATTTAGATAATTTATTTTCTACAGCTATGCAAGAAAATCAAATATCACAAGATACATTAGATAAAATAGAAAAAATGGATGATTATGTTATTAAACATTTTAGAATAGCTTTTGGTAACCGTATTGTTTCACATATGAAAAAGTTTGTACCTGTATTTGTAGCTTGTGGTGGTGACGAAGTAGCAGGAGTTGACTACTTTATTGCAAAAAAGATACTTAGAAAATTTGAACAATTAAATATTTCATACATTAGAGATGAATTAGATCCATATATAGAATTTTTAGATTCTACATTTGGAAAAGATAAAATGAAAGAATGTAAAGAATACTTATTAAGATTAAAGAAATTAACTTAATATTTAGAGGTTAAAATGGATAATTTAAAAATATTAGATTTATACGAAAAAGCACAAGATGAAAAAAAAGATAAATTTTCAAACAATATTGAATCTTCTATGAGAGTTAGAGTGGACTTCGAAAAGACTATAAGAGATACTGAATGGATTGAAATAATAGAAGAAACTATACCATATATAGATAATATCTTTAGAAGTCCAAATAGATTTATTGTAAATGAAGAAGAAATAGTAAAAATAGAACTTGCAAGAAAAATAACTGTAGATAGTATAAAGCATTTATCTAAACATACTAATTTGATTCAAGACATAAATAAACAAACAGGAGATGTTAGGCCTTCTAAAATTTTAAATATAAATAAAGAAGAAAGTTACGATACCTATGAGAATAGACTTATATATACTTTAGTACAAAATACAAAAATATTTATAAATCAAAAAAAGAAAATATTAGAAGAGGCTAAAAGCTTAGATTATAAAAACGAAAAAACTCTTGAATACTCAGGAAAAAGTAAAGTATCAGAAGAAAATGTAGAAATGAATTTTACAATTAAAACTAAAGTAGATACTGATGCAAAAGAAAGTAGTGAAGAAGGAATCTGGGCAAGAATTGATAGGGTGGAACAAAAAATTAGAGATTTAACAAGTTCTGAAGTATATAAAATTTTAGAAAAAAAACATATTAGCTTAGTAAGACCACCTATTAAAAAGACAAATGTTGTTTTAAAAAATGTTAATTTTCAATATGCCGTTAAATTGTGGAATTATTTACAAGAAAATATGGAAGACAATACTCAAAATATAACAGATAAAAAAGACTATATGGATGGTGGAGATTTAAAGGTATTTGCAGATGAAAACTTTTTATTAAATTATTTATTAATAAGCACTTTAAATCAAAATGAAGAGGTTCAAGAAGAAAAAATAGATAGAATAAAAGAAAATTTATTAGATAATATGCTTGAAAAGTTAATGGATTTGGACAGCTCTCTTACAGAGGAAGAAATAAAAGAAATGATAGGGAAAAAATTTAATTTAATAAAATATAAAAAGATGGCAAGTATACAAGAAATACAAAATATATTTAGCAAACATATAGAGAAATATTTGGAAAAAATAAATAGGAGTTAAAACAAAATGTTAAAGAAATTAATGAACAATAGATTTATAAAAATACTAGGGAATATTCTTTATACAATTTCATTTATACTAATAGTATTAATATTATTAGTTGTATTAATACAAAGATTTTCAAATAATAACATAGCAATAGGTGGAATTAGAATATTTAATGTTGCGTCTGGTAGTATGGAGCCAAAATATAATGTTGGAGATATTTTAATTGCTAAAGATGTTCCAGCAAATGAAATTAATGTGGGGGATACTATAACATATATTGGAGAAAAAAATGACTTTTCAGGGAAAATAGTAACTCATGAAGTTGTTGAAAAGAAAGAAGAAAATGGAACAATAACTTTTATTACAAAAGGTATTGCAAATAATATGCAAGATCCTAAAATTACTGAAGACCAAGTATATGGAAAAGTAATATATAAATCTATAATTTTAAGTTTTATTTGTAAGTTATTACAAAATATGTATGCTTTTTATTTTATAATAATTGTACCATTAGCAATAATAATTGCAAAAATGATGGCAGATTATATAGTTAGAAAAGAAGAAGAAAAACTAGAAAGAGAAAATAAAGATAATACAGTTGAAATAAAGCAAGAAGAAATTAACGAAGAAAGTAAAAAAAAAAATTAAAAATTAATAAAACAATAGAAAAATTATCTTTTAAAAAAATAATAAAAAAGATAAAGCTAAAGCATTTAATTTTATTAATATGTTTACTTGTTTTTAATACTTATGCATGGTTTATATATGCTACACAAGTTTCAACTTCTATTAGTGCTCATGTTACTTCATGGAATATAGAATTTGTTACAGGTGATGATGAAATTATTACAAATATTGAAATTAATTTAGATAGAATTTATCCTGGAATGGAAAATTATGAAAAAACTGTAGAAGTACATAATAAGGGTGAAACAAAGGCAAAACTTAGTTATGAATTTATTTCTTTTGAAATATTAGGAGAAACCTTTGAAGTAGGAGATAATTTTACATCAGAAGATTTAGAAAACAAAATAGAGCAAGAATATCCTTTCAAAATAAATGTAGAAATAAATAATGATAATATATCAGAATCTAATGGTAAGGGTGAATTTAAGATAACTGTAAGTTGGCCTTATGAATCTGGAGACGATGAGCTAGATACATATTGGGGAAATAAAGCTTATGAATATTATTCGCTAAACCCAGGAGAAAACAGTTTGCTTATAAAAATGAATTTGATTGCTAGTCAAGCATAAAAAAATAAGATTTATTTATTACCACTATAATAAATAAATCTATATTTTTTTAAACAATTTGTGTGAAGTTAATATTTACATTACATATAGCAGGGGTTGAAGAAGTTGTTGCTATGGTATCTTCTTCATTTGACATACTTGCTGAATCATCATCTATCCATTTTAAAAATATTCTAATTGAACGATTTTTTATATTACTAGACAATAATATATCTTCTGAAATGGAATTATTAGAATAATCTTCAAATTCTATACGCTCTCCATTATCTATAGAATAACCAGAAATAACAAAGTCTTTAACAGGACTATTTTCAGCAATAGAACTAGTTATTGTATATTTAAAAGAAACATCTGCATCAGTAAAATCAAAATTGAGATCAAAATAACCTTCAGCAGTTGGAGCTAAGATATTGCTTGCTATATTTTCATTTCCAGGAAAAACTGGAGCTATAGTTGAAGAAATATTGGTATCAGTTTTTATAGACTTATTATTAACTTTTATATTCCATTTAGCAATAGATATTGAGGTTTCACCGCTTGCTGAACTTATATATTTAGCATAAGTTTGTATAATTAAAAAAATAGTAAGAAAAGTAAAAAAAATTGCTAATAAAACTATTGATTTTTTATAATTTTTCATATAAACTCCTATATTGTAAAACTATATAATATATATCATAAGAAAATGCAGAAATCAATAAAAAAATATCAAGAAAAGGAAATAAAGAATGGTAAAGGAAAAGCAAAAAGAAGAAAGAAAAATAAAAAACTATGAAAAAAGGCTAAAATCAGAAAAAATTGTTAAAAGAGAAATAAAAATTAAAGCTGTAAGAATATCTATATTAATTACAATAATATTTTTAGTAATTATATATTTTTTGTTAAAAACAGTATACGACTTAGGTGATTTTACAATTAGTTTAGACCCACAATTAGAACTAAAAAGCGGACTAGTAATGTATGAAAGTATAGAAACAAAAGAAAATAAGCAAATTTTAAAAGCAGATAAACTAGACTTTATGGATAATATATCTATAAAGTGGCTACCTAATAATTTAAACAATGAAGCAGAAGGTGGACATAATGGGGATAACTATATTGCATATACATTTTATGTTGAAAATCAAGGTAGCGAAATAATAAATTATTGGTATAATATACATATTGACGATGTTATTAAAAATGTAGATAGTGCAATTAGAGTTATGGTTTATAGAAATGATGAAAAGAAAATTTATGCAAAAACAAATTCACGTACCAATCAACCAGAGGAAGGAACAATTTCATTTTACTCTGATGAAGAAGTTTTAATGGAACAAAGAAGTAATTTTAACCCAGGGGATATAGACAAATTTACCATAGTAGTTTGGCTAGAAGGTGATGATCCAGATTGTGTAGATGCAATTATTGGGGGAGAAATGAAAATGACTATGGAAATAACAGAAGAACATATAAAAAGATAAAATATTACAATAATATTACAAAAATTACATTTTTGCGACTTTTATTGACAAAAAAATTCAATATGATAATATATATATGACTAAAAACAAGGGGGAAAAATATATGTCAAAAAATACAAAAAGAAAAGGAAACTTAAAATATTCAATATTGTTACTATTATTATTGGCAATATTATTAATTACTTCAACTTATGCATGGTTTACTGCAAACCAAACAGTTAAAGTAAGTTCTCTAGATGTAAATGTTGAAGCTAAAAATGGTTTACAAATTTCAGCTGATGCTAAAAATTGGAAAACTATTTTACAAAAACAAGATATATTAGATGCAGTATATACTAGCAATACAAACCAAATTCCAGATGTTTTAGAACCAGTATCAACTGCAGGAGATGTTAAAGGCGGATTAATGAATATGTTCTATGGAACAGTTGCATCAAGTGAAGATGGAGATCAAACATTAACTGCAACTAAAGAAACAGATACTAAAGGAACAGAAGGAAGATATATTACTTTTGATATGTTCTTAAAAGTAGATACTGAAACAGAAATAGAATTAACATCTAATTCAAATGTTATTTATACTGGAATGCAAGATAAAGGTCTTCAAAATGCTGCCAGAGTTGCTTTTATTAATGAAGGAACAAAAGGATCAACTGAAACATCCGCAATTCAACAAGCATTAGAAGGTGTTTCAAGTATGATTTGGGAACCAAATTATGATGTTCACACTCAAGAAGCTGTAACTTATGCAAAACAAACATACAATATAGATACTCAAACTACTGGTGCAGAACAAATTGACTACTCAGGTGTTTCAGCTCAAATAGATGAAGGAATAAAACTTTCTGAAGCTAATGCAACAGATAATGGAACCTTTTTTAAAGATGTAACACCAGCAATATCTACTAAGAAAACTCCAGAAGGTAATAGCACATTTATGACTTTACGAGCAGGAATAACAAAAGTAAAAGTATATATGTGGGTAGAAGGACAAGATGTAGACTGTGAAAACTCAGCATCAGGTTCAGATATATCATTTAGTTTTGAACTATCAATTAAAGAATAATATATTTAATTTTATATAAAAAATAGCCATAGTTCTATGGCTATTTTATTTGTAAATTATAGACAGAATAATCTAATATGTGATAATATATTTATATAAAAAAGCATAGGAGGAAATATGAAAATAGATAAAATTAAAGATGAAGAGTTAATTGATATATACAATCAAATTACTAATTTTATAAGTGAATTGGAAAAAGAAAAAATGAGTAAAGAGGATAAATAATTATTATGGATGAAAAAGTATTAGAAAAAATAAACATATATAAAGAAATTCTATCTACAATGCCAACAAACAATGACAAAAATATTGAAAAATATAATGATAAAATAGACGAAATGATAAGGGAATATGAAAATTATAAAGAAGACATATTAAGAGAAATTTATAAAAGATATTGTAATAATACAAAATATAGTGAAAATAACAAAATATCTAATCTAGAAAATGAAATAGAAAACTATGAATTAATATTAGAAATAATAAATGGAATAAAAAGCTCTTATGAAAAGACAAATTTAGATAGAGAAGTATATAAATTAAGTAAATTCTATAAAGAAAATTTAGAAAATGTTAATAACCAAATAATGAATTGTGTAAACATATTTAGAAATATTGGAAGCAATATTTCTGAAAAAGATTTTTCTTCTAGT
>CALXKR010000018.1 GCA_944388895.1 uncultured Clostridia bacterium | reverse complement strand
GCACCTCTAGCTCAGTTGGTAGAGCAGCTGACTCTTAATCAGAAGGTCCGGGGTTCGACCCCCCGGAGGTGCACCAAAAATAAAAGAGTACAGCTAATATGTACTCTTTTTCTGTAAAAAATAAAAGAGGAGAAAATTTATGTTATTAGAAACTTTTTTAGCATGTAATTGTGTTGCTTTAGCTTCTAAAATGGTATACACTGATGTTGAAAAGGTAGCAGAAATAAAAAAGAATATATTAGAAAATGGTTTATATCATATAACAAGAGAAGAAAGCGCAGATAAAATATTGCAAAGTGGATATATAAGACCTAGTGGAAATTTTTTATCTTTGGGAAGAAAAAAAGTATTTTTCTTTGCAGGAATTCCAGAACCAGATTTAATTAGAGAAAATATATTAGAGTTATACAGGCAATATGAATGGACTGCTATTAAAGTAATGCCAAATGAAAAAGATTTAGACAGATATAAAACAAGAGTATTAGGAGACAATAGTATTATTTGTATAGGAAAACAAGAATTAGAAGAAAATAAAGTACAAAAAGTTAAATTAGTATTAGATATAAATAAGGAAGGAAAGCTTTATATTAGAGAAAAAACTAAAGAAGAAATAGAAAAAGGAGTATATGAACCAAGCAAAGAAGTTAAAGAAAAATTTGGAGTACAAACAAATCCATTAGTTGCTACACAAGATGCTGCTAAAAGTTATATAAATATTTTTAGAAGATTGTTTTCAAAAGCAAAAGAGGCAATGCACAAAAAAGAGGATTCACAACAAGATCCAGAAAAATTAATAGCTATAGCACAAAGTGAAAGAAAAAATTTTTTAGAAAGATTATCGTTTAGAGTAGAAAATAAAACAAAAAAGGCAGATAGAGAAAGTGAACAAGCTTTAGAAAAAACAAATCCTAGACAAAAACAAGCACAAAATGAAGAAAATGAAAGATAAACCCTATTTTAGGGTTTATTCTTTTGTTAAAAAATAAATAAAATATTGATATATACGAATTCCTTTGGTATAATAGATATTATGGAAATCAAAAGGAGGAATAAAATTGCCAAATATACTTGATTATATCTCTTGGAGAGGAGATTTAAGTTTTAATAGTTCAAAATTTAATGAATTAGACAATATAATTATGTCTAGATTATCTTATTTACCTTTTGAAAAAATAACAATGAACGATATTGAAACAATAGAGTCAATTTCAAAAAAGTTTGAAAAATTGGATAAAGATGATTTTAATATGCCAAATGATAAAAATCTTATTTTAAAAGCAGGAAATAGTAATAGATTTAAAAATTTAATAGTAACTGATTACTATTTAAATAGAAACAATGAAGAAGAAAAACAATTTTCTGCAATAACTATACACCTAGGAAATGATGAGATTTATATATCATATATTGGAACAGATAATACTTTAGTAGGATGGAAGGAAGATTTTAATTTAAGCTTTATGACACATATTCCTTCTCAAACAGAAGGCCTTAAATACATAGAAAAAATATCTCAAAAATATTCAGACAATATTCATCTAGGAGGTCATTCAAAAGGTGGAAATATAGCGGTATATTCAGCAGTATTTAGTCCCAAAAATATTCAAGAAAGAATAATAGATGTAACTAATCATGATGGTCCAGGATTTGACAAGTCAATTATTGAAACAAACGAATATAAAAGAATTCTTAATAAAATACATACTTTTATTCCACAATCTTCAATAATTGGTAGATTACTAGAACATGAAGAAACATATAAAATAGTAAAAAGCGTACAAAGAGGAATTATGCAACATGATATATATTCTTGGCAATTATTAGGAACTGAATTCATATATTTAAAAGACCTTACTAATGGAAGTGAAGTAATAAATAGAACAGTTAGAAACTGGCTTAAAACAACTACCCCAGAACAGAGAGGTAATTTTATAAATGTTATGTATGAGGTAGTTAGTAATACTAATGTGAAAACTTTTAAAGAATTTTCAGCCTCTAGAGCAAAAAATATAGGAATTATATTAAAAACATATAAGAATATTGACGAAAAAGATAAAAAGATGATTGGTCAAATGATACTTACTTTTTTAGTTGCTGCTAAAGAAAGCATAAAAGAAAAAATAATATAGATAAAGGGGAATTACTATGATCAAAATTTATCAAACAGATTTAGAAACTAACAAAATGAAAAAAATAAACCAAATTGCCAAGGGCTGTTGGATAAATATGACTAATCCAAGTGAGGAAGAAATAAAAGATATATGCAATAAACTTAACATTCAAGAAGACTTTATTAGATATTCATTAGACTATGAAGAAAAAGCAAGAATTGACTATGAAGAAGATGATGATACAGTTTTATTTATACTTGATGTACCTATAAAAGAAAAAGAACAAGAAAGAGAAATTTATACAACAATGCCAATAGGTATTATTGTAGTAAGAGATGACTATATTGTAACTGTATCATTAAAAGAACTAGCATTATTAGAAGATTTTACAACAGGAAAAGTAAAAGGTTTTGCAACTTACAAAAAGAGTAGGTTTATATTACAAATAATGTTTAAAAATTCATCTCAGTACTTAAATTCATTAAAATTAATAAATAGAGAAACAGAATTAACCGAATATACACTAAAAAAATCTATGAAGAATGAAGAAATTTTAAAATTATTAGACTTAGAAAAATCTCTTGTGTATATTACTACTTCATTAAGAGCAAACGAAGCTGTTATGGAAAGAACAGTTAAGATTAAAAATATAAAATTGTATGAAGATGATGAAGATATTCTAGAAGATGCAATAATAGAAAATAAACAAGCAATAGAAATGAGTAAAATATATACAGATGTATTAAATAGTTCAATGGATGCTTATTCATCACTAATATCAAATAACTTAAATGAAACAATGAAATTATTAACTTCAATTACTATAATTATATCTATTCCGACACTTATTGCATCACTTTGGGGAATGAATGTTGAAGTTCCATTTGAAATTACAGAATATGGTTTTTGGATATTGTGTGCAATAGCAATTGTTATTACAACCGTAACGGTTATTTTATTAAATAAAAAAGGATTATTAAGGAGGTAAAAATGTTAGCTGCAAATAATGTAACTGTCAGATTTGGAAAAAGAGCATTATATGAAGATGTAAATATTAAATTTAACAAAGGATGTTGCTATGGAATTATAGGTGCTAATGGAACAGGAAAATCAACATTTTTAAAAGTTTTATCTGGAGAATTAGAACCAAGTAAAGGTGAAGTTACTAAGGAGAAATTAGAGAGGATTTCTGTGCTTAATCAAAACCATTTTGCTTTTGAAGATTATTCTGTTATAGATACAGTAATAATGGGGAATAAGGAATTATATAATATAAAAACAGAAAAAGAAGCGATATATGCAAAAGAAGACTTTTCAGAAGAAGATGGAATGAAAGCAGCAAAATTAGAAGAAAGATTTGCTGAACTAGATGGATGGAATGCAGAATCTGATGCAGAGCAATTATTAAATGATTTAGGAATTTCACCAGAAAAACATTATAAGATGATGAACGAAATTGAAGCCAGAGAAAAGGTAAAAATACTTTTAGCTCAAGCTCTTTTTGGAAATCCAGATATACTATTACTTGATGAGCCAACAAATAACCTTGATTTAAAAACTATTTCATGGCTTGAAGAATTTTTAATAAATTTTGAAAATACAGTAATAGTTGTATCTCATGATAGATATTTTTTAAATAAAGTTTGTACTCATATTTGTGATGTTGATTATGGAGAAATAAAAGTTTACCCAGGAAACTATGATTTTTGGTACGAATCAAGTCAATTAATTCAAAAGCAGATGAGAGAACAAAATAAAAAGAAAGAAGAAAAAATAAAAGAATTACAAGATTTTATTGCTAGATTCAGTGCAAATGCTTCAAAATCAAAACAAGCTACATCTAGAAAAAAATCTTTAGAAAAAATTCAACTTGAAGAAATTAAACCATCAAATAGAAAATATCCTTATGTAGATTTTAAACCAGATAGAGAACCTGGTAATGATATTTTAGAAGTTAAAAATTTATCAAAAACAATAAATGGAGAAAAAATACTAGATAATATTTCTTTTAAAGTAAAAGCTGGTGACAAAATAGCTGTTTTAGCAGAAAATGAGAATGCAATAACCGTATTATTTCAAATTTTAGCTGGGGAAATGGAACCAGATTCAGGAGAAATAAAATGGGGAACAACAATAACAAATAGTTACTTCCCAAAAGATAATAATTACTTATTTAATTCAAATGAAAGTATTACAGATTGGCTTAGAAGATACTCTAAAGACCCTGATGAAACATATGTAAGAAGCTTTTTAGGTAGAATGTTATTCTCAGGAGAAGAAGCTTTAAAAGCTGTTAATGTATTATCAGGAGGAGAAAAAGTAAGATGCGTACTTTCAAAAGTAATGTTATCAGGAGCTAATTTCTTGATTTTTGACGAACCAACAAACCACCTAGATATGGAATCAATAACATCTTTAAATGAAGGAATGAAAAAGTTTAAAGGTAATTTAATATTTACTTCTCATGATCATCAATTAACTCAAACTGTTGCAAATAGAATTTTTGATATTAGAAAAGATGGTTTTATAGATAAAGAACAAACATACAATGAATATTTAGGAATAGAATAAAAAAGGGGCCCCCGGAAAACCGGGGGCTTTGTGTTTAAAGCGTTTCGAACCAGTTGGCCATATATGTGGCCAAAAAGCCCTTAAGCTTCACAACGAGGTAACCAAACGACGTTTCACAAGCTTCAATGGTGTAAACGGTAGAATAATCCAAGTTGGGTTTACCTGAGCAGATTACGGTAGAATTTCCACCGACGAATCTTACACGAGTACCTTTTTTTAACATCCTAATCACCTCAATAAAATATTAGTATCTTTTATTATATCATATTTACATAAAATTGTCAAAGAAGTAGAAACAGTTGGAAGAAACTACAAAAAAATAGAAGCATAATTGCTTCTATTTATAAGTATCTTTTATTGTTTGAATTTCATCATAATGATTATCAATTATATCTAAAAATGTAGATCCAATTTCAGGGTCAAATTGTGTTCCTAAATTTTTAACAATTTCTTCTCTAACTATTTCTTTAGGCAAACTATCTCTATAAACTCTTCTAGAAGACATAGCATCAAAAGAATCTGCCACAGCCGCTATTCTTGCCACATAAGGAATATTATCTCCAATTAAGCCTTCTGGATAGCCTCTACCATCATACCTTTCGTGGTGATATTTAACGAAAGGAATAATATTTTTAAATAATTCAGATTCACCTAATATGTTTGCTCCTATTTGAGGGTGTTTTTTAATTTCATTATATTCTTCATCTGTAAGCTTTCCATTTTTTAAAAGGATAGTATCTGGAATACCAATTTTTCCTACATCATGAAATAATCCGCCAATTTTTAATATTTCTTGTTCATCTGCATTTAAGTGTAAATATTTACCTAACAATACTGAATATGCAGAAACTCTATCTGAATGACCTCTTGTATATGAATCCTTTGCTTCAACAGTAGCTCTAATTGTTTGAACAATATCTAAATATGCTTTTTTTAGTTTAGTATTAGCATCTTCAAGTTCTATATTCATATCACTAATTGTTTTTCTTTGATCAATAGATTTTAAACCAGATTCAATTAGTAATAATAATTGATCAAAGTTATCACTTTTTTCGCAATACCCCTGTATATCTAGCTGTTTAATAGTATCAAGTGGGGGAGCTAAGTCTTTATGACCAGTAAGTAGTAAAATATATAAATCTTTATCAAATTTTCTAATTTCAGATACTACTTGATCTCCATGTAAAGGGGACATTATAAAGTCAAGTAAAAGTAAATCATATTTTGTACTTTTTAATTCTTTAATAGCGTCTAAGGGATTAGTAAAAGTTGTTAAAGAATATCCATTTCTTTTTAATACTACTGATAAGGAATCTAATATTCCAGCATCATCATCAATTGCTATAATTTTATAAGGTGAAGACACCACTTCTTGTATATATTTTCTCATAATATCCTCCGTATTTTTATTTATTTTCTAGGAAGTACAATATTAAATTTTGTACCTTTTCCAACTTGTGATTCAAAATTCATATCTCCTTTAAAATGTCCTTTTATTGTAGAATATGACATAAATAATCCAAGTCCTGTACCATTTTGTCCTTTTGTAGTAATCATCTGACTAAAAAGTTTGTCTTGTATTTCTTTAGGTATACCTGAACCATAATCTACAACAGATATAACTATATTATTATCTTTTTCATCCACAATTAAATCAATAGTTTGATTTGGTTTTCCATTATATGCTTGTATAGCATTAGAAATTAGATTATTAATAACTTGAACTAAACTATTAATATTACCTAATAATGATATAGAAGAATCAATTTTATAATCTATATTTAATGTTACTAAAGCATTTTTTAATTCATGTTTCATTAATATATTTACTCTATTTAATAGTTCTTTAATTGTAAATAAAATAGGTTTATCATCATTCATATTAACGGCTTGTCCTTTAACTGCAGTTATTACATCAGACATATATGAATCATAAGTTCTAATTTTACTAATCCATTTGCTCATATCATTTGCAATGGCATGATGATCTTCTTTTGTAACTTCAGGATCATCAATCGACTTGTCATATTCTGTTATTAAATCTTCTAAACCATCTGCAGCACCAGCAATAGACATTATTGGAGTTTTTAAGTTATGAGCAATGCCACCTACCATTTGACCAAGAGAAGCTAAACGTTCTCTTTCAAGTAGCGTATTTTGATTTTTTTCAAGTGTTTGCATATCTAAAATATGCTGAGTAATGTCTTTAAATAATATAAGTATACCAATACATTGACCATCTTCATAAATACCACTAATTTCTATATTAAAATATTTTTCGCTTCCAACTAAAGAAGCCTCTAGTTTATAGATCTTTTTTAATTGTTTTGCTTCTAACATATAGTCTTGAAACTTATTACTATCTGATATTAGTCTATTAGAAAAATCAATATCAAAAATGTATTTACCAATTAAATCTTTTTTGTATAAATTAAATGTATTTTCAAAAGGTTTGTTACAATCAGAAATTACAAAATCTTGATTTAACACTAAATAACAATCAGACATTTGATCTACCACTCTTTTAAGAGCAATCGGTGAAATATTAAGAAAATTATATCTTAATATTGCTACACCAAAAAACAATATAGTAATTATAAAGAATATAGGTGTAACATAAATATTGGTATCCATTACTGTCATTCCAAGAATGTTTACAATTAATGGAAACATGGTTCCAGTTATAATAAGTAAAGATTGCTTAGAAAAGAAAGATGAATTTTTAACAGATGTCATAAGAAGTAGTATCATATCTATTGCAAATAGACCATATGTGTATATAGAATGTACATAGAAATACGGTCCAAAAGTAGTTTCAACTGTATTTACTGAATAATATTTATAAAATAAATGATGAAAATCATTTGTCCATAATAGAAGCATAGTTATAATAGGAATTATAAATAATAATAAAAACCACTTTTTAAACTTAAATTCTTTATTTCTAAAAATATATGCAATAAAAAATAAAGAAACAGGAGTAAGAACAACTGGTAAATATATAAAGTAATCCACATACATTGCTAAATCTGGGGAAATGAAGTTGATTACTAATATTTGCACCATAAGCCCTATGCACCATAACATCATGCATGTCATCGTGAGTTTAAAGGCAGTAACAAGAGGATTTCTCTTGCTACCACGCTTTCTTATATAATAAAAGATAATTAACTCTGCAAGAACAGTAATTCCTAAGGTTATAAAATATCCTAAGTGTTGCATAAAAACCTCCTCATAAGTTTTTTAATATTTTGGCAATATATTCTTTTGTAATTTCAGGCCAATAAAAATCAGCTTTATCTAAAAATTTTAAAGTAAAATTATTTGTTATTTTTAAATTAGTTTTATAAACTAAATTTTTATTTTTGTCCAGGTCATTTAATAAAACACTAACTCTATCAGAATAATTATTGTTAAAAAGCAAGTTATTTAAATCTTTTTTAAAACTTTGATCATCTACTACATTTATTATAATACCTAATTCATTTAAAATTGAAATAAATTTATCTATATATATATGATTAGAATTATATAAATGAAGTACAGACATAGGGTCAGTATAATATTTCATAGATATAACAATTGATTCTGCAATTTTATCCACTGGGCTAAATTCAATATAGTTTTGCATAATAGAGTTAGGAATTTCTTTTAAATACATAAAAGCTTTAAGTCTATTTAAAAATGCATTATCAAAACTATTATCTTGGAATTTACCATCAGAATATCTATTAGTAATATTTCCAATTCTTAATATTAATCCTTTTAGTTTATTTTTTGATATTTCTTCTAAAACAAATTTTTCAGCTTCAAATTTACTTCTTACATAAACATTATTCAGAGGCTGATTAATAAACAAGTTATTTTCTCCAAAGAATATTTTTTTCTTAGGAGAATAGCTACTAGGAAGAGAAGTCATTGTATTTCCAGATACGCTAATTGTAGATGTTTGATAAAATTCTTTATTATAATTTTCACAAAATTCTACTAAGTTTTTTACTCCAGTAACATTTATCTTTTCAAAATCAGCATAATTTCCATAATGTTTAACTGATGCTGCACAGTTTACAACAGAAGAAACCTCATTTCCTAAAAATTCATATACATCTTTAGATGTATTAAAATTTGGTAAAGTGATATCACCTGCAATAACAAATAAACGTGTACCAAATAAATTACTTAAATCACTTCCAAAATAATACTGGAATTTCCTTTTTAATTTATTTTCAGGTGATGTACTAGGGTCTTTACGAATTAAACAATATATTTTTATATCATCTAATTTTAATAATTCTGCAAGTACATGAATTCCTAAGAAACCTGTAGCACCTACTAATAGAACATTCTTTATTGCTTTTTGTTTTAACTTTAATGGTTTAAATGTAGAATTTTTCTTTAAAACCTTATTTATATTTTTAAAATCTTGTTTTTTGTAAATAGGAGCTAATAGTTCTTTATCTTGATTTTCTATAAAATTTGCCAAGTCTCTAATAGTATTATTTTTAAAAATATCACCATAATTAATATTATAATTTAATTTCATTAATTCTACTTGCATTTTTAATGCAAATAGAGAATCTCCACCGATTTCAAAGAAATTATCATCTATACTAATTTGATCAATAGATAAAATAGTTCTCCAAATTTCTAAAATTTTAGATTCTAAATCATTTCTTGGAGGAACAATTTCTTTTGCACCAAAAACAGGATCTGGCAAAGCTTTTCTATCAATTTTTCCGTTAGGTGTAAATGCAAATGTTTCTATTTGTAATAAATATGAAGGAACCATATAGTTAGGTAGTTTCTTGGACAAATTTTTCTTCAAAGTAGAATATGGAACTCTACCATCAGCAACAAAATATCCACAAAGAATATCCCTCTCATTTACTTTTTTTACAGTTACAACTGCCTCTTTAACACCTTTATAAGCACAAATAGCATTTTCAATTTCTCCTAATTCAATTCTAAGACCTCTTACCTTTACTTGAAAATCAGATCTTCCTAAACATTCTAACTCACCATTAGGTAAAAGTTTAACCAGGTCACCTGAATTATAAATTTTTTCTCCATTATAATCCAAGTATCTTTTTGCTGTAAGGTTAGGATTATTCATATATCCAATAGAAACTCCGTCTCCACCGATATATAGCATACCTGGAACATTATAAGGAACAAAATTCATGTCATTGTCTAAAACTAAAATATGTGTATTTGCTAAAGGTGTTCCAATAGTAATATTTTTACTATTAGTTAGTTCTTTTAAAGTAGAACCTACTGTTGTTTCTGTAGGACCATACATATTAAATACTCTTGCAGGAGAGACTTTTCTTATAGAGTTTAATAAATCTAAAGGAAAAGGTTCACCAGCTAAAGAAATAACATCTAAGTGCTTTAAATATTCAGGATTATCTGTCATTAAAAGTTTAAACTTAGAAGGAGTAGTTTGAATAACTTGAACATTATTTTTTAAACATAGCTTATTTAACAGTATAGGGTTGTTTTGCTCTTCATTGCTTGCCATAACAACTTTCATTCCCGTACAAAGAGGGAGCAAGCTTTCAAATACAAATATATCAAAACACATTGTTGTAATAGACACAACTGTTTTATCTTTTAAAGGCATTCTATCACACATAGCATATATAAAGTTAACAACACTAGATTGTTTTAGCATTACTCCTTTTGGTCTTCCTGTAGAACCTGAAGTATATATCATATATGAAATGTCGTTAGGAGTTTGATTAGTATCAAATTTTTCATATTTTTGATAACTGTTTAAATTATCAACTAGTATAGACTGCACAGGGCACATAGATACATATTTTTCTTCAGTAAGTATATATTTTACATGGCTATCATCAATAATATATTTAATTCTATCTTCTGGATAAGTTGGGTCAATAGGTAAATACCCTGCACCAGATTTTAGAACTGCTAGAATAGAAATAATAAGTTCAGAAGAACGGTCCATCATAATTCCCATTACTTCATTTTTACCAAAAGTTCTTAAATAATTAGCAAGCTTATTTACTTTTATTTCTAATTCCTTATAAGTGTATTGCTCATTTTCAAACACTAAAGCAACTTTATTAGGTGTTAATTTTACTTGATTTTCAAATAAATCAATAATTCTTAAGTCTTTTGGATAATCTAATGTTGGATAAATATATGGTATTTCTGAAAGCATATTAATTTTAGATATTTGAATATCTATATTATCAATAACAGTATTAATAATATTAACATAGCAATGCAAAAAAGTCTCCATGAAATTTTTTCCAAATAGTTTTGTGCAATATTCTAATCTTAACTCAAAGTTTTCTAAAGTAGGTGTAACCTCTAAAGAAAAATCAAATTTAGACGTATTATTTTCAGGAATAACAAATGAAACATCATTATTATCTATTGAAAAATTAGGTCTACCACCACTTTCATAAATGAACATAACATCAAACATAGGATTTCTGCTTGGATCTCTAGGTATATTTAAATTTTTTACTATTTCATCAAAAGGATAAGTTTGATGATTAAAACAATTTAAACAATTATTTTTTACAAGATTTAAGAAATCTGAAAATTTATTTGTTGATTGAATATTTTGTTTTAAAGGTAAAGTATTTACAAACATACCAATTACATTAGAAAGGTCAGGATTGTTTCTACCAACAACAGGTGTTCCTACTACAATATTATTTTGCATTGTATATTTATATAATACAATATAAAAACATGAAAGTAAAAACATATAAGGTGTTACATTTAATTTTTTGCATAACTCTATAATTTGAGATGCATTATTTAATTTTTCATATACATTGCTTCCTTCAAAAGATTTTGTACTCGAACGTTCAAACTCTGTAGGCATATTCAATAATGGAATACCATTTGTGAAAGCAGAAATCCAAAATTCTTTATCAGAAGAAGTCATCTTTTCTGAAAGCGAATAATCAATATAGTCATATTTAGATTTTTTTATGGCTTTACCATTATATAAGTCACAAAGTTCTTTAGCAAAAACGTTTATAGAAGTACCATCACATATAATGTGATGAAAGTCCAATTGCAATAAATAAGTATTATCATAACAATCTAATTCTATATGAACTAGAGGAGCTATTGATAAATCAAAAGGTTGTATAAAATTTTCATTTTTATAATTATTTATTTGCAAATGAAAATCTATATTATCAACTAATTTTTGTACAACATCACCATTTTCTAACTCGAAATAAGTCTTAAATGCATCATGAGAATTTAGTATAGTAGAAATGCAACTTTCTAACTTAGAAATATCAGGTTTTTTATTAAAAACTATTCCAAAAGGAGTGTTATATGCTAAGTTATGTTCTTGCATATTCACTGTATAAAAAATTCTTCTTTGAGCTGACGTAACTGGGTATGAAGAAGCAGGTTTTCTTTTTTGTATTGTATTTTGATCATTTTCTAAAGCATCTGAAGAATCTAAAGTATCTATATATTTGGCTAAATCACAAATTGTTGGATAGGTATATATATCTTGAATATCTATCTTAATTTTTAATTTACTGTAAATTTCTGAAACTAATCTAATAGTTGCTAAAGAGTCAGCACCTAAATCAAAAAAGTTAGAAACGGCACTTATTTGTTTTTTATTAAAAATATGTTTTAAAATATTTTCAATATTTTTTTCTGTTTCAGTAGAACAAGGAATATATTCAATTTCTTCAGAAACAATTTCAGGTAAGTTTTTAACATCAATTTTTCCATTTAGTGTAATTGGAAAACTATCTATAAATACAATATGAGCAGGAACCATATATTTAGGAAGGCTCTTGTATAGAATAGATTTTACATATGATTCTTTTAGTGAAGAATCGCCTATAATGTATGAACATATGCAATCAATATCATTAACTTTTTTGATGACAGTAATAGCATTACTAATATCTTTAATTTTCATAATTTTACTTGTTATTTCATCAAGCTCAATACGTAAACCATGTAATTTTATTTGATTATCCTTTCTACCTAAGTAAATAAGTTCACCGCTATTAGAAATAATGCCTAAGTCACCAGTATGGTAAACACCATTAAAATCATATTTATTTATATATCCTTTACCAACACCATCACCTTTAATAACAATTTCTCCAGGATAATTAGGTGGAAGAACATTATTATCTTTATTCATAATAAAAATATTTGTATTTAAAAATGGTTTACCTATTGTAATTTGATCATTTGTTACTAGTTTATTAGAAGCACAAGCAGTACATTCGGAAGGCCCATAACCATTATATATTCTTGCAGATGTATATTTTTTAAGTTCATTATATAATGTTGGTTTAAAAACTTCTCCACCGAGTTGTATTACTTTTACATTTTTTAAGCAAGAAGGTTCTTCTAACAATAAACTTATTTTAGAAGGAGTACTTAAAATAAAATCTACATTGTTATTTTCTATTAACTTACAAGTAAATGCAGGTACTTTTTGTTCATCTTCATCAGCAAGAACAACTGTTTTTCCATCTAAAATTGATACAAAATTTTCTACAATAAACATATCAAAGGCAACTGTACTTGTTGATAAAAATCTTTCGCATTCGCTTGTTTTTAAAATTTGCTTGTAGCTATTAAGCATATTTATAACACCAATTCGTTTTAGTTCTACACCTTTAGGTGTTCCAGTAGAACCAGATGTATAAATAACGCAAAAACGATTATCATTAGAGGTTTCAATATTAGGACATTTATCACTATAATAGTTGATTGAATCTAAATTATATGAAATATAATTTAAATATAAATTAGTAATAACTAATTTTGCTCTAGCATTTGTAAGCATATATTGAATTCTATCTTCAGGCAAAGATGGATCTATTAATAAATAAGAAGCTCCAGTTTTTAATATGCCCCAAATTGTAGGCAAGATATCTAAACCTCTATGAAACATTACACCTACAACATCATTTTCTTCAACATTTTTACTTAAAAGAAAATTAGCTATTTTATTAGACTTTTCATCTAATTCTTTATATGAAATTGAAGAATTTTTAAAAATAATAGCTGGTTTTTCTGGAAAAGAAGCCACTTGCTTTTGAAAAATATTTGTTAAGGCTTCAGTTTTATCATAGTCATAATGAGAATCATTAAACTTATTAATAATACTCTCATCTTCCTTAGATATAATAGATATATCTTTTATAAAAGGATTACTTAAAACCTGTTCAGCCATATTCATAATTCTATTGTGTAACAATTCAATATCTTTTTCTGAAAATTTAGATGTTTGATAATCATAATAAATAAAAGGTATACCTGTAGAGTCCATATCATAAAAATGAGCCTGAATAGAATCTCCAATATGAGAAACTGGTTCCCAAAAAGATTCAAAATTAATTTGAGATTCATTTTTATTGTCTCTAGCGTTTTGATAAGACAACACAAAATCATATAAGTTTTCACTTATATTATATTTTTCTTTTATTTCAGATAATAATTTTAAATATGGGTATTTTTGGTGTCTAAAGATAGAGGTTTGCATAAGCGAAACCTTGCCTAAGAAATCAATAAAGTTAAGATTTGAATCAATATTTATTTTAAATGGTACGGTACTTACAAACATACCAGATGTATTTTTTTCTTTAAAATTACTTCTATTTAATACAGGTGTTCCTAAAATAGCAGAAGAAGTATTGTTAATTTTAGACAAATAAATAGAAAAAATTGCCATAAAAAATGTATAAACAGAACTTTTATGCTCTTTACAATAACTTAAAACAGAGTTGTAAAAAACGCTGTCAAAAGAACATATTTTTCGACTAGCTTTAGATTCTATATTATCTTTCTTTTTAGATATGTATGTCAGTTCTGGAGATACATTAAAAGTGTTTTCCCAAAAGTCTTTATCTTTTAAATATTTATTACTATTTTCATACTCAGAACATGAAATAATATATTCAGAATATGAAGGGTAAATAATAAAATCCTCAGAATTATTTAATAACTTTGTATAAATATCAATAATTTCATTAATAAAAAGACTTAATCCCCAAGCGTCTGCTATTAAGTGGTGAAAAACGGGAATAATTCCACCATTACCATTAGGAAGTTTAAAAAGAATAAATTTATATAAATTATTGTTTATAATATTAAACGGTTTAGAAACAGCTTCTGATGTAAGTTTTTTTAAACCATCCATATTTTCAACAGAAATTACATTTAATTTAAAATAAGAATAGTCAGTTAAAAACTGAACAGGTTCATTATCTTTAATATTAAAATGATAACGAATCGCTTCATTATTTTGTATATAAATATTAGCGGCTTTTTCTAAAAGAGAAAAATTTACATTTTCTTTAATTAACAAATATCCCCCAATATTGTTAATATTTGTACCGCTGTAAAACATTTCAGAGTTCCAAACATTTTTTTGTTGGTCTGTAAGTGCAAAAAAATTTTCCATATTCAACATCCTCTCAAATGAGTACAATATATATACATTATATACATTTAAAAGGAAAAAAGCAATATTTTGTCAAAAAAGTTTTTTGAAATTAGATAGTATTTATTGAAAAAATTTTACAAATAGTATATTATTTAATTAATTAAAAGCTAGGAGGTAAAATAATGAAAAAAGAAGAGAATGTATTAATACCTAAAATGAATAATTATAGAGAAGTATTAAAATATGCAGAAAAAAACTATGGAAACAATATTGCATACAAATATAAAAAAAGTTTAGAAGAAAAGCCGACAAAATATATTGAAAAAAAATATAGTCAAGTAGCAAAGGATGTTAAAGCATTAGCAACAGCTTTATTAGACTTAGGTTTTAAAGGAAAAAGAATAGCTTTAATAGGAGAAAATAGATACGAATGGATTTTAAGCTATTTAGCTGTAACTTGTGGTGGAATGGTAATAGCACCAATGGACAAATTACTTCCAGATAAAGAAATAACTTCACTAATAAAAAGAAGTGAAGTAGATGCTGTAATATATGAAGAAAAGCATGAAAATTTGTTTAAAAAGTTAAAGGCAGATGGTGAAATAAAATTAGACACATTAATTTGTATAGACAAAGAAGATGAAGATGCAGAAATAATAAACTTTGCAAATTTATTAGAAAATGGAAAAAAATTATTAAAAGAAAAAAGCAAATTATATGAAGAAGTAGAAGTAGATAGTAATGAAATGTCTATAATGCTATTTACATCAGGAACAACAAGTGCATCAAAAATTGTAATGCTTTCACAAAACAATATATGCTCAAATATGTATGCATATCAAAGCCATTTTAAGATAAAACAAGAAGATAATCTTCTTTCATTTTTACCAATACATCATACATTTGAATCAAGTATTACCATACTTTATGGATTTTATAGTGGAGCAACAGTTGCTTTTTGTGATGGACTAAGATATATACAAACAAATTTAAAAGAATATGAAGTATCAATATTTGTAGCAGTTCCATTAGTATTAGAAACAATGTATAAAAAAATTGTAAAAGCAATAGCAGATCAAGGAAAAACAAAGTTAATAAATGGAATGACCAAATTATCAAATACACTTTTAAAAGCACATATAGACCTTAGAAAAGTATTCTTCAAAAAAATTATAGACAATTTTGGTGGTAAACTTAGAATGGTATTATATGGAGCAGCATCATTAGATAAAGATACAATAATTGGACTAAATAACTTTGGAATAAATTCAATACAAGGTTATGGACTTACAGAAACATCACCTGTACTTACAGCAGAAGCAGAGAATAAGCATAAACCTGGATCAATTGGTTTTCCTTTAGATAATGTTGAAATAAAAATAGATAATCCAGATAAAGATGGAGTAGGAGAAATTTTAGCAAAAGGACCCAATATAATGCTTGGATATTACAATGATGAAAAGAAAACAAAAGAAGCATTTAAGGATGGCTGGTTTAAGACAGGAGACTTTGGATACATAGATGAAGAAGGATTTATATTTGTAACAGGAAGAAAAAATGATATTATAGTATTGAGAAACGGAAAAAATGTATATCCACAAGAAATAGAATTTTTAATTTCTAAATTACCTTATGTTGCAGAATGTATGGTATTTTCTAGAGAGCAATCGAGTACAGATACAATGCTTGTAGCTAAAATAGTATATAATAAAGAAGTTATGGAAAAAGATTACCCAGATAAAAAGAAAGAAGATTATGAAAAGATTATTTGGAAAGATGTAAAAGAGATAAATAAAAATTTACCAATATTTAAACATGTAAAAAAAGTTATTGTTACAGATGAGCCAATGATAAAAACAACAACTCAAAAGGTTAAAAGGGCAGAGGAAATAAAGAAAACTGAAAAAGAGCTAAGTAAAATAAAAGGAGAATAATTATGAGTTGCAATAAAGAAAAAAATAATAGAGAAGAAAGGATAAAAAAAGTAAAAGAAGCATTTCAAATTAGTGAATTTAGTGGAAACCCAATTAGTGAATTTGCAATAAATCTTTCTAAACAATATATAGAAGGAGAAAAAGAAATTGATCAAATTCAAGAAGAAATAATAAAGAAATATAAAAAAGGTGATTGTAATGAATCAAGGTTATAAAGTTATAAATGGAATATTAAGAAATACTAAAAGTAAAGATCCCTATGTATATTCTACAGGAACATTAATAAACAAATTAGGAATAAGGGACTATCAAGAATTAAGACAAGCAGAAGCAGATATTTGTTTTGGAAGATTAATTACAGTTGATAGAGATGTAGAATTTACAGATTTTGATTTAGAATATTTAAAAAGAATTCACAAATATATACTTGGAGATATTTTTGATTGGGCAGGAGAATTGAGAAGCGTTCAAATGGTAAAAGCAGAAGACGTTTTAGGTGGAGATACTGTAAGATATTCTTATCCAAGCGAAATAAAGAGAGAAGCTTCTAAAATATTAAAAGAGATGAATGGAATAAACTGGAGTGAAATTAGTGATATTGATAAAAAAGTAGAAATATTTTCTAAAAAAATAGCAGAATTATGGCAAGTACACCCATTTAGAGACGGAAACACAAGAACAATTACTACTTTTGCTTTTAAATTTGCTAAAGAACATGATTTTGAAATGTACAAGCCTTTAATGCTAGAACATTTAGATTATGTAAGAAAATCCTTTGTAAAAGCATCAGATGGACAATATTCAGATTATACATATTTAAATAAAATTGTAAAAGATTCAATAGAAACTAGAGAAAAATAATAATAAAAAATCGCTATTATAACTAAAATAGCGATTTTTT
>CALXKR010000017.1 GCA_944388895.1 uncultured Clostridia bacterium | reverse complement strand
AATACAAAAAATAAAGTCTTACTTTAAAGTGTAAGACTTTATTTTATAAAAATATTCTAGCTATATTTAGGAATAAAGTAGATACAGCGACTTTAAAAGACATTCTTATACCTTTTATAAATGCATTTTTTGCAATAGATAAACTATAATCTTTTTTTAATGTCAAAGCTAAACAATTATTTTCTGGTTCTTTATTAATATCTTCTTCTAAAGTTTGTAATATGGTTTTGTCTATTAGGGTTTCCTTATTTCCAACCTCTTTATTTACAACAACACTAGGATTGCTTGCAATAGTATTTTCAAGAATACTATTTAATGCGTAAAAATCTATAGAAATTGGACTACTTTGAACTTTAGCTATTTCATAATTCATAATATTCCTCCTCTTTGGTAAATATGTTGAAATTAGTATATCATTAATATTTTCTTAAGTAAAGGGAAAAAATCGATTTTTTTAAAAAATTCTATTGTAAAATTTAACATATATTGATATACTTAGTGTATAATTAAACTATAATAGGGAGGTTTGTTATGAGCGAAGAAAAAAAACAAGTAAAAAAAGAGGATGAAACTGTTATAAATGAAGGAGAAAATAATATAGAAATTTCAGATGATGTTGTGGCAGTAATTTCTGGTATGGCTGCATCAGAAGTATCTGGAGTAGCTGAAATGGCAGGCGGATTTGCAGGCGGAATTTCAGAAGTTTTAAGTGGTAAAAAGAATTTAGCTAAAGGTATTAAAGTAGAAGTTCTAGATAACAAAGAAACAAGAATTGATGTAAATATAATTGTTGAATATGGTGCTAGAATTCCAGATGTTGCTTTTGAAATTCAAAAAAGAGTAAAAAAATCAGTTGAAAATATGACTGGTTTAAATGTATTAGAAGTAAATGTACATGTTCAAGGAGTTAGTACAACACAAATGGATGACAAAAAAGAAGATGTAAAAGAAGAAAAAGTAGAAAATGCAGAAAATTTAGAAGAAAAAAAGAAATCAAAAAAGAATAATTAATAGGATAATTTAAAGGTAAGGTGAATTATATGAAGTTTTTAGATAAATTAGGACTAGCTCTATTTTCTTTAATAGTTCTTATTATATCAATATTGCTATGTTTATTTTTGTTTGGATGGATTGATTTTACTATAATAACAGTAGCTTTTAATAATATACTTGCTGCAAGAAATGGAGTATATATAACTCTAGGAATTTTAGTGGTTTTAATGCTTTTAGCAATAAAATGTTTATTTTTTCCAAGTTATGAAAGAAAAACAAAAAAATCAGATGACAGCGAAGGAATATTGCTACAAAATGATAATGGAAAATTATTAATAACAAAGGGAACAATAAAAAACTTAGTAAATAGTACTGTTGCTGAATTTAAAGATATACAAAGTTCAGATTCAGAAATTGAAATTGATCAAAATGGAGAAGTAGAAGTTAATTTAACAATTAATGTTTATAAAGAAACTATTATTAAAGACGTTTCTGCTAAATTACAAAACAAAATAAAAGAATCTGTAAAAAGAGCAACAGATTTATCAATTAAACAAATTAATATTAAAGTTAACGATGTAGAAAAAATGGAAGAAAATATAACAGAAGAGAAAAGTAATAAAACTAATACAGCAGAATAATAGTGGAGGTGCAAAATGGACGATTTTAAAAAATTTATGACAAACTATTGGGGTGCAGTAATAGGCGGTATAGTAGCGTTAATTATTGCTTGTACTGGTATATATAGATTAGTAATAGGAATAGTTTTAGTTGTGATTGGATGCTGGGCTGGAAACTATTTTCAACACAACAAAGATAAAGTAAAAGCAAAGTTAAGAAATATTATAGATAAAATGTAAGGGGAATTATATGAAAAGGACAGAAGCAAGAGAAGCAGCTTTTAAATTATTATATAGTCTTCAATTAATGGAAGATGTAAATATTGATGAGCAAATTGCAATTTTTATTGAAAATAATGATATACAAGACAGTGAAGCTATAAAATATATTAAAAATATTATAGATGGAACTAATAAAGAAAATACAGAATTAGAAAAAATTATTTCTCAAAACATAAAAGAAGACTGGGATATAAAAAGAATATCAAAAATTGACCTAACTTTATTAAAACTAGGAATTTTTGAAATAATTTATTCTAAGTTACCATATAAAGTAGTAATAAATGAAGTAGTAGAGCTTTCAAAAAAATATGGAGATGATAGTTCTAAATCTTTTATAAATGGTGTTTTAGCTAGTGTTGTAAAGAAAAATGAAATTGCAGAATAATGCTTTTTCTGAAGGAAAGAGGACAATGGAAATAAAGCCAATTACGGTTCAAGAATTAAATAAATACATAAAACAAAAAATAGATGGGGATGAGTTTTTAAATAATGTATATGTAAAAGGTGAAATTTCAAATTTTAAATTACATTATACAGGGCATATGTATTTTACATTAAAAGATGAGAATTCACTTATAAAATGCATTATGTTTAAAAGTTATACATCTTACTTACAGTTTATGCCTAAAGATGGAATGAAAGTTATCATTTTAGGCAGTGTTTCTGTGTTTGAAAGAGATGGCGTTTACCAAATATATTGCAAAGCAATGAAAGAAGATGGAATTGGTAGCTTATATGAGGAATATCAAAAACTAAAAGCAAAACTTGAAAAAGAAGGACTTTTTGATGATTTACATAAAAAGAAAATTCCGTTATTTCCTAAAACAATAGGAGTTATTACTTCTTCAACAGGTGCAGTTATTAGAGATATAATAAATGTTTCTACAAGAAGAAATCCAAATGTACATATTAGATTATTACCAGTTCCAGTGCAAGGACCTGGAGCTGCTGAACAAATAGCAATAGCAATAAAAAAGATGAATGAAGAAAGTTTAGCTGATGTTATAATAATAGGTAGAGGAGGAGGTTCTTTAGAAGACTTATGGCCATTTAATGAAGAAATTGTTGCAAGAGCCATATATGATTCTAAACTTCCAATAATATCAGCAGTTGGACATGAAACTGATTTTACTATTGCTGATTTTGTGGCTGATTTAAGGGCCCCAACACCTTCTGCAGCAGCAGAACTGGCAGTACCTAACATAGATGATGTAAAATATACTATTATGACATATCAAAATAGATACAAAATTGGGTTGAAAAGAAAAGTAGAACTTATGAAATTACGATATGAAAAATGTATGACAAGAAGAGTTTTCAAAGAACCATTACAAAAAATAAATGAAAAAGCAATAACTTTAGATATGCTTGTAAAGTCTATACAAAGCAATACTAATAATAAAATTATAAAAGCAAAGTCAGAATTTGCAAAATTAATTTCTAAACTAGATGCATTAAGTCCACTTAAAACTCTCGCAAGAGGCTATATTATAGCAGAAAAAAATAATAAACTAATAACTAAAACATCTGATGTCGAAATTAACGACATTTTGGACTTAAAATTATGTGATGGAAATTTGAAAGCAAAAGTAATAGAAAAGTAAAAAGAGGAGATTATATGGAAGATTTAACTTTTGAAGAAGCAATGAAAAAATTAGAAACAATTGCAGGCGAATTAGAAAATGATAATTTAGACTTAGATACTTCAGTTAAAAAATTTGAAGAGGGAATGAAACTTTCTAAACAATGTAATAAAATATTAGAAGATGCAGAAAGAAAAATAACTGTGCTAATAGACGGTGAAGAAAAAGATTTTGCACTAGAAAAAGAGGAGTAAACAATGTTAGTAGTATTTAATGAATATAAATTTTTATTTGTACCATTTATTTTGTGGTTTGGAATACAAACATTTAAAGTATTATATGAATACTTTACAGAAGGTAAATGGGATATAAAAAGATTTATGGGAGCGGGCGGAATGCCTAGTTCTCATTCAGCAGTTGTTGTATCTTTAGCTACATTAATTGCAAAACATATTGGAATAAATACACCAATTTTTGCATTAAGTGCCTTATTTGCATTTATTACAATGTATGATGCAGCAGGTGTTAGAAGAGCTGTAGGAAAACAAGCTCACATTTTAAATAAAGTTGTAAAAGAATATAAGGATATGACCCCAGTAGAAATTTTGCAAGAAAAAACAGGGCACACTCCTGTTCAAGTTGCAGCAGGTGCTATTATAGGATTTATTGCAGGAATAATATTGTAAGTTTTAATTAGAAAGGGGAAATAAAGATGGAAGATATAGAAATTGCTAGAAATTCAAAATTAGAAAAAATAACTAATATAACTAATAAATTAAATATACCAGAAGATTATGTTGAACCAATGGGTAAATATAAAGCTAAAATTTCATTAAATTATTTAAAAAAAATAAGTAATAGAAAAAATGGAAAATTAATATTGGTAACAGCAATTAGTCCAACACCTTTAGGAGAAGGAAAAACAACTACTTCAATAGGTCTTGCTGATGGACTAAATAAAATTGGAAAAAAAGCAATTTTAGCATTAAGAGAACCATCTTTAGGGCCGGTTTTTGGTATAAAAGGAGGGGCAACTGGAGGAGGACATTCTCAAGTGGCACCTATGGAAGATATAAACTTACATTTTACTGGAGATATTCATGCAATAACTTCAGCAAATAACTTATTAAGTGCAATGATAGATAACCATATATTTCAAGGAAATGAATTAGGGTTTGAAAAAGTAGTATGGAAAAGATGTTTAGATTTAAATGATAGAGCACTTAGAAAAGTTGAAATAGGTCTTTCTGGAGAAAAAAACATGTCTCCAAGAGAGGATTATTTTGATATTTCTGTAGCTTCAGAAATAATGGCTATATTTTGCTTAGCTACATCCCTTGCTGATTTAAAAAGAAGACTAGGAAATATTATTGTTGGATATACTAAAGAAAACAAACCAATTACTTGTCATGATTTAAAAGCAGAAGGTAGTTTAACAGTACTTTTAAAGGATGCATTAAATCCAAATATTGTTCAAACTTTAGAAAATAATCCAGCAATTATACATGGAGGTCCATTTGCAAATATTGCTCATGGATGCAATAGTATTGTAGCAACTAATTTAGCTATGAAATTAGCGGATTATGTTGTAACAGAAGCAGGATTTGGAGCAGACCTTGGAGCGGAAAAATTTTTGGATATCAAATGTAGAAAATTAGAAAAAGCACCTGATGCAGTTGTAATAGTCGCAACACTTAGAGCTCTAAAATATCATGGAGGAGTTTCAAAAGAAGAAGTACAAAATGAAAATATAGAAGCTTTAAAAGAAGGAATAAGCAACTTATTAAAACATATAGAAAATATTAAAAAATTTGGATTAAATCCAATAGTTGCTATTAATAAATTTATTACAGACAGTAATAATGAAATAAACACATTAAAATCTTTACTAGAAGGTAAAGCTGAATATAGTTTATTAGAAAATTGGGAAAAAGGTGGAGATGGAGCTACAGATTTAGCGAATAAGGTAGTAGCTATATGCGATAAAGAAAATGTATTTAAGCCAATATATAATTTAAATTCTTCAATTAAAGAAAAAATAGAAGCTGTAGCTAAAAAAATATATGGAGCAAAGGATGTAGAATATTCTGATGAAGCAATAAAAGAAATAAATATAATAGAAACATTAGCTAAAAATATGCCAGTATGTATTGCTAAAACTCAATATTCATTTTCAGATGACCCTAAAAATTTACTTTGCAAAGATAGTTTTACAATTCATATAAATTCAGTAGAATTAAAAAATGGAGCAGAATTTGTTGTTGTAAAAACAGGAAAAATAATGACTATGCCAGGACTTCCAAAAAAGCCAGCTGCAGAAAATATTGATATAGATGAAAATGAAAATATAATAGGAATTTTTTAAAAATTGTATAAAAAAACCTCTTTTGGAAAAAATAAATTTCAAGAGAGGTTTTTATGAAAAGTAAAAGAAAAATTGGAATATTATTAATGCTAGCTATAATGCTATTTGTAAGTTATAATATTATTGTAAGAAATGCACAGGTAGAAGCACTTTCTAAGTATGGCTCAAGAGGAGAAGAAGTAAAACAAATACAAACAAAATTAAAAAGATGGGGATATTATTCTGGAAATGTTGATGGAATATATGGTAGTGCTACTTTAGCAGCTGTAAAGAAATTTCAAAAGAAAAATGGATTAACAGTAGACGGAATAGCAGGAAAGAAAACATTAGAGGCTATGGGAATATTTAATTCATCTTCAAGTAGTTCTTCATCTAATTCAAGTAATGTAAGTTCTAGTAACTTAAATTTACTGAGTAGAGTTGTTTACGGAGAAGCAAGAGGTGAAAGTTATACAGGACAAGTTGCAGTGGCAGCAGTTGTTTTGAACAGAGTTAAAAGTAGTTCTTTCCCTAATACAATTTCAGGAGTTGTTTATCAATCCGGTGCATTTGATTGTGTTTCTGATGGGCAGATAAATTTGGCGCCAAATGAAACAGCAAAAAAGGCAGCACAAGATGCTTTAAATGGATGGGACCCAACTTATGGAGCAATATATTATTTTAATCCAGCAACTGCTACAAATAAATGGATTTGGTCAAGACCAATGACTGTAACAATAGGAAAACATAGATTTTGTAAATAAATATGATTATAAATGGCAAAAGGCTTTAAATTTCTTTATTTATATGGTATAATAAAGTTATACTTTTTAGGGAGGCTATCACTATGAAAAACAAGCAAAATGCACTTTATGCTCAACGGAAAAGGCTGTATAAGCTAAGAGACGACGGTGTTCCGTTTGTAGACTGGAAGTTAACCAATGAACAGTGGGAATATTTGAGCAAGTTCTTTAGGGTGGAACCGCTATTTTTCCACATTAGAACAAAGGCAATAAAAAACATAAAAGACGTAAAGGATACACTCTTACGAGATGTCCACTTTTCCTACAAACGTGGTAGAACTATAATATCTAGGAGGTTAAATCATGAACAAAAACGGTTGCTAACCAAAAACGGAATTTCGCATTACTCCTTTGAATACAGAATTTTCCTGAAAACTAGTCCGTAAGCACCAATACCATAGTGAAAAAATTGATGCAGGAGCCCTTCAGTTGAAGGGCTCTTTGCATGCTTATAAAACAAAACAAATTTTTTTAGAACTTTTGTTTGACAAACTGTTTTATTTGTGGTAATATAGTTATAGTTTTATTTAAGGAGAGATGTATAATGAATAAATCAAAAAGAGATGGTAATGGCCTAAATAAAAGAGAAAGGGCTATTTTAAAATTCATTGAAAAAGAAATTGAAGCAAAAGGATTTGCTCCATCTGTTAGAGAAATAGGTAGAGCAGTAGGTTTAAGTTCAACTGCTACTGTACAAGGATATTTAAAAGCTCTCGAAGAAAGAGGTTTTCTAAAAAAAGAAACTCAAAAAGGTAGAACATTAAGATTACTAAAAAATTATAAAGGTGACAATGTAATAGCTGATCAACAAGGAATAAGTGAAACAAAGCAATATTATAGTAATAAAGAAATGATAAATGTACCATTAGTAGGTAAAATAACAGCTGGCCAACCTATTTTAGCAGTTGAAAACATTACAGATACTTTTCCAATTCCTTTAGATTTTATTGGAAATAGTGAAAGCTTTATGCTTACTGTTAGAGGTGAAAGTATGATTGAAGCTGGTATACTAGATGGAGATTATATTCTAGTAAAAAGAACTAACACAGCTGAAAATGGACAAATGGTTGTTGCTTTAATAGAAGATGAAGCAACAGTAAAAACTTTTTACAAAGAAAATGGATATATTAGATTACAACCAGAAAACAGCACAATGGATCCAATAATAGTTCCAGATTGCCAAATACTTGGAAAAGTAGCAGGAGTATTTAGAAAAATTTAATAAGGGGTAATAATTATGTCAAGACTAAAAACTTTCTTTAAGTACTTTTTAGCAATAGTCATAATATATTTTGTAGTAAATATATTATCTGCATTTATTATGAAAAGTACATATGATGCAAAAGATTATACTATAGAAAACTCTATATACACAGTTGAAGTTGAAGAAGCCAAGGCTACTTTAGTAAATGGATATATAAACGGAAAAATAATAAATAACACAACAGAAAAAATAGAAAATAAAATTCTAAAAATAGATTGTTATAGTATTAGAAACAAACATATGGGTACAAAATATGTTGATGTAAAAGAATTAAATTCAGGTGAAAGTGTTAGTTTTGAAAGTAAGTTTAACTTTGGAAATGTAGACCATATAAAAATATCTACAATAGAAAAAAGTGAAGTACCACAGCAAGAATCTATATGGGCATATATGGGACTACCATTATAATAAATAAAAAACTGGGGGCAATTTTTATTGCCTCCTTTTTGCTTTAAAAAATATAATTATGCTTGTGCTTTATTTCTATTAGTTAAATCTTGTCTTGTTAGTAAATCATAACAATGTCTACAAAGAGCCATATACTCTCTGTCACCTATAACTATGTCTGTATTTTTTCCACCTTTATAATATGTTAATACAGCATTTTCATTTTTGCAATTATCACATATTGCTGTAAGCATATGAACATTGTCTGAAATACATAATAAATCAGCCATTTTGCCAAAAGGTTTTTTTTCTGCTGTTAAATTAAGTCCAGCAATAAAAAACTTTTTGCCACATTCAGCCATGTTTTCGATAATTTTTACATTACCTTTCAAAAATTGAAATTCATCAATACAATAAACATCTGCCTCATATTTTTCTAAGTCAGAAATTTTACTAATTGGAATAGCAGGGATATCTATACCATTTCTAGATGCAACAACATTATTTGCTGTTCTAGTATCAATAGTTGGTTTAAACATTTTTACTTTTTTTCCTGCGATTAATTGTCTCTTATACTCATTTAGAATTTGTTGAGTTTTGCCACATTTCATTGGTCCAGAATATACATTTATGTCACCCATTTTTTATTACCCCTTATTAAAAATACTTGCCTAGGTATAATAATACAATATTAAAAACTAATCAAGTAAAAAAAGAAAAATTTTTAAAATGTTATTTTTGTAATATTATTGTAAAAAAAAAATAAAAATGATACAATAGAAATGTAAAAAAGGAGGGAACTCATTGAAAGAATTAGAAGACTTATTAGGAAAACAAAATGTAAAATATAATGAACCAATGAGCAAACATACTACATTTAAAGTAGGAGGAAATGCTGACATTTTTATAACTGTAGCTTCTCTTGAAAAGCTTCAAAAAGTATTACAAATATTAGATTACAAAAATATTACAGTTGTCGGAAATGGAAGTAATTTATTAGTAAAAGACTCTGGAATAAGAGGAACAGTTGTAAAATATATTGCAAAAAAATTTAACATAAAAGATAATGAAGTTGTTGTAGATGCAGGAATTACAAATGCAAGGTTAGCAAGCGTTTTGTTAAAACAGAATTTTACAGGTTTTGAATTTGCAGCAGGAATTCCTGGAACAATAGGTGGAGCTTTAGTAATGAATGCTGGAGCATATGGAAAAGAAATGAAAGACATTGTTCAAAAAACAACTTATATTGATTTAGAAGACAAAAAAATTAAAACAATTAATTTAGAAGAGCATGAGTTTTCATATAGACATAGTGCTTTTCAAAATAAAAAATGCATAATTGTTCAAACAACATTAAAGTTTGAAAAAGGAAATAGTTTGCAAATTCAAAATACCATGAATGAATATGCAGAAAAAAGACGTACATCACAGCCTCTAGAAATGCCTAGTGCAGGAAGTACTTTTAAAAGAGGAGATGGATTTATTACTGCAAAATTAATTGATGAAGCTGGACTAAAAGGCTATAGTATTGGTGGAGCAGAAGTATCAACAAAACACGCAGGTTTTATAGTAAACAAAGGTAATGCAACAGCTAAAGATATTATAGAACTTATAGATGTAGTAAAGAAAAAAGTTTACGAAAAATTTCAAAAAAATATAGAAACAGAAGTAAAAATAATAGGAGATTAAATTTGATTATAGAAATGAGGAAACAAAATTATGGGATTTTTTAAATGGTTTACTTCAAAAGCAAAAATGAAAAGATGGATGTTAGTTACATTAATAGGAATTATTCTTGTTGGTTATGGAATATCAACATTACTATATTTTGATACTTTAGGCTTTACAGAAATATTAAAAATAGTATGTTCATTTGTATTAGGGTTTGCAATGGTTATTTCAGGATTTGTTTTTATGCAAAAAAGAACATTAGAACTACTTATAGAAGAAAGTGATACAAGAAAAGAAACACAAAATATTAATACTTTAATTTTTAATAAAAAAGTATATAATCAAGGACCTAAAATAGTTGTAATAGGTGGAGGAAGTGGACTAAATACAGTTCTTAGAGGTTTAAAAAATTATACGGATAATATAACTGCAATAGTTACTGTCTCAGACTATGGTAAAACACCAACAGATTCAAGAAAAGCACTTAGTGTATTGCCATTAAGTGATATTAGAGAAAGTTTAGTAGCACTTTCATATAATGAACCAGAAATGGAAAAACTTCTTAATATGCAATTCACATTTGGTCAATTAAGAGATTTAACTTTTGGAGATATATACTTCTTAGCAATGAATAACATTCACAGAAATTTTACAAAATCAATAGAAAGTTCAAAAGAAGTACTAAATATTACTGGAAAAGTTTTACCAGTTACATTAGAAGAAATTAAAATTTGTGCAGAACTAGATGACGGAACTGTTATAGAAAATAGAGATAAAATACCTGAATATGTAAGTGAAACTGCAAGCAAAATAAATAGAATATTTATTAGCCCAACAAACTGTACTCCAGCTCCAGGAGTTATAGATGCTATAAAGGAAGCAGACGCTATTATTATAGGACCTGGCAGTTTATATACAAATGTTATTCCAAACTTATTAGTAAGAGGTATTGCAAAAGCAATAAAGGAGAGCGAAGGAATAAAAGTATATGTAAGCAATATTATGACTGAACTAGGTCAAACAGATGAATATACTTTATCAGATCATATAAAAGCAATTAATGAATATGTTGGAGAAGGTATTATAAATTATTGCATATATGATACAGGAGAAATTGTACCTGAATTTATAAAAAAATATAATTTTAAAGGTTCAGATATTGTTCTTCCAGATGTGCAAAAAGCTAAAGAAATGGGAGTAAGATTAATACAAAGAAACCTTTCAAAGGTAGAAGGTGATTCTATAAGACATGATTCAGATGTAATTGCATCAACAATAATTCAACTAATATGTGATGAACTTAAATTTGAAGATATGCAAAACGATAGTCAATATATGTTGCTAAATTCAAGACTTAAAGAAACAAAACGAGAATTGAAAAAAAGAGAAAAGAAAGAGAAAAAATTTAGAGAATCAGGTAAAAAACCATTTGAAAGAAAACCACAAACAGAAAAAAGCAAATTTAATGAAAAATATAAAGACAGAATAGAATCTATAAAAGACAGTGATAAAAATACAAAAGCAAGAAGAAGAATGATAGAAAATATGGATAAGATAAAAAATATTAAAAACAAATAAAAACTTTAAGAAAAGAAGGGAATAGAACAAATGAGAGAATGGATAATAACTAATGGAATTGGGGGATTTGCATCTTCCACTGATAAAAGTATAAATACTAGAAGATATCATGGACTTTTAATAGCTTCTTCAAATCCTCCAGGACAAAGAAAACTTATATTGTCTAAAGTTGACGAGAGTATAATAATAAATAATAAAAAGTATGATTTATACTCTAATGAATCACAAGGAAAAATAACAGAGGGCTATAAATATTTAGTAAATTTTGATAAAACTATAATACCTGTGTATACATACAAAGTAAAAAATGTAATAATAGAAAAATCTATTTGCATGTTGTATGGAAAAAATACAGTTGCAATTATATATAAAATTGCAAATCAAAAAGCAAAAACAAAACTTTTGTTAACTCCTATTGTAAACTTTAGAGATTTTCATGGAGAAACACATGACCTAAAATTTAGATACAAACAGAAAATAAATAGAGATAAAGTTCAACTTGATTTTTATGAAAAAGGTAAAATTAATATTTGTGTATGTGGAAGCAAATATCAAGAATATATAGATAATATATTTTATTCTATGTACTACCAAAAAGAAGCACAAAGAGGATTTACAGCAGAAGAAAATCATGCTGTTCCTGGAACTTTTGAGGTTGAAATAAATCCTAATGAAGATAAAGAAATAACTTTTCTTTGTTCTTTAGATGGAGAATATGGAAATTCATTAGAAGAATTATCAAGATTAAGTGGAACAAAAATAATTAACAATGAAATAAAAAGAATAAATGAGCAAAAAGAAAAGTCTGGTTTGTTACGAGATAAAAATATTCCACAAAATGATGAAGAAAAACAAAGTTATATTAATTTGGTAAATCAATATATTGTTGCTTCAGACAACTTTATTGTATATAGACCAAGCATGAAATTACATACTATTATTGCAGGATACCCATGGTTTTTAGATTGGGGAAGGGATAGTTTAATTTCTTTTGAAGGATTATTATTAATATCAAAACGATTTGATATTGCAAGAGAAGTTTTACTAACATTTGCTAATAATGTTAAACAAGGAATAGTTCCAAATGGCTTTGACGAATATGATGGACATGCTTTATATAATAGTGCAGATGCGTCTTTATTGCTTTTTGAACAAGTATATAAATATATACAATATACAGGAGACTATCAATTTGTAAAAGAAAAATTATATAATATAATGATAAAAATTATAGATAATTATATAGATGGAACAAATATTGCAGATAACAATATTAGATTTGATGAACGTACATATTTAATATCAGCAGGAACAATGCAAACTCAAAACACATGGATGGATGCAAAAGTAAACGGAAAACCAGTTACTCCAAGAAATGGAAAAGCAGTTGAAATAAATGCTATGTGGTATAATGCTTTAAGAATAATGCAAGAGTTATCAAGAAAATTTATGAAATTAGGAAGACAATTTGAATATGGAATGCTAGCAAAAAATTGTCAAAAATCTTTTGTAAAACGTTTTTATAATCCATATAAAAAATGTTTGTATGATGTTTTAGGAGATGATAAAGTAAGACCAAACCAATTATTTGCAATTAGCTTATCATATCCTGTACTTGATTGTGATAAAGATATGGCAAAAACTGTTTTTGTAACTGTAACACAAAGACTATTAAACAAATATGGTCTTCAAACATTAGCAGCAGGAGAAGATGGATTTGAACCTGTTTACGAAGGCTCACCAGAAGAAAGAGATAGTAAATATCATCAAGGTATTACTTGGCCTTGGTTACTAGGACAATATTATAATGCATTAAAAAATATGATAATTGCAGAAAAAGATAAAAATAATAAAGAAAGACTAAAAAATACATTAACACAGTTTAGAATAAATGTAGCATCAACATTTACTAAAGAATTAACACAAGGAAACACTATAGGAAGTATTAGTGAAATATATGACTCGGTAATTCCTACTCATGGAAAAGGAGCATTTGCTCAAAGCTGGAGTGTTGCAGAAGTATTTAGAATACTACTTGAAGATGCAAATAAACTTTAAACATAAAAGGAGACTATAATGAGAATACTAGGAATTGACCCAGGTTTTGCAATAACTGGATATAGTATAATAGAATACAAAGGAAATCACTTTACATTAATTCATTCTGGAGCGATTCTCACTAAAGCAGGAGAATCTTTTCCAGATAGATTAGTTAAAATATATGATGATTTAGAAGAAATAATAAAAACATTTAAACCAGAAGTTATTTCTATAGAGGAACTATTTTTTAATACAAATACAACTACAGCTATAAATGTTGCTCAAGCAAGAGGAATAGTTTTAGTTGTTGCAAGAAAAATGGGAGTACCAATATATGAGTACACACCACTTCAAATTAAACAAGCAGTAACAGGATATGGTAGGGCAGATAAAATTCAAGTACAAAAAATGGTTAAATCAATACTTAAGGTTGAAAAATTACCAAAATTAGATGATACAACAGATAGTATGGCTGCGGCTATATGTTTTGCACATTCAAACAAATTTTCAAAATGCTTATAATAAAAGGAGAAAACTTTGGTATATTTATTATTTGGAGAAGATGAATATTTAAGAAATGAATATTTAAAAAAAATAAAAAAAGCTTTTGGCGATATGCAACTAGGAATAAATTATATTGCTATAGATGAAACAAATGTCATGCAAATAATATCAGATATAGAAACACCTGCATTTGGCTTTGAAAAAAAGTTAATAATTGCAAAAGACACAGGACTATTTAAAAAGAAAAATAATTTTTCAGACAAGGTTGCTATTTATTTAGAAGAAAATGTAGCAAATTTGCAAGATGTTGAATTAGTATTTGTTGATCAAGAAGTAGAAAAAAATAAATTATATAATACTATTTTAAAAATAGGAAAAGTTGAAGAATTTAAAGAACAAAAAATGCCTCAGCTTATTACTAAAGTAAAATCTATATCAAAGGCATATAATGTAGAAATACAAGAAAATATAGCTCAATATTTTATAGAATGTGTTGGAACTAATATGAGCGATATTATTAACGAATTAAGAAAATTAATAGAATATGCAGGAAACGGTGGAAAAATTCAAAAAGAAGATATAGATTCTTTATGTATAAAAAAGTCAGAAAGCATTATATTTGATTTAACAGATAATTTAGGCAAAAAGAAAATTGCTGAATCTATAGAAGTATTACATAATTTAATCTATGCAAAAGAACCCGTTCAAAGAATATTAGTAATGCTATATAATCATTTTAAAAAACTATATATAATTAAGCTTGCTTTAGAGGAAAATAAAAATATTGCTCAAAGCTTAAAATTAAAACCAAATCAAGCTTTTTTAGTAAATAAATATACAATGCAAGCAAAGTATTTTGACAAAAATGAACTAAGAAATTTATTAGAAGAATTAATAAAACTAGATTCATCATCTAAAAAAGGTGGAATTGATATTAATGTAGGATTAGAAGCGGTACTTTGCAAGTATTGCTCATAAATAAGAGGTGAAATAATGAAAATTAACAAAATAATTTATGGAACAACAAATGCAGGAAAGGTACAAGACTTTAAAGAAATTATAAAAGCACATAAAGAAAACTTTGAAGTATTATCATTAAAAGATATTAACTTTAATGAAGATATAGAAGAAAATGGTACCACATTTGAAGAGAACTCAGAAATAAAAGCAAAAGCAGTAAAAGAATTTTGCGATAAAAATAATATTGAATATGATATGGTAACAACAGATGATGCGGGTTTATGTGTAGATTGTTTAAATGGAGAACCTGGAGTTTATTCAGCAAGGTATGCAGGAGACCATGCTCCTCAAGAAGAAACCTTAAAAAAGTTATTAGATAATATTAAAAAAACAGGTGATAAAGAAAGAAAAGCAAAATTTATATGTGTGCTAACAAGCTTTTTAAAAGATGGTACAAAAATAGTATCAAAAGGAGAATGCAAAGGAATTGTTACAGAAAAATTAGGTAAATTAGGTGGATTAACATATTCACCAGCATTTATACCAGAAGGATATGATGTACCTATGTCTGATTTACCCGCAGAAGAATACGAAAAAGCACATAATCATAGAGAAAAAGCTTTCACAGATTTAATGAATCAAATAAATAAAATATAAAATAGGAGAAATTTTATATAATTTATGATTTTAATAGATAGTAGAATTAGAGATATAGAGTATAAGTATTTAACAGAAGAATTAAATCAAAAAGTAGAAAAATTACCTTTATCAAATGATGTATATGAGGAAATTTCGGGTCATAGTGATATATTTTATGCAAAAATAAATGATGAAATATATGTTGCACCAAATTCAAAAATTATTAAACCTGACTTTATTTTAGGTAATGAAAAAGTAGAAAAAGAATATCCAAAAGATGTTAAATATAATATATGTCAAATTGGAAACAATATAATTGGTAGTAAATATGCAGACTCCTCTTTAATTAATAAAATAAATATTTTTGTAAAACAAGGTTATACAAAATGCAGTATATCAGTTACAAGTAGCAATTCATGTATAACAAGTGATAAAGGAATTTTAAAAGAATTGCAAAAACATAATATAGATGTTCTTTATATACAAGAAAATAATATACATCTTTTAGATAAAAATGGAAATATTTCTAAAATGAATGGGTTTATAGGTGGAGCAAGTGCTGTTATAAATGACATATTTATTCTGTTTGGAGATATAAACAAATTTACTGAAGAAAATCAAAATAAAATTAGGGAACATTTAAAAAAATACAACTTAAAATTAAAATACTTTAATAATTTAGATGTTGTTGATTATGGAGGAATAATAATGTATAAATAAACTTTCTTTCTAACATAATATTGTTAGAAAGGAAGGCTTTTTTTATGATAGAATTTAGAACCGATATGGCAGATGAGAGAGTTAAAATTTGCAAGGAAGAAGGAAATGTTGAAGGAATTTCAGCAGAAGACATAAATGTAAATGACAAAATAAAAGTAACAAAAGTAAAAGTATTAAATGAAAAGGGGAAAGAAAAAATAGGAAAAGAAATAGGAACTTATATAACAATAGAAGTAAAAAATATTGAAATAATTTCCAAAGATGAATTAGAAAAAGTTAGTAAAGTTATGTCACAGCAAATTAAAGAATTAATAAAACCTTATAAATCAATATTAGTTGTAGGACTTGGAAACATAGATACAACTGTAGATTCAATAGGACCAAAAGTAATAAAAGATTTAGAAATAACAAGACATTTAAAAAAATATGCACCAGAATTTGTTAAAGAAAATGCAAAAGAAATAAGTGGAATTGCGCCAGGAGTATTAGGGACAACAGGAATTGAAACGGGAGAAATACTAAAAGGAATAGTTGAAAAAATAAAACCAGAAGCAATAATTGCAATAGATGCTTTAATATCTAGAGATGTTTCAAGGCTATTTAAAACAATACAAATAAGTAATACAGGAATAACCCCAGGAGCAGGAGTTGGAAACAAAAGAAAAGAAATAAGTATAAACACAATGGGGGTGCCAGTAATTGCTATAGGAGTACCAACTTTAGTAGAAGCGGCAACAATAGTTGCAGATAGCATTGATTTAATAGCAAATCAATTTGATGAATTTAAAGAATTAAAATCAGCAACAAAAGAAGAAAAATATAGATTAATTAAAGCAGTGTTAGAACCATCAAAATTTAATTTAGCAGTAACGCCAAAAGAAGTAGATGACTTAGTAGAAAATATGAAACTTATAATAGCACATGGAATAAATTATGCATAAAATGTTTTTTTAAAATGTCATGAAAATGTAATAAAAAAATAATAAAAATGTAAAAAACGCCAATCTATTGATTCTGTAAGTATTTTAAAGAATATTGGACAATAACAATTAGATTTATATGTTATAATAAATAAGATTAAATTGCAAGAAAACAAAGGGGGAAATTTATGAAAAAACAGAATTTGGGAGAAAACAAATCAAAGATAACACTAAAAAAAATCAAAAAACAAGTAAAAGGTATAACACTAATAGCACTTGTTGTAACAATTATTGTATTGTTAATTTTAGCAGCAGTAGCAATAAATTTAACAATAGGAAATAATGGAATCTTTACAAGAGCACAAAATGCTACACAAAAATGGGAAGAAGCAAGTAAAAATGAACAAGATGAAATAGACAAGGTATCAAATTTCTTAGATGACTATATGAATGGAAATGCTGGAAGCCAAGGGGAAGATGACAAAGTCACATGGTTAGATGATGTGCCAGTGCCAGATGGATTTTACTATGCTGGAGGAAGTAAAGATAATGGATTAGTAATATCAGATAATGTGGCAGATAAAAAAGATTATACAGAAGAAAATAAAAATGCTGATGTATCAACAGATTTGCAAGGAAACCAATTTGTATGGGTACCAGTACCAGACCCAAGTAAAATATTTGTAGATGAAACAGTAAAATTAAATGGAGTAGAAACAACAACAGATGTGTATAGTAAGCTAACAATTCGTGATGAAGATAAAGAATATTATACAGCAAGTAAACCAGGAGAAACAAGTAAAGTAAGAGAGCCAGATGTATTAAGTAGTTATGATACTGATGAGCAATATTATAAAACTATATTAGGATTTAATAGTACAAAAGAAATGGCAGATAGTATGGCAAAAGAATATAAGGCTATGTCAGATAGTGTGAAAAAATATAAAGGATTTTATATAGGAAGATATGAGATAACAGGAACTGTAGATAGTCCAACAGAGAAAAAGGGAGCTGTTTTATCTGCTGACAAAGCTGGCAACTGGTATAGTCTATATAAAGCATGTAAAGGATTTACAAAAGGAAATGTAGTATCAACAATGATATATGGATGCCAGTGGGATGCAACAATGGAATGGTTAAAGCAAACAGAGTTTAAAGAAGATCCATCAAAAGTAGATACAGATTCAAGTAGTTGGGGAAATTATAATAGTTCAAAAATAGAAACTGGTTCAAATCCAGCATATCAAGCAAATAAAATATTTGACCTAGCTGGAAATTATCTCGATTGGACACAAGAGGCGTCTCATACTTACAGCCGTGTCAATCGCCGGTGGTGGCAGCAACTATTCAAGCTCTGACAGGTCAGCTTCAGACCGTGGCGGCTTCGAGCCGATGTATTCGGGCAACCGCGGTTCCTCTCGCCCAACACTTTACATAAAGTAGAACTGGATGCTGATGTAGCACTGTAAATAGCCAAATAACCAGAATATGAGTTGGCAAAAAATATAACTAAAATAAATACAGTAGACAGGGAGAACTTATAGCGAAAGCTTTAGGCCGTTCCTTTTTTTGATAAAGGAACGGTTATTAATTCTATAAGTATTTTCATATCCATAAATTAAAAGTGTCGAATTTTGTCGATAAGTTTTTCTTGCAATTATCAATAAAATGGTTTATTATGGTAGTATTAATTTTATCTAATCAAATAAATTTTATTCAGTACTTGTTAATTTATCTAATATAATTTAGTCTTAAATTGTTTTTATATTATTAAAAGTATTCTAGCTAGATATTTTTAAAAGATTATTAAATAAATTAACTACTTCTTAAAAATTAATTCAAATATTTAAATTTCAAAATTCAATATTTAATTCAAAAAAATTTATTTCAAGATTAGAAGAAAGCAGAGGAAAAGCCTATGGTAAAAAATGAAGAACAAAATTTAACAAAGGAGAAGAAGCTATTAAAACCAAAGAATGACATAGTATTTCAAAGTTTATTTAGTAAGAAAAACGAAAGAATAACAAAGGCATTTGCAGAAGCACTATTAGAAAAGAAAATTGATAAAATAGTTATCAATAGTACAAAAGAACTTTATAGAGAAAAGCCAGATGATAAACTAGGAATATTAGATTTAGAACTAGATATAAACGAAGAGGAAAAAGTAGACGTAGAAATACAGTTAGTAGAAAGAGACAATTTTTCAAATAGGCTCTTGTATTATTTTTCAAGGTTGTACGCAGGACAAGCCAAAAGGGGAAGTGATTATGACGAATGCAAAAGAGTAGTTATAATAGCAATAATAGACTATGAATTAGAATTAACAAAAGATGTAGAAAAAATGGAAACAAAGTGGAAACTTAGGGAAGCGAAAAATCCTCAATTAGTATTGACAGATGAAATAGAGATTTGTATAATTGAGTTACCAAAGGTAAGAAGAGAATATGAAAAAAACAAGAACAATGAAAAAGCTCAATGGATGATGTTCTTAGATAATCCAAATGCAAAGGAGGTCTTAGATATTGTGAAGAATAATGAAAAAATAAAAGACGCTGTAGTAGAAGTACACAAAATGACAGAAGATGAAAAGATGAGAAAATTAGCAGAACTAAGAGAAAAAGCAATAATGGATGAAAAGGCAATAGAAAAAGCTGGATTTAGAAAAGGA
>CALXKR010000016.1 GCA_944388895.1 uncultured Clostridia bacterium | reverse complement strand
TTAAAAAATATTTTTTAAGTTAAAAGCCTCTTTTTGTTTTATATGATCTAAAATATATATTCCTTCTTCTAAATCTGGAATAGAATCTTGAGGAGTATCTGATTCTAAATAGCCTTTTATTAATATAATTTGAGTATTAACTTTTTCTAACTCATTATGCTCCAAATAATATGATAAAATTTCATTTTCTTTTTCCCAGTCTTCATATATTTTGTCTGTTTTTTCTATTAAATACGAATTATTATTTTGAGTGTTTAAAATATCTTCTTTAAGTTCTCTTAACTGGTCCTGTGTTTTTCCTAAAGTTTTCTTAGTGTAATTTTGAGTTATCCACTCACCTGCAAATATTAATATTATAATTATAATTGTTATTATTGCTTCTTTTTTCATTTTTGACTATTCCTTTCTTTTTTTTGACAAAAAAAGTTTCCCTTTCCGTCCATTGTGGCTATTAATACATTATCTGGAGTTGCTTTAAACTTTACTATTTGTTTTAAAAGCCATCTCTCATCTTTGCCTATTTTATTTAGATTATCATACATTATTTTTCCATCAACAATTAAGTCATAAGGTAATCCTTCATAATCTGGCTCTATACTAAAATCTTCTGGAGTTGTATTTCTTTTATTAGGTTTTAGAATTACCGAAACTTCTCCATTTGTTTCCAAGATTGCAAATTCCACATCTCCTAAATTAAAAACATCTTTTCCTCTTAGCCTTTCTTGCAATTCACTTACGGTAAATCTTTCTTTTTTTAAAGCTTCTTCAGCAATTCTTCCTCTATATATTAATATAGTTGGTTTTCCACAAGTAAATTTTCTAATATTTACAGATTTAATATTTAACACAGTAATTAATAAATGCATAGCTAAAAGACCTAAAATTGGAACCACACCATTAAAAATAGGCACTCCTGGATCAGTCATTGGAATAGACGCTAGGTCTGCTATCATTATTGAAATAACAAGTTCAAAAGGTTGAAGCTGTCCAATTTCTCTTTTTCCCATCAGTCTCATTACAATTAAAACTAATATATATATAATTATTGCTCTTACAAAATTTATTAACATAGATTTTTCCTTTCATATGTAAATTATTTATATGATACTATTATTTCCCATTTTTATATGAATATTTATATTTTTTTAGGAAATAATTAAAGTAAGAGTAATTTATAAAATTTGAGTTGTAAATTTTAATTTAACAAATAATAACTAATTTATATTGCTTTTTTAGAATGGAGGTTTTATGAAAAGAAATAAAGTTCCACAATTTGTTGGTAGATTACTAACCGCTATTGTTGTTTTAGGAATAACAGCATTTTTTACACCCGGATTTACTTTTTCAAGCATTTGGGTAATTGCCTTAGCAGTTTTGCTTCTTACACTTTTCGATTTTGCAATAAGTACATTTACTGCTTTATTCACACACCCTGTTGTAAAAGGAATTATAGGTTTTGTACTTTGTGCAATCACTTTGTATGTTGTTCAGTATGTCGTTACTGGATACGGAATTTCTTGGATATCTGCTCTTCTTGGAGCATTAGTTTACGCAATAGTTGATTATATGCTACCTGCAGAAGAAGAAAATTCTAATAGACATATAGGACAGTGGGCTTAGGATAGGATGTGGGATAGGATGGGGACGTTCCTTAAATTTCGTTTATTTTTAAAACGTGTAAATCTTAAATTCAGTTATTTCAAGGTTTACACGTTTTTTTGTTTTTAATTTTTCTTTAAATGGAGGTCCGTCCCCTTTTAAAGGTGTTTTTTCGTTATTATTTTTCTTCAATCTCGCTTGGCTCTAGCGTTTCTAAGTTTTCTAAATTTTTGATGGCAGGACCGTCCCCAGCTATGCCCAGCTATGCCAAATCTGTCGAATCTTGAGCCGTGGCAAGGGCAATCCCATGTTTTGTCTGCATCATTCCACTCTAGCATACATCCTAAATGTGTACACACTGGTTTTACATAGTGATTATGCCCTTTTTCATCTTTATACACCCCTATTTTTTCTCCATTTATTTCTATAATTCCTCCAGAGTTTCTTTGTATATCATCTAGGGTTATTTTGGTTTCTTTTATTCTATCTACAACAAATGATTTACTTGCATCTACTATCATGTTTTTCATTTCGCCTTTATTTGTAATTGGTTCCATTCTTGTTGATTTAAATATTTCATCATACATTCCTCCATTATTGGTTATTTTTTCTGTTATTATATTTGCTGCAACATTTGATGTTGTCATTCCCCATTTGTTAAATCCTGTAGCTATATACATATTTGGAAGCAAACTTGAATATTCTCCTATATATGCAATTTTGTCCAATGTTACTGCATCTCTTGTTGACCATTTATATAATATTTTGCAATCTGGGTACATTTCTTTTGCTTTCTTTTCTAGAACTCCATAAGTTTGCTCTTCATTTACTTTTTCTCCTGTTTTGTGTCCAGCTCCTCCTAAAAGTATTATGTTTTTTCCATCATTTAGCTTTGCTGTTCTTATTGAATATGTTGGATTTTCTATGTTTATATACATTCCTTCTGGTAATTTTGATTTTGTTTCTATTCCTATTACGTAAGATGATGCTTGATACATTTTTGCAAAATAAAATCCTGGAACTTTTAAAAAAGGATATCCGCATGTTAACACTACATATTTTGAATATACTTTTTTACTATTTGCATATACAACATATTCTTCATTTTCTCTTTTAATATCTGTACATAAAGTATTTGTATAAATTCTACCTCCATGCTTTAAAATATATTCTACTAAACCTTCGATATATTTTAATGGATTAAATTGTGCTTGATTTTTAAATTTTACCCCACATAAAGTTCTAAATGGTAAATCTATTTTTTCTACTAATTCGCTTTCTAAATTTATATATTTTAGTGCTTCCGCTTCTTCTAGTATTTTTTCTTTTTCTTCTTCATTTGAAGTATAAATATAACTATCTTTTCTTTCAAAATCACAAGAAATATTATTTTCTCTTATGATTTGTTCAATATTATTTATAGCTTCTTCATTAATCTCAAAATACTTTTTTGCAACTTTTATTCCATACTTTTTTGATAAGTAATGGTATATAAGTCCATGCTGAGAAGTTATTTTAGCTGTAGTAAAACCTGTTGTTCCATGTCCAATTTCACCTTTTTCTATTACAAGAACTTTATAACCTTTTTTAGTTAAATAATACGCCGTTGTTAAACCACAAATTCCAGCTCCTATTATACATACATCTGCACTTGTATCTTGTTCTAAATCGCCATTTGATTTAATTTTTTCTATACTTTCTATCCAAAAAGAATTCATAATAATTTTCTCCTTACATATTTTTATTAATTATTATCTTTTTAATTTTATTTTTTATTCTAAAATTAAATATTTTTATTTTTGTGGAATATAATAATTCAAAAGGAGAACATTATGAAAAAAATTTTTTCAAAACTTAAATATTTAGTATTACCACTTTTAGTTGGTGGAATCGTTGGTTTTATTATTTCAAAATTTATTCAGTATGATAATTTAAATAAACCATTCTTATCTCCTCCTCAACTAGCATTTCCAATTGTTTGGACTATATTATACATTTTAATGGGAATATCATTTGGCATACTCGGTGAAAAAAATCTACTAGACTCAAAATCTAAATTTTTATATTATTTTCAGCTTTTAATAAATGCTCTTTGGTCGATTTTTTTCTTTGTGTTTGAATGGCGATTATTTGCTTTTATTTGGATAATTTTATTAGATATTGTTGTTATTTTTATGACAATAAACTTTTATAAAAAGAATAAATTAGCTGGTCTATTGCAAATTCCTTATATAATTTGGATTTTGTTTGCTACTTACTTAAATTTTGCATTTTATCTTTTAAATTAGATTTTAAAAATAGTGACGAAAAAAAGAGGGACGGTCCTTTAAAATTTATTTTTGCAAAAAAATTGTAGCCTCAAAACCAGTCGTTTCAATAGCTACACATTTTTTCATTTTAAATTTTGCTAAAAATCGAGGACCGTCCCCTTTTTAAGACGTTTTATCGTCTATTTTTCTTCTCAATTAAGCTTCGCTCTAAGAGTTTTTCCTTTTTGATAGTAGGACCGTCCCCCATTACTTTTTAATCATAGTTTTGCTTGATATTTAGCCCTTTTGAAAGCATTCTTATCTATTTTGAGCTTTTAATTTTTTTCATAGATAATTAAGGTTCTTTCTGGTTGTTCTTTTCCTATTATTTCAGGATTTTTTAAAAGCTCTATTACTTTTTCTTTAGAAGAAAAAGCATTTTCGCATCCATCTGAATATGCACAAATATATTTTACTTTATTTAAATCTACTTTATAAGTATCTATATAATATTCTGCATTTTTTTCTCCAGACAATACTCCAAAAGTAATATCTTTTCCATTTTCTTTTTTAGTTGGATTATTTCTATATTCACTTCTAATTAATTTTCTAATGTTAGGATCTGACCAATCGAAGTCATGATTTTTTTCATAGTCTTCAAACCATTTATGATTATTTATTGTTGTAAATAATAAATTATATTCTTCATCAAATAAACTTATATGGCAATCTCCTATTGAAAAAGCATATAATGTATCATCTGTTATATAACCTCCTACAGCCACGCAACAATAGTAGTCTTCTTTTACATAGTCAATTTTTCTTTTATTATTTATTTTTGCTACCTTATTATTTGCTTCTATAACTGCTTGTTTAATTTTTTGCTCTGTTATTTCATTTTCTTCAATTTTTGAAATTTCATCGATAAAAGAGTCTGCAATAATTTTTGCTGCTTCATATGCTCCACTAGGATTTGGATATTCTTTTATCCACTCTTTTGCTTCTTGTTCGTTTGTTGGTTTTTTAGCTGGAGTTCCATTAATAGTATCTCTTGTAACCCCATCTGCTATGCAAAAACAATTTTCTTTAATTTTATAGTAATCTTCTGAAACAGGTTTTAAACCATATTTTTCAAAAATAGATATATCATACATTTTATCAAATACTAATTTGAAATTTTTCATAAATTAATTTTTCCTTTCTATTTCCTCTTTCAATATTTTTGCAATTTTTTCTTCTGCAAAACTATTGTCATATGATATATTTTTAATATTTAATAATTCTTCAACATATTTTTCAAAGTCGTTAATATTTTCACAGTATTTTATATATCCTAAATCTTTTAACCAATTATATGATTCTTTTATTTTATGGTCTAAACTGCTAAACACAATGCAAGGTGTTTCTGTTATAGCTGCAAATATCATTCCATGTAATCTATCTGTTACAACTAGTTTAGCACTTTGAAATTCTTCAAATTTATCTTCTAAAACCATATCTCTATTTTCATCTGTAATATTTGTTATTTCTATTTCATTATCTAGATTAAATATATGATTTTTAGAATATTTTTTTATCATTTCTTCTCTTAATTCTGGAATGTTGCTATCTAGGTTCATATCAGATAATTTGTAACTACCAATTTTTTCTTTAAGAATTTGTTTTATTTTTTCTTGAGCTTTATCTTCTAATACTTTTTCCTTATCGACTCTAAAAAGTAGTAATGCTCCTTCTCTTTTTTTACTGCTTGCTCTTTTTAGTGACATTACAATATCGGGTGTTAAATATACAGTTGCATTTTTAAAATTTTCTTTTACAAAGTTATATGATTTGTTTTCTCTTGCTAATAAAACTAAATGTTTATGATTATTATATATTTCTTTAGAAGTATTTAGCTCTTTTTGTCCTTTTTCAGTGTCTGAAAAATAAGCTGTTTGAGGAAACATAATTATTTTATTATTTGGAAATGTTTTTATTACCTCTCTTCTTCCATATTCTGGTCTATCATAAGTATCTCCAAAGTTTCCTCCTCCATGTAGCATAATTATATCATCATCACTAATATGTTCTTTTACTTTTTTTATACATAAAGTTAAAAATTCTTCATGAACTTGATATATTTCGTAATCTGGTAAGTATTTTTTTAGTATACTTTTTTCTGCCATGAAAATTGCTTGATCTCCTAAATTTCCATGATGAGGTTCTCCCATAATAACAATTTTTTTCATATAAACCTCCATTTATTTATTTTATTACTGTATCTATTTGTTTTATATATTCATTATCTACTAAATTTTGTGTTTGGTTTCCTCCTTCAACCTCATTAGTATATTTATTTTCAATTTTTTCTCTTTTTGATACATTTCTTCTATACCATTCATATTCAATGTCAAAATGTCCCATATCTAAAGCCTGATATCCTTCTTTTGCTAAGTCATATGCTAATACTGTTGCTGTTGGTCCTAATGCTAATATTATAAGAACATCTTTAGGTTCTTGTTTTAATCTGCTCAATATTTCATCATATTTGTTAAAAGCATCTTCTGATGGGCAAAGTACTCTTCTAACAGATTTACATCCATCTAATAAATCATTTCCTACACCTACACCTGTTTGTTCACCTTCACAAACAATTACGTCTTTATCTTTCCAAATATCTTTAATCATAGAAAAATATTTTCCACATTCACTTCTATCTTTATGTCTAATATATGGTCTTGTTAAATTAGCAGTACAATATTCCATATCTGTGTTTATATATTTAAGCCAAGTTTTTCTTGTTTTATACATATTCTCTATCCAAAAAGCTTCACTTTCATATGTTAAATTTTCAAATTTATTTATAACATCTGGAATTCCTATTAAACAAAAATCTTGTTTATCTGCCAAAATAGATTTTAATTTTTCAGCTAATCTTGTATTATGTTCTTGAAATTTTAAATCTTTATCTATTATTATATCTAACTCTCCATCTCCAAAACGAGCTATTGATTTTCCCTCTTTTATTTTTTCTAAAGATTCCTCTATTCCTAATATTGTTATATTGCTGTTTTCCATTTCTTTAAGTAGTTCTTCTTTTTTTTGCAATAATTCAATATCCATTTCATTTTCCTCCATCTCTTTGTATGTGTCAGCATTTGGTTTAGACATTTTTTCTTTAAGTTCCTTTGGTAATATCTTTCTTACTTGATTTAATATATCACAATATCTTAAAGCTTGTGCATAATCCTTTTCCTCTATTGCATTAATAATGTATTGGACAGATTTAAAAATTGTTGGAATATGTAAATCATTACTAAGCATATAAAACCATTTCATTTTATCCAACACTTCAATTCTTTCTTCTAGTGTTAGTCTTGTTGAATCAATAAATTTATACAAAATATAGTTCATACTCTTTGCATAAAAAAATCTATAAAAATCTAATCTATCATTTTCCTTAAAATTTTCATATATAATTTTATACGCTTTATTAATACCCATAAAATAATCTTTAGAACAACTATTTGAAATTGAATCTGTATATCTCATTCTATAGTTGTACATTATTTTAGGCATATAATATACATTAGATGATTTTATAAAACAATAAGTTGTAAATATTGCATCCTCTGCTGGAACTCTTTCAACAAATTTTATTTTTAGCTCGTCCAAAAAAGATTTTCTAAAAATTTTATTCCAAACAGTAGAATTCATTATAAAAAAAGAATTTTTATAATCTTCTATTGAAAGTTTAAATTCTTTATATTTTTCTTGGTCAAAAACAGGTTTTTCCCATTTAGTACCATCATCATCTATATAAATATAATTTCCTACAACGTAGTCTGCATTCGTTTTTTCAATTTCATTATAAAAATTTTCACAAGCGTCAAGTTCAAATTTATCATCAGAGTCTAAAAACATAATATATTTTCCTGTTGCTAAATCTAATCCAGTATTTCTAGCTCCTGATAGTCCTTTATTCTTTTGATGAACAACAGTAATTCTGCTGTCTTTTTTTGCATACTCATCACAAATTTTTCCTGAAGAATCTTTAGATTCATCATCTATGACAATTACTTCTAAATTTTGATAAGTTTGATTAATAACTGATTCTAATGCTTCTCTAACATAATTTTCTACATTATATACAGGTACAATAACTGTTATTTTTTCTGCCATATTTGATCCTCCTTTAAAAACTTTCTTAGAACGCACCTCTACCTATTATATCATACTGTAGAATAACATTCAAGCATTATGTATTTAAGTGCAGTTTCATATTCTTTTTTCAAGTAATTTCAATGGTGTATATACTTTTAAAATTTTGTCTAATATAGTTTCTGCACCATAAGATACTGCACCATTTATTATTTTATAGTTCATTTTTTACTCCATGCATATTTAATTCAATATTTTCAATTGATAGTATTTTAATTTTATCATGATTCCTGGCTATTTACAATATAAAAGTTTAGTTAATAAGTTTATTAATTTATTCCTTAATCTCTTTTGCAAGTTTACCTATTGCTCTAGTTTCAATTCTAGAAACATAGGAACGTGATATTCCCATATTTTTAGCTATCTCTTTTTGAGTTTTTGGCTTTTCACCATTAAGTCCAAATCTTAATTCTATTATTGTTCTTTCTCTATTTTTCAAAACATCTTTTATTTTTTCATATAATTTTGATATTTTCATTTTTAAATCTACTTCTTCATCAATTGGCCTTTCGTCATTTTCAAGAACTTCCTCAAGTGTCACAGTATTATCATCTTTATCTTTTCCTATTGGATCATCTAAAAATACTTCTGAATTCAACTTTTTACTTGATCTTAAAAACATAAGTATTTCATTATCTATACATTTTGAAATATATGTAGATAATTTTATAGACTTTTTAGAATCATAACTATTTATTCCTTTAATTAAACCTATAGAACCAATTGAAATTAAATCATCTTGCTCTATGTTAGTATTAGAATATTTTTTACATACGTGAGCTACTAATCTTAGGTTATGTTCAATTAAGATGTTTCTAGCATCTTCATCACCTTCTTCCATTCTTTTCACATATTTTCTTTCTTCCTCTGGAGATAAACTTTCTGGAAAAAGGATATTATTAGATATGTAACCTAGCACAAATATTGCTGTACCTAAAAAAGCTAAAAATCCTGAGATTGTAATTTCTAACATATATACACCCCCATATTTTATATCATCATACTCTTATTATATGAAGGCATATTTGTCTATGTGCAAAAAAACTCTAAACTATTCATATAGTTTAGAGCTTCATAAATATTTTATATTTTCCTTTTTCTTATAATCCAGCCTTCTTCACACTTAATTGGTAAATGGATTAATACTTTTTGTCCATCTCTTCCTGGATTAACAAATTCTATTTCTTCATCAGTTTCATCATTCCACATATTATTTATAGTAAATTCTTCAACTTCTATTTTATTAGGAATAATTATTTCCATTTTATCCCCTACTTGAAGTCTATTTTTAACTGCTAAAATTGATTTATTTTCATTATATTCAACAACTTGTCCTGCATATTCATAATTTGGGTTATATTGCTTTCCTTCATACTCTTGAAAATCTTTATTATTTTTATCATCAAAGAAGAATTCTGTTAATCCCCTAGTTTTAGTTTTTTCTAATTCTTTTAAATATTTAGTATAATCATAATTTTCTGGATTTTCAATATAGTCATCAATAGCTGTTCTGTATACATTTACAACACTTGCCAAATAATATTCAGATTTTAATCTTCCTTCTATTTTAAGACTATTAACACCCATTTCTATTATTTCTGGTATTTGTTTTATTAAGCACAAATCTTTAGAAGATAAAATATAGGTTCCATTTGAGTCTGTTTCTACCGGCATTAAATTGCCCGGATTTTGCTTCTCTTCTAAATACATATTATATGCCCATCTGCAACTTTGAGCACAATCTCCTAAATTAGCATTTCTACAAGCTAAAAAATCGCTCAAATAACATCTTCCAGAATAAGCCCAACAAATAGCACCATGAACAAAAATTTCTGTTTCTAAACCTTGAGGTGTATTATCAATTAAATATTTAATTTGTTCCTTATTCATTTCTCTAGAAAGAATTACTCTTTTTGCTCCATTTTTATACCAAAAATTTGCTGTATGACTACTTAAAGTATTAGCTTGAGTACTAATATGTACAGGTATATCCGGTGCTAACTCCTTAATTATTTCAATTACCCCTCCATCAGAAGCAATAATTCCATCAACAGCTAATTTATTTAATATATTAACCTGATTTTCTATTTCCTCATACATAGCATCTGGAGCATATATATTAATTGCTGCATATACCTTTTTTCCTATGCTATGAGCATACTTTATAGTATTTGCTAAATCCTCATTATCTACTTCTGCTCTACTTCTTAATGACAAAGCACCTGTACCACAATACACTGCATCTGCTCCATATTTAAATGCAACCTTAGCTTTTTCAAAAGTTCCTGCTGGTGCTAATAATTCTGGTTTTTCCATATCTTTCTCCTTTCTGGGGACGGTCCTCCTTTTTTTAAAGACTTTCTCAGAAAATCAAGGGTTTCAAGCATTTTGTCGTCTAAATTTGGGGACGGTCCTTTTTTCTAGAAAATCTCACAAAACCATTGACTTTCTAGCAATTTACCGTTTCATTTATTTCATTAACTATTATAATATTTTTTTCTTTATTTAGCAAGTAATTTAGCTCCAAACTTCATTATATTCATCACCATTTTCTTCTATTTCTTTAGCCATAATTTTATTATTTTTTACAAATTCTGAATAATTAGAATATAAATATTTATCACGAATATCACAAATTCCAGCCTTTACTGGGTTATTATATATGTAGTTTATACATGTATACATTTGCTTTTCTGAAAAAATTGGTTGAGAATTAAATCTGTTTCTGAAAACATATCCTTTTCTATTATTGATTTTATTATAATACCCTGCATATGTTGTATTAACGCATCTCATATACTCTGATATTTCTTCCATCTTTTCACTTCTAATAAGCAAGTGAGAGTGGTTATCCATAATACAATAACAAATTAGCATTACATTATACTTTTCTAAATATTTTTTTAGCTCATGAATATATTTTTTCTTGAATTTATCATTGTTAAAAATATATTCTTGTCTAATTCCCTGGGTCATAATATGATAATACTTTGTTTCTATTTCTTTTCTCGGTCTTCTAGGCATTTTCCCTCTTTTCTGTGCCCCGCAAAACAAATAGTAAGTCTTATTTTACCATATTAAGGAATCTATTTCAATATCTCTAGCATTGATTTTTCTTATTTTTTGTTTTATAATAATAAAATAGATTAAAAGTAGCTTGTTACAAGCGTTTCAATCTCTATTTCAAGTTAAGAGGACCGTCCCCACAATAAGATTCCAAATTGCTTGAAACCCTTGATTTTCTAAGAAAGAGTTTTTAAAAAGGAGGACCGTCCCCACCGGAGGAGTTATGTTTAATTTAGATAAATTAGAATTTAATGCTATTAGAGAAAAAGTAGCAAATTTTGCATATACACATGAAGGAAAAAATTTAGTAATGAATTTAGAACCATCGTCTAATTCTTTAGAAGTTTCACACTCTCTTGCTGAAACTTCTGATGCTATTAATGCTATTCATATTAAAGGTAATTTTCCTATTTCTAATATTGATGATTTTTCTTTATGGATTAAGATATTAAAAAGTGGTTCTGCACTTTCTTCTAAAAGTTTATTAGATTTATGTAGTATTTTACGTATTTCTAGAGAGCTTTTAGATTATTATAAAGATTTTGAAATTTCTTTGTCTAGCTTAGATGATTATTTTTCTATGCTTTATTCTAATAAGGATATTGAAAAAAAGATTAGTTCATCAATTATTTCAGAAGATGTAATTTCTGATGATGCTTCTAGCAAGCTTTTTTCTATTAGGAAAACTAAAAAAAGTCTTGAGGCTGATATTAAACTTAAGTTGAATTCTTTTATTCATTCTTCTACATATTCTAAATATATTATGGATCCTGTTGTGACTATTAGAGATTCTAGATATGTTATTCCTGTTAAGGAAGAATATAGAAGTTTTGTTAAAGGCTTTATTCATGATACTTCTGCAAGTGGTTCTACTGTTTATATTGAACCTATGGCTGTTTTTGAGATGAATAATAAAATTAATAATTTAACCCTTGATGAAAACAAGGAAATTGAAAGAATATTAAAAAGTCTTACAGATTTATTATATCCTATTGCTAATTATATTGAAAAGGATATTGATTTAATTGGTAAATTAGATTTTATTTCTGCTAGAGCTAGGTTTGCTATTGAAACTAATAGTACTTTGCCTATTTTGTTTGATGAGATAAATCTTATTAAAGCAAGGCATCCTTTGATTCCTAATGAAAAAGTTGTTCCTATTGATATTTATGTTGGTAAAAATTTTTCAACATTAGTTATTACTGGGCCTAATACTGGTGGTAAAACTGTTTCTTTAAAAACGGTTGGTCTTTTATGCTTAATGGCTCAGTCTGGACTTTTTATTCCTGCTAATGAAAATAGTAAGGTTAAAGTTTTTGATAATATTTTTGCTGATATTGGTGATGAACAAAGCATTACTGAATCTTTAAGTACTTTTTCTAGCCATATGACAAATATTGTAAAAGTTGTCCAGGCTGTTAATAACAATAGTTTAGTATTAGTAGATGAATTAGGTTCTGGAACTGATCCAATAGAAGGTGCAAATTTAGCACTTGCTCTTCTTGAATATTTTCATAATAAAGGTGCTATAACTATTGCTACTACTCATTATCATGAAATCAAAAATTATTGCATCACTCATGATGGTTTTGAAAATGCAAGCTGTGAATTTGATATTGAAAAACTAGAACCTACTTATCATTTACTTATTGGAATTCCTGGTAAAAGTAACGCTTTTGCCATAAGTAGAAGATTGGGATTGCCTAATGAAATATTAGATAGAGCTACAAATTTAATGAATAAGCCTGATGTTGATTTAGAAACTTTAATGAAAGAAATTTACGATGACAGGGTTACAATTCAACATTTAAAAGAAGAAGAAGAAAAAAATTTAAATCAGGCCCAATCTTTAAGAAAAAGCTTAGAAAATGAAGTTTCTAGCAAGCTAGCAAATGAAGAAAAGAAAATTGAACAAGCTAGAAAAGAAGCAAGAAATATTTTACTTAATGCCAAAGAAGAAGCTAATCAAATTATTAAAGAATTAAGTTCTTTAAATAGTAATGATTTAAAAAAGGCTAATATGCTTAGAAGTAAGCTTAATGACAGTTTAAAAGAAACTACTCCTAATAATGGTTTAGACCTAAGTGTATTATTAAAGTTAAATAATCAAGAAACTATTAAGCCAACTAATAATTCTAAAGTTCATATTAATAATACCGCTTCTAAAAGTGTTTCTCCTGAAATAAATCTTCTTGGCGAAAATGTAGATACAGCTATTGAAATACTTGATAAATACTTAGATAACTGCTCTTTAGCACATTTAAAACAAGTAAGAGTTATTCATGGAAAAGGTACTGGAAAATTAAGGGAAGGAATTCATTCGTATTTAAAGAAGTGTAAGTATGTTAAGCAATATAGAATAGCTGGTTTCGGTGAAGGTGACTATGGAGTTACTATTGTTGAACTTAAATAAAATTATAATATAAAAAATGTATATACCTTATTAGATAAATTTTTATCTTTCTATATAGGTATATACATTTTTATTATCTTCTTAAACAATTTCTAAATTGTCTTTGACAATTACAAATTCTACATTCCCTTGTATCAGGATTTAGTCTAATACAACTATTTTCTCCACTTCTACTTTCATTATTAATACAACGATTTTGGACATTTGAATTATCTTCATTGTTTATAAGATTAATTTGTATTGTTCTATTTTCTATTTTACAAAAAAATCTAACCACATATGCTGTTATTAATGAAATTAATGCATATATAAAAGCTGCTATTAAGAAGTTTACCCCATAAACTGTAAAAGTTACTATCAAAAATATGGCTAATGTAATTGCAGAAACTAGAAAAGGATTTTTTAATATTTTTTGAAGTGCTATTGAAAATATTATTGTTGCAATTGGAAATATAATTAAAAATAGTATTAAATTCATATTATCCCCTTGTATATTTTATGTAGACTGTTTCAATTTGTTACTAATTACTCTCATATTCTACATTTACAAGGTATAAGCCTGTTGGTGGTAATGTTCTTCCTGCCTTTAATCTATCTTTTGCTAACAATATTTTTTTTACATCCTCTGGCTTAATTTTTCCTTCTCCTACATCTACTAATGTTCCAGCTATTATTCTAACCATATTATATAAAAATCCATTACCAGTTAGTTCTATTGTAACAATTTCCCCTTCTCTTGTTACTTTAGCATCATATATTGTTCTAACACTACTTTTACTGCTTGTTCCACTAGCTTTAAAAGATTTAAAATCATGCTCTCCAATTAAGTATTTTACTGCTTCATTCATTTTTATATCATCTAATTTTTCTGGAAAATGATATTGCAAATTTCTATAAATTGCCGTTCCTTGAATAGAATTATTTATAACATACTTGTAAGTTTTTCGTTTACAAGTATATCTACTATGAAACTTTTCATCTACCTCTTTGGCTTCTTTTATTCTTATAGACTTTTTTAGCTTAGAATTTAATGCATATGGAATCTTTTCTATTGGAATATCTTTTTCTATTTTAAAATTTGCAACCTGTGCTAGTGCATGAACTCCTGCATCTGTTCTTCCAGATGCTATTAAATCTACTTTTTCTCCTGTAATTTCTTCTATTGCTCTTTCTATTTCTCCTTGTATATTTAATTTATTTTTTTGTTTTTGCCATCCATTATAGTCTTTTCCATCATATTCAATTATAATTTTTATATTTCTCATAACTTAGTCTCCATTTATTTCTAAATCTTTTAATTATATTAAGGCGCACCTTTTTGCCTTTTACCTGTATAAAATAAATATTTCGCCCAAAAAGGGGCGTCCCCAATGGGCGAAATTTTATTCTTTTTTTGCTTTTCTATTTGAAATTTTTTCCTTCATCATAGCTATTCTGTTTCTACGCTTTTCTGAACCAAATCTAGCTGTTACTAAGTTTTTTATTAGAATTCTTTTTAGTGCATCTTCTTTTACATCAGCAATTAAAGTACCATCTTTTGCTATTGAAATTTTGCCTGTTTCTTCTGATACAACTACTGCTATTGCATCTGATTCTTTAGATACCCCTATTGCTGCTCTATGTCTTGTTCCTAACTCTTTTGCTATATCTTTGTCATCTGCTAAAGGTAAAATACATGCAGCTGAAATAATTTTATTATTACTTATAACAACGGCTCCATCATGTAGAGGTGTTTTTGGAACAAATACATTTACTAATAATTGTGGAGATATTTCTGAATCTAGTTTTATTCCAGTTTCTATAATATCTTGTATTTTTATGTCTCTTTCAAATACAATTAATGCTCCTGTTTTTGATTTTGACATTTCCTTTGCTGCAATAACAACTTTATATATATCTTCTTTTGTTTTGTCTCCCAAGCTTTTATCTATTCCAAACATTTTTGTAAATGTGCTAGATCCTAGTTGTTCTAGTGCTCTACGTAATTCAGGTTGGAAAATTATCAAAAGAGCTATTACCCCATAAGTCATAAATGATGTAAGTATAAAATATAGTATTCTTAGTTCTAACAAGTTACTTAAGAAAGTAATTACTATTAAAAAAACTATTCCTTTTACTAATTGCCATACTCTTGATTTTTTAGCAAACTTTATAAAATATACCAATAAAAATATAACTATTGTTATATCTAATATAAATGTTACTATTTGCCAAGGGTGTGATTGTAAATCACGAATGTAATCAGCAAAATCAAAATTTAATTTTGTCATATTTTCAAACATTTTATATCTCCCCATATTAATTTTATTTAATATAATTTTTCAATTAAATTTATGTTATATTATCCTAAATAATACATTGCATAAAATATTAATGTTGCAGAAGATGCTATTAGCATTGAAATAACAATAATTAGTGCTACAAGTCTTCCTAAATTCTTTTTTATATTAAAATGTAATTTTTTCTCTTTTTTATTGTTTATTGCTTTTTCCATTAATCTTATTCCTTTCAAAATTCATATTTATATTTTAACATTTAGCATTTTTAAAGTCAATGTTGAAATTTATAATTTGTAAAAAAGAGGGCCCCACCTAAGTTCTTTTAGATGAAGCCCCAAAACATTTTACGGCTCGACCTTTACAAAGTAAACGTGAGTCTCTGTTTCCGCCCTATATACATTGCCGACATCTTTTTGAACGGAAATCATTCGGCCACTGTTTGCCCGAAAATGCCACTCTCCATTTTTCCAGATTTTGAAGCCAATCAAAATTCCTCCTTCTTCAGGAGCTGAAAAGGCTCTAGCAAAGTATACAGTTTTTTCTTTCATGATGTTACCTCCCTAACTGTAGGTTAGCGCTTTATGCTTTCGCATAGTACAAGACGTTCAAGTACATTTATATTATAATTCATATTTACATAATTGTCAATTTTGCTTATATTGTCATTTCTGCTTTTGATGAGAAATTTTCTTTTACCATTATTTTTAAAGGTTTATTTTCTACTTTTTCTAAATTTGGATCATTATTTGTTATTTGAATTGCTAATGCTTGAACTTCTTTTAGAAGATTCATGTCTTTAAATAAGTTTGCTATTTTAAATTCGGGCATTCCATGTTGCTTTGTACCAAAAAATTCTCCTGAACCTCTTAATTGTAAGTCTTTTTCTGCTATTGTAAAACCATTATCTGTTTTTGTCATTATTTCCATTCTTTGTCTTACAATATCACTTCCACCATTATATTTTAAAATACAATATGAAGCATATTCACCTCTTCCAACTCTTCCTCTAAGTTGATGAAGTTGAGCTAAACCAAACCTTTCTGCATTTTCTATTACCATTACACTTGCATTTGGAACATCTACACCTACTTCAATTACTGTAGTTGAAAGTAATATTTGAATTTCTCCATTTTTAAATTTTTCCATAATTTCGTCTTTCTCTTTTGATTTCATTTTTCCATGTAAGTATTTTATTTTATATTCTTTAAACACTTCATTTTTATATTTTTCATATAATTCTGTTACTGCTTTTAAATTAGATGTTTCATCATCTTCACTTTCTTCTACTAGAGGGCATACGATGTAAGCTTGTCTTCCATTTTCTACTTCTTTTTTTACAAAGTTATTAACTCTTTCTTCGTATTGTTTGCTTACTGCATAAGTTTCTACTTTTTTTCTATTAGGAGGTAATTCATCGATAATTGAAATATCTAGGTCTCCATATAAAATTAGGGCTAAAGTTCTTGGTATTGGTGTAGCTGTCATTACCAATACATCTGGATTATTACCTTTTGCAACTATTTTAGCTCTTTGTTTTACACCGAATCTATGTTGTTCATCTGTTATTACTAATCCTAAATTCTTAAATATTACATTTTCTTCAAGTAGAGCATGAGTTCCAATTAAAATGTCTACTTCCCCATTTGCTACTTTCTCTAAAACCTCTTTTTTATTTTTTGCTGTCATACCACCAACTAAAGCTTCACAAACAATTCCATACTGTTCTAGTATATTTTTATAATTTTTTAAATGCTGTTTTGCAAGTATCATTGTTGGAGCTAAAACAGCTACTTGATATCCACTTTTTGCTGCCTTATATGCAGCTACCATAGACACTATTGTTTTACCTGAACCAACATCTCCTTGCAATAGTCTATTCATTGGTCTATCTTTTTCCATGTCAGAATTTATTTCTTCTAAAACTTTTAACTGTGCATTTGTAAGTTTAAATGGCAAATTATTTATGACATCTGACATTTCTATTTTACTATCATATTTTATACCTCTAACTTCTACCTGGTTTTCATTTCTAAGTGCAAGTAGACCTAGTTGCATTGATAGTAGTTCGTCAAAAGCTAATCTAATTCTAGCTTTTTCAAATTCTTCAAAATTTCCAGGAAAATGTATTTTATTTGTAGCTGTATTTATATCAAGTAATTTATATTCTTTTATATACTTTTCAGGTAATGTTTCTTGGATCTCCCCATCTATCATTTTTAAGCCATTTTCAATAATTGCTCTTATTCCATTTTGAGTAAGTGAATTTGTAAGAGGATATATTGGAATTATTTTTCCAGTATTTTTTGTATCATTTACATTATCAAATGTTGGGCTAATTAATTCTATGTTTCCATTTTTTTTGCTTATTTTGCCATAAAAACGATATTTTTCTCCTCTTTTTATTTTATCTTTTACATAAGGTTGGTTAAACCAAGTTACTACACAATTATCTGTGTCATCTTTAATTATAAGTTTTGCAAAGCTTTTATACTTTCCAGCATATCTTACATTTACTTCAGTTAAGGCAATTCCTTCTATGGTGTACTTTTCCCCATCTTTTACATCTTCTAATTTTGTTATAATACTTCTATCTTCATAATCTCTAGGGTAATATGTAATTAAGTCTTTTAGTGAATAAATATTTAATTTATTAAGTAGTTTTACTTTATTAGGTCCTACACCTTTTACATATTTTACATTTTGCTTTAAATCAATCATATTCTTTCCTTACCTATTATCTTTTATATTAAACATTCTATCATTCGAACATAAGTTTGTAAATATTTTTATTTAATTTTTCTCACTTTTTTTCAAATATTAAATATTATATTTTAGAGGTGTTTTTATGAAAGATTATAAATTAGCAGTAGTTGGAGCTACTGGCGTTGTTGGAAGAACTGTTTTAAAAGTTTTAGAAGAAAAAAATCTTCCCATATCTAAATATGTTTTTTTTGCATCTTCTAAATCTGCTGGAAGAAAATTAATGTTTATGAATAAAGAGTATACTGTACAAGAGTTAAATGAATCTTCTTTTAATGAAAATTTTAATTTTGCTATTTTTTCTGCCGGTAGTAATACAGCAAAAAAATATGCACCTATTGCCGCTTCTAAAGGCTGTATTGTTGTAGATAATAGTAGTGCTTTTAGAATGGATAAAGATGTTCCATTAGTAGTTCCTGAAGTTAATGCAGAAACTATAAAAAATAATCACGGAATTATTGCCAACCCTAATTGTTCAACAATTCAAGCAATGCTTCCTTTAAAACCTTTAAATGATAAATATATTATAAAAAGAATTGTTTATTCTACATACCAAGCAGTTTCAGGTAGTGGTAGAGATGGTATTTGTGATTTAGAAAATGGTGTAAAAAACTTTAAAATAGGAAAAGAAAAAAATATTGTTCAAACAAATAATTATGAGCTAAAAAAATTTCCTTACCCTATTTTCAATAATTGTTTACCACATATTGATGATTTTTTAGATAATGGCTATACTAAAGAAGAAATGAAAATGATTAATGAAACACGTAAAATCTTAAACACTCCTAATTTACCTATTACTGCAACTACAGTTAGAGTTCCTGTTTTTAATTGTCACAGCGAAAGTATTAATATCGAATTAGAAAAAGACTTTGATTTAAATGAAGTAATAGAATTATTTAACAATTTTCCAGGCATAATTGTATTAGATGATGTAAAACACAATAAATACCCTATAGCAACTGAAGTTAGTGGTCACAATGAAGTTTATGTTGGAAGAATTAGAAAAGATTTTAGTGTAGAACATGGTTTAAATATTTGGGTTGTTGCAGATAATATTAGAAAAGGTGCAGCAACTAATGCAGTTCAAATTGTTGAGAAATTAATTGAATTTTCTTAATGCCTTTTTATAAGGCATTTTTTTATTTATTTTTTGATTTTTATTGTATATTTTTGTTTTTTATTTTATAATATTGCTAAATTACTTATGAAGGGAGAAAACAATGGATAAAGAAGATAAAAATAATAATTATGTACCTCAAAATAACAATTTGTCTAACAATTATATACCTCAGGATGATGAAGGTCAGAACAATCCATATTATAATCCATACTTTCAAAATACTGACTTAAACAATTCGCCTTATTTTAATGATAATAATATCAATTTTGATTTAGGAAATTTAAATGAATCTATAGAAGGAAACCCTAATGTACCAGATCCTACAAATGTAGAAATTAACACTAATATGGAATCTAACAACAATGTAGAAAATA
>CALXKR010000015.1 GCA_944388895.1 uncultured Clostridia bacterium | reverse complement strand
GAACAATACCCAAAAGATAGATTTGAATTAGGATGGGAAACAGCAGAAGAATATTTAAGTGGATATGTTGTAGATAAATTAGCTATTGCAGAAGCAAAATCAAAAGAAGATGAAAGATATTTAGAAAATGTAAGAGCATTAAAAAAAGTACAACCTGTTAGACTTGAGGCAAGTGATATAGAGGTAAAACTCGGTGCAACTTGGATTCCAGAGTATTATATAGAACAATTTGCAAGAGAAAAATTTAAAGTTAGTGAACCATATTATAGTAAATATAAAATGGAAGTAAAATATAATAAATATCTATCAAAATGGATTATTGAAAACAAGCCATATTCATACAATTTAGAAACAACTGAAATTTTTGGAACTAAAAGAATAAATGCATTAGATTTATTAGAAGAAACATTAAATTTAAAAAATGTTACTATTTATGATAAAGATCCGAATGACCCTGAAGGAGTACGAAGAATTGTAAATAAAGAAGAAACATTAAAGGCAAGAGAAAAGCAAGAAAAAATTAAAACAGAATTTTCAGGATGGATTTATGATGACTTTGATAGAAGAAAAGTTTTAGTTGATATTTATAATAGAACTTTTAATAAAATAAAATTGAGAGAATATGATGGTAGCAAATTATTTCTACCAAATATGAATAAAACAATTGAATTAAGACCACATCAAAAAAATGCTATTGCAAGAATTTTATATAGTAAAGATAATACTTTATTAGCACATTGTGTTGGAGCAGGGAAAACTTTTGAAATGATTGGTGGATGTATGGAATTGAGGAGACTAGAAATTGCAAAAAAACCTTTAATTGTTGTTCCAAATCATTTAGTAGAAGATTGGGGTAAAGAGTTTTATAAATTATATCCATCTGCAAAAATCTTAGTAGCTACAAAGAAAGATTTCTCCAAAGATAGACGACAAAGACTTGTAAGTAAAATAGCTACAGGAGACTATGATGCTATTATTATGGCTCATAGTTCTTTTGAAAGAATATCTGTATCAGAGAAAACACAAAAAGAATTTATAGAAAAAGAAATAGAGCAAGTTACAAGAGCATTAGAAAATGCTAAAGGAGAACAAAGTAATTCTAGAAGTGTAAAGCAACTTGAAACAGCAAAGAAAAACCTAGAAAAGCAATATGATGTATTATTAAATAGTAAAGAAAAAGATAAAGTAATAGATTTTGAAAGTTTAGGAATAGATTATCTATTTGTTGATGAAAGTCATGCATATAAAAATTTATATCTTTATTCAAAAATGAATAATGTTGCAGGAGTACAACAAACAAGAAGTCAAAAAGCAAGTGATATGTATATGAAAATACAATATCTTCTTGATAAAAATAAAGGGAAGGGAGTTGTATTCGCAACAGGAACACCAGTAAGTAATTCAATGTCAGAATTATATACTGTTCAAAGGTATTTACAACCAAAAACACTTTTAGAATTAGGTCTTGGAAATTTTGATGATTGGGCATCTACTTTTGCAGAAACAGAGGCTAATTTTGAATTAGCACCTGATGGAAGTGGGTATAGAATTAAAGAAAGACTATGCAAATTTTATAATATTCCTGAACTTATGAATATTTTTAGAGAGGTTGCAGATATTCAAACACCTGAAATGCTAGACCTTCCAAAACCTAAAATGATAGGTGGACAACCACAAATAATTGCGAGTGAACCTACTAATGAGCTTAAAGAATTGATAAATTCACTTGCACAAAGATCAGAAGATATAAAAAAAGGCGGAGTAAATCCTAAAATTGATAATATGTTAAAAATAACGAGCGAAGGAAAAAAAGCTGCACTGGATTTAAGACTTTTAGATGAAATATATGACGATTATGCAGAAAGTAAAGTAAATAAAGCAGTTGATAATATTTATAGGATTTGGAGAGATACTGAAAAAAATAGAAGTACACAAATTGTATTTTGTGATATGTCTACACCAACAAACATTAGTGGAAAATATGATGTTTATAATGATGTAAGAAATAAACTACTTGAAAAGGGAGTACCAGCAGATGAGATTGAATTTATACATAATGCAGATACAGATACCAAAAAATCAAAATTATTTAAAAGTATGAGAACTGGAGAAAAAAGAATTTTATTAGGTAGTACACTAAAATTAGGAGCAGGAACAAATATACAAGATAAACTAATTGCATTGCATCATTTAGATGTTCCTTGGAGACCTAGTGATGTTGAACAGAGAGAAGGTAGAATATTAAGACAAGGTAATGAAAATAAAGAAGTTGGAATTTATAGATATGTAACAAAAGAAAGTTTTGATGCTTATTCTTGGCAACTTATAGAAACAAAACAAAAATTTATTTCTCAAATATATAGAGGAGATACATCAGTAAGAGTTATACCAGATATGGATAATTCTGTTTTAAATTATGCACAGATAAAAGCCATTGCTAGTGGAAATCCTTTAATATTAGAAAAATTTAAAGTAGATAATGAAGTAAATAAATTATTAGATAAAGAAAGAAATTTTAAAGCAACAAAATATAGACTGGAAGACGATTTAAAAAATATTATTCCACAAAGTATTAAAGCAATTAAATTACAAATACAAGAATTAGAAATAGACAAAGACAATATTGAGGAAAAGTTACCTGAAGATAATTGTAAGATTTATATAGATAATAAAGAGTTTAATACATATAAAGAGGCAGGAGCAGAAATTCTTGAATTTTCAAATAAATATTTAGAAATTAATAAAGAATATTATTTAGGTAAATATAGAGGATTTGAAATTGCTATGATAAACAAAGGAGTAACAGATTTATTTAATAATCAAGGAGAACCACATAAAATTATAAAAATAAAAGGAAAAAGAGATTATATGTTTGATTTATTAAGAGTACCATCACTTAATATAAAAAAACTAGATGAAAAGATAGACAATATTGAAAATATTTTAAATGCAAAGAAACAAGAAAGAAAAGATCTTGAAAGGCAATTAGAAAATGGAAAACGAGAGTTAGAAAAACCTTTTGAATTTCAAGAAAAATTAGATGAATTATTAAAAAAACAAGTAGAAATAAATAGAGAACTTGATATGGATAATAAAGAAGAAAAAGCTATTATTATTGAAGATGAAGAAGAAAAAGATGTTTATAAAAATGAGAATAGGCAAGAATATAAATATGAGGAGGAAGAATTATATGGATAGTAAAGAAGAATTATGTTTTGAAACTAGGAGTTTAGGAAAACTAAAAATATTGGCTTTTATTGGTAATAATGCTTTGTTAGAGAAAATGTATGAAACACCAGAAAAATACATAATAGCAAGTGGATTTAATATTACAGAAAAAAGTTGGAATTTTGGAAGTTATTATACAACATTAAAAGATGCGTTTAATAGTTTTTCTGATAAAACTAAAACTCAAATAAATACAATGGAACAAATCATAAAAAACGAAAATGATTTGGAGATGGAAGAAATTTAAAATGGGTTCGCCTTTTAAAAACAAAAGTTATATAATGTTTTTAGGAGGGAGAAAAATGGAAAAAATTATTGAAGAATTATTTGAGAAAAGAGCAGACACTATGATGAAAAGACCTAATAAATATTTAGATGAAAAAATGTCAGAATTAAAAATTACAGAAAAAGAAGATGAAATTATAGAAATTTTTAAAAAGATAGCAGATGAAGAAACAAATATAAAGTTACAAGATTTATTTTTTTATTATTGTAATGCAAAAGAAAAAGAAACAAATTTATATAATGAATATTATTATAAATTAGGTTTTGCAGATTCATTAAAATTAAAGCAAGAAATAGAAGAAATAGATTAAATTTGAAGAAGATAGTGTTTATAAATACTATCTTTTTTTTATGCATAAAGGAGGTGGTTAAATTGAAATTATAAGATTTTATGTAACAAAAAAACAAGGAAAGGAGAAGTAATGGAAGAGTTAAAAAAGAGAATACTAAGTGGACAAATAAAAATGTACTTTGTAAAAGAAAATAGACTGGCTATATATGGTAAAACTTACGAAGTAAGAAACGAACTTAAAGAACTTGGAGCAGAGTGGAATCACCAAAGAAAAAGACTAGAAATGGATGAAGAAGAATTTAAAAAGTTAGATACTGAAATAATTGATAAAGTATTTGAAGAAAGAGAGAAACAAAGAGAAGCTAACATTGAAAATATAAGTCAATTATTATTATCAGGAGAATTAAAAGCATTTTTAAACAAAAGTGATAATTATATAATCTATGGAAAAGTAAAATCAATAACTAAAGATTTAGTTAATGTTGGGTTTAATTTTAGCAATAATAATTATGCAATTAAAAGAGAAGATTTTGAAAGATTATTTTCAAATGAAGTCAAAGAAGTTGTAAATGAATATAACAAAAACAATCAAAGTGAAAATACAGAGAAGATAATTTATGAAGAAGAGCTTCAAGAGGAAGAAGAGGTAGAGTGTTAATTTGAAAAGTCTGAAACTAATTATAAGTGAAAAAGGATTAGAAAAATTAAGAGCATTTGCAGATGAAAGTTATTTATATAGATATATAGTTAATAATTATACAGAATTGTATGAAGCAAATATATTCAATAATCCTGATTTATCAAAAAAGTTATCAGAAGAAAATTTATTATTTATAAAATTTAATTTAACTGAAGATGATGAACTTGTTTTAAATGATGCTATGCAGGATTTAAGAAAAAGTAATGCAACATTTTATGCTTATATCTATGATGATATATCAAAGGCTTTTTGTATTTATCGAAACTTTTCAGGTAAGTTAAATTTATCATTAATAAATAATATGTTTTCAGAAATAGACGATTTTAAGGTAATTAAGAATATTGAAAATTATGTTTATGAATTAGAAATAGAAGATGAAATGGAGGTATAACGGTGGAAAATATAGCAGATAAGTATTTGATAAAAAAATATCAAGATAATGAAGAAAATGTTGAAAATTTTGATGAAAATCAAGAAATTCAAATTGAGTTAAGTAGATTAGTTGCATTTAGAAAACAACAGCCATTTTCTATGTATACAGACGAAAAGAAAGAGGAAGTTAAACAAAGTATTGAAAGGTTTGGTGTTCTAGAACCGATTATTGTTAGAAAGGTTGAAGATGGTAATTATGAAATTATTGCAGGACATAATAGAGTAGAATGTTGCAAAGAATTAGGAAAAGAAAGTATAAGAGCAAGAGTAATGAATGTTGATGATGACACGGCAACTTTAATTATGATTGAAACTAATTTATGTACTAGAGATGAAATCTCTCCTATTGAAAAGGGGAAAGCATATAAATTAAGATTAGAGATTCTAAAAAAAATTAACGCCGATAAAGAAAATTCCCAATATTGGGAAAAAGGCTCAATCAATGAATTGACCAAGGAAAGCGACGATTCTAAAAGTGCAATTTATAGATATATAAGTTTAACAAATCTAATACCAGAGTTTCAAAAATTAGTCCAAAATGGAACATTATTAATAACAGCAGGAAGTGAAGTTGGGGCATTAGATAAGGATAAACAGGAAATATTATATGCTGTTGTGGAAGATAATAATATTAAGTTAAGAAATGTAGAAATGCAAAAATTAAAAGGTGTTACTGATTTTACATATCAGAATGTACTAAATAGATTATTAAGTAAAAAAGAAAAAAAAGAAAGATTTACAGGAAAACTTAATAAAAGTATTACAAAGAAATATAAAGAAAAGTTTGAAAATGATGCTGAGTTTACAAAATTGATAGATGAATTATTAGAAAAATATTTTAGTCAAAACGGACTAGAAGAACAATCTCTGTAAGCAAGATTCCTATTTGTATCCACAAATAGTTCTTGCTACTTCGTAGATGAAATGGGAGTAACTCCCAAACCCTTTATTATTTGGAGGTGGTTATATTAAAGATAGTGATATGCATATAAGAATAAATAAAAATGATAAATTAAAGATAATGAAAAAGGCAAAAAAAGCAAAAATGAGTTTATCTGAATATATGATTTCAAGTTCATTAGAGGAGCAGATAATAGTAGAAACAGATAAGAGAGAATATATAACTGAATTAAGAAGAATTGGAAATAATATAAATCAGCTAACAAAGAAAGTTAATCAGGGGATTTTAAAAGAAGTAAATTTGTCAGAGGTAAAAAGGGAGTTAAATAAGATATGGCAATTATTAAATTCATAAATAATAATGCAACATTAAAAACAAGTCTTAATTATGTTATGAAAGAAGAAAAAACAGAAAAAAAGTTAATTAGTGGAAAAGATTGCATTGCGGAAAATTCACTAAATGAAATGATTGCAACAAAAAAACAATTCAAAAAATACCAAAAAGGGAGAGATAAAATTCATTTTATTCAGTCATTTTCTCCAAATGATAATTTGACTTATGAACTAGCTCACGAAATAGGGCTTAAAATGGCAGAACATTTTAAAGGATTTCAAGTAGTTGTAGCAACACATATTGATAAAAAACACTTACATAACCATCTTATTATAAATTCTGTTAATTTTGAAAATGGAAAAAAATTTCAACAAAGTAAAGCAGATTTAGCAAAAATAAAAAAGTTGTCCAATGATTTATGTATAAAATACGGCTTAACAATTACAGATGAAAAAGCAAAAGTAGATGATATAAAAATAAATGAGTTGAAATCAAGACAAAAAAATGAGAGTTGGAAATATCAATTAGAAAAAGATATTATTACTTGTATGGAAAAGTCGAATAATAAATTTGAATTTTTCAGCGCAATGAATTCACTTGGTTATAAAGTTACTTGGACAAAAGAAAGAAATAACATAACATATACTACTCCTGAAGGTAAAAAATGTAGAGATAGAAAACTACATCAGGAAATATTTTTAAAAGAAAATATGGAAAAATATTTTAAAGAAAAAAGTATTAAGAATTTCAAAACAATCAAAGAAAATAAGAAATATTATGCCAATAGTTTAACTCAAATTTTGATACATCTATTAAAACAAAAAGAAGACGAATATTTTGAAGCTTTGTATAAAAGTAATATTGAGTATGGCACAAATGCAAAAAAAGAATATGCAAGAAAAATGAGTTATAGTTCTGAAGAATTAGAAATGTAAGAGGGTGGTGGTTATAGAAAAATTAAGGATAAATATTTTGGTTATCGAAAAAGATAAAGAACCTTACGAATTAAATGTAAGAAATATGCTTGAAAAGTTTAGAGAAATTATTGGAACTAATGAGATTGAGGTTGATATTTTAGAAAAAGATATATTACTAATTTATGATGCTAATGGAACAAAAAAAGAAATACCAACAAACAGAATATTGAATGGTACTTATAAAATTCGAGGAACATTTATACTAGCAGGTAATGATGAATACCACCAAGATTTTATAGATTTATCAAAAGAAAATATGAAAAAGTACAAAAATGAATTTTCTATAGAAAAAGAAATAAAAAACGAATTAGGAGATGAAATGGAATTTTGAAGAAAAGTAAAATAATATCAATAATAATATTCTCCGTATTTTGTCTACCATTAAGTGTAATAATATCATTATTCGTTCATTGTAGATTGAAATATATTGAATTTAGTATAGAAGTAATAAAAAATATAGAAGTTAGTAAAGAGTTGATACTCTTATTTTTTTTGATTTATTTTTTATGCATAATAGGAATTATAATTCTTTTTTCAATGGAAAAAAATTCTTATAGTAGCGAAGTTGATAAAATTACAAACAATATTGTTACACCAAAAGCAGTTGGTCAAGGACAACATGGAACAAGTAGGTGGTTAACAGAAAAAGAATTTAAAAAACATTTTAAATACAATGAGATACCAAATAAAAAACAAAAAAGTAAATTTAAAATTGTAAATAAAATAAAGAGTAGACTAGCAATATTAAAATACAAGATATTTAAGATTAAAGCTAAAAAGAAAAAAATTAAAAGTGGTGGTTTAGTTGTTGGATTTGAAGAAACAAAAAAATCGGAGAAGATTTATTATGTAGATGATAATATTCACTCATTGGTTGTTGGGGCTACACGAAGTGGAAAAAGTAGAAGTGTAGTATTGCAAACAATAGGGAATTTAGCTTTAGCAGGAGAGTCGATGATTATATCAGATCCAAAATCTGAACTTTATCATTATACATCAAAATATCTTGAAGAACAGGGATACAAGGTTATAACAATTGATTTTAAAAATCCAAAAAAATCAACAAGATATAATTTTTTACAACCTGTAATAGATGCGGTAAATAGAAATGATTATACAATGGCAGAGGAATTATCGTGGGATATAACAGAGAGCTTAGTTGGAGAAGATAATGGTAAAATGGAAAAAATATGGAGAGATGGAGAAATGGCAGTTATTGCAGGTTCTATAATGTCTGTAGTGTTTGATAATAAAGATAATCCAGAATACCAAAACCTTACTAATGTTTTTATGTTTATATCAGAAATGTGTAAGTCAAAAGGAAACACAATGCCAATAAATCAATATATTGAAAATCTTTCGCCTGAACATCCTGCAACTAAAATATTTGGTATTGCTCGAATAGCACCTGAAAAAACAAGAGGAAGTTTTTTTACAAGTGCGTTAACTACATTAAAACTATTTACAAGTAAATCAACATATACAATGACTAGTCAAAGTGATTTTAATTTGACAGATGCAGGAGAAGAAAAAGTAGCAACATTTATTATATTACCTGATGAAAAAACAACTTATTATTCTATTGCTTCATTATTTGTTTATCAAAATTATGTTGCATTAGTTAATATGGCAGATAAAAGAGGTGGAGAATTAAAGAACAGAGTTAATTATATTTTAGATGAATTTGGGAATTTTGCTACAATACCTGCTTTTACTAATATGCTAACTGTAGCAGGAGGTAGGAAAATAAGATTTAATATGTTTTTGCAATCTTTTTCACAATTAGATAATAAATACGGAAAAGAAATATCTGAAAATATAAGAGATAACTGTCAAACTTGGTTGTATTTAAAAACTGCAAGTGTAGAAACAGCATCTGCCATATCAAAAAAACTTGGAAATTACACAACTTCAAGTTATAGTAGGTCAAGTAGTTATAGTAGATATTCTAATAGTAATAGTTCAGAATCTATGAATTTAATTAGTAGACCTTTACTTACAGAAGATGAAATTATGAGAATAGAAAGACCTTATATATTGCTTATTCAAACAGGAATTTTCCCTAAAATAACTAATTTGCCAGATATATCACAATGGAATTTTAATAGATATTTTGGTATGGGTTCAAAAGAACATAATACCAAATTACAATTAGAGAGGGAAAAAGAAAGACCAGTAAGAAAAGATGATGCAGTAAAATTATGGGGAATTTGGAATTATTATAGGTAAATTTAAATGAAGAGAATTTATTATATAAAAAGAATACTAACCTATGGTTCAGATAGGTTAGCATTACGATTCATTATAAATAGCATTAGTAATGAATTGAATCGATTATATAATTATTCTCTTTAAATTGTCAATTGGAGGATTTTATGTATGATGGAAAAGATAAAAAATTTAGTAAAAAGAAATTTAAAAGCAATAAAAAAAATAGGACTTGTTTTAACAAGTCTTTTACTTTACACAAGCACTTGTTTCGCTGGGGTAGGCGACAGCAAATTAGCAACAGGAACGACAAGTTTAATAAATGATTTAACAAATTGGTTATTAATATTAGCACCAGTTTTAACAGTATTATTAGTTGGTTATTATTTGTTAAGAAAATCAATGTCAGATGAAATGGATTCAAAAAGATGGGATACTAGAATAAGAATTGCTCTAATTTGTTGCATTGGTGTTGTTGTAGCAAGTGGACTTATAACAGTTATAATTGGATACTATAAATAAAAACGAGGTGGTTGAATGGAGTCAATATTAACGAATCTACTTACAAGTATAATTGGTGGTGTTGATAATTCTATAAATGAAGCCTTTAATGGATTAATGGATTTATGTTTTAATGCAGAATATACATTAACTCATAATTTTGGAATAGCCGTTTTATCATTTGATAATTTAAAAACTCTAATTACTACTTTTGCTTTTTGTTTGATAATTTTAAAATTTTTAAAAAAAGGATTTGATATATATATTTTATGGACAGAGGGAGAAAGTGATACTCCTCCATTAACTTTTATTATGTATTTTATAAGGGCAATGGTAGTATTAATCTGTTCAACAGTGTTATGGGACTGGGTAGTTGAGATTATAAAAAGTTTTGGAAATTCATTATTAAATGCAATGAGTTTTTCGACAACATTTACATTAACAACTGCAATAGTTAATTTTGCTACAGGAGGAATATTTAGTGCGATTATTGGATTAGTAGCTATTATATTATATTTTGTGTTATACATACAATTTATTATGAGAGGATTAGAAATTTGGATTTTAAAATTAGGACTACCTATAGCTTGTGTTGGATTAGTACAAGCAGATGGCGGAGGATTTAATTCATATTTTGAAAAAATTTTAAAAAGTATGATAACAGTTGTGGTACAAATTATCTTGTGTAAATTATCTATGATGCTTATTGCAAGTTCACAATTTATATATACAATTGCTGCTATTATTCTAGCACTAAAAACACCAAGATTCTTACAAGATATTATGCTTGTATCTGGTGGTGGATTTGGAAATGCAGTAAATACTGCAAGTAAAACTATAGAGTTATCAAGTCAATTAAAAAGAAAATTTGCAGAGTTAAAGAGAGTGAAGTGATAAAGTATGGATATATTAAATGAAATGATAAATACTTTAAGAATTGCAATTATTCCAATAGGAGTTGTGGCAAGAGTTATATTTTGTTTGACTAAAATGATTTATGATGAAGATGCACAAGGTTCGTACAAAAAGAAAATTATAAATACAGTTGTATTTGGAATATTAGCAGAATTAACATTTGTTTTTAAAGATTTAATAGAAAAATATTACGGATAGATACTAGAAATATCAACACTTTTAGAGAAATTCCCAATATTGGGAATTTGAAAGGAATGATTAAATATGAATATAGAAAATAAAGAATATAAGTTATATGTTCCTTCAAATGTCAAAACAAGATTAGAATTTTTTAATGGTTTTGGTATATCAGAGTTAATAAGTACAGGTATAGTGGCACTAATATTATTACCAATTAGTTTTATAGTTTACAAACTAAAAGGTAGTTTTTTTATACCTGTAATAATTGAATTTATTGGAATAGCGGGAACAATTATGATGACTACAAAAGATATGAACAACTTATGTGTTATATCACAAATAAAATTGATGATTGAATTTGCTAAAAGGCAAAAAAAATTTGAATATGAATATTACAACAAATTTGATGATGGAGAGTGATGAATATTGGGATTAATAAAATGGTTAATTAATTGCTTTTCTAAAAGCAAAACAAAGCAAATTAGTAGTGGTAGTTGTAATCAAGAAATAGGAATTTTGGATATTATAAATAATTATATATATACAAATGATGGATATACAATAGCAATACTAAAAATAGAAACAATAAATACATCATTGTTAACTAATAAGGAAAAAATAAATTTAATAAATGATTTAGCTTCTAATATATCAGATGAAACTGAAGAAATGAAATTTTACATCGTTCCTAGTGCAATAGATATAACAAGATTTCAAGATAATATCTTAAAATTATCAGAAGAAACAAACAATCCAATAAGAAAAAGACTATTAAGAGATGAACTGCAAGAGATGCAAATGAGGTCTTTAAATGGAGAAATATCTAAAAAACAATGTTATTTAATAATATATAAGAAGACAGATGATAATTGTGAAAAGGAATTACTCAAAAGAAGTATAGGACTTGAGCAAAAGTTCTCAAATTGTGGAATAAAACTTGAACTTTTAGATGAATCTGAACTTATAAGAGTATGTAATGGATTCTTAAATATTAACTATGCTACTAGAGAACACGACCTTGAGATGGAAGAAAGAATACCCCAAATAGCAATTAAGGAGGTGGTATAGTGGCAAAGTTAAAAGAAATAAGAGTTATAAAAGAAAATAAGTCTTTATCAAATGTGCTTACACCTTTTGGAGGATTAGAATTTAAAAGAAGTAGTTTTAGAATGGGAGAAATTTTTGGAGAAGTTTATACAATAATAAAATATCCAAAAGAAGTTAAAATGGGATGGATTGAAGAAATTTCAAGTGTGCCTAATACAATTACTAGTTTTTGTGTAATTCCAACAGACAAAGAAGTATTAATGCAAAAAATTAGTAAGGGTAAATTTGATAACGAAAATCAACTAGAAGGTGTTACAGATGAAATATTAAGACAAAGACTTGAAAGAGAAATAGAAGATGCTAGAGAAATTATAAACAGACTTGATACAAAAGGAGAAACATTAGTATATTTTGTTTTATCTATAATGGTTTTTGCAGATACTGAGGAACAATTAAAAGACAGAGGAAAAATACTAAATTCAAAATTGATTTCATCTATGAATTCAAAAGGAAGAAAATTTGTAAACATTCCAATTAATGCATTTAGGCATATAGCACCTTTTGCTATAGCAGATAAAATAATAAAAAAAATAGCATCAAGGAATATGCTTGAAACTACTTGGATTGGAGGATTTCCTTTTTCAAGTTCAGGATTTAATGATGAGATAAGCTATTACTTTGCAAAAGATACGAGTGGAGGAGCAATTGTTTTAGACCTTTGGAAAAGAGGTGGGGATAGAACAAATTCTAATGTTGTTATAATGGGAACAGCAGGAGTAGGAAAGTCAACAGTCGCAAAACATTTAATATTAAAAGAATTTATGATAGGGACTAAGGTTATTATGATAGATCCCGAAGCGGAATATAAAGACTTAACAAATAATTTGGGAGGAAAATGGATAGATGTTGGAAGTGGTCGTGGTGGAATCATCAATCCTTTACAAATAAAACAAGTACCACTTGATGATGATAATAATTATTTAGAAGAAATTGATGAGAAAAAAGGTATGGGAGCAATGGCATTACATTTTCAAACTCTCCATACTTTTTTTAAATTACACTTTAACGAATTAACATCTTCAGATGAGGCTGTATTAGATGAAGTATTAGAAAAGTTATATAACAAATTTAATATATTTTGGAATACTGATATTAGCAAAATACCAAATGATAAGTTTCCTATTCTATCAGATTTATATGAGTTAATTGGAGAAGAAATAAAAATAGAAAAAGAAGAAATTAGAAAACAAATTTTAGTTAATTTGAGAGGATTGTTGAGAGGGATATGTATTGGTGCAGAAAGTTCTTTATTTAATGGAATAACCACAATAGATACTGACTCATCAATAATATGTTTTGATACATTTAATTTGCAAAATGCAAGTGAAAAAGTCAAGAAGGCACAGTATTTTAACATATTAACATATTGTTGGGAACTTATGAGTAAAGACAAGGAAGAAAAAACAATGTTAGTGTGTGATGAGGCATATTTACTAATAGACCCTAATGTGTTGCAGTCAATAGTCTTTTTAAGGAATGTTTCAAAAAGATGTAGGAAGTATGAGGGAAGTTTAGTAATTATTTCACACTCAATTGTAGATTTTCTAGCAGATAGTGTTCGTATGTATGGACAAGCAGTACTTGATATGGCTTGTATTAAAATTCTAATGGGAACAGATGGACAAAACTTGGAGGATTCAAAAAATATTTTTAAATTAACAGATGCTAATACTGATTTTTTATATAAAAAACAAAGAAATATGGGTATTTTAATAATTGGAACAAATAGAGTTTATGCAAATTTCTTATTAAAAGAAAGAGAATTAAGATTGTTTGGTAAGGGAGGTGGTAGATAATTGGCTATTGACCCTGCTACACTGAAATTAATTGCAAAAGTTGCATTTAGTAAAATACGAAATGAAGAAACAAGGCAAAACTTAATTATTGGAATTGTAGTTGGAATAGTTATAATTTTATTAATTATACTTATTCCAATTTATTTGATTATATCTCCTTTAGAGGCTATAAAATCATATTTTACTACTGATAGTGAAGGTAATATTTCAGATTCTTCATATCAGAAAATTGTAGATATGAAAAGTGAATATGAAAATTCAAATATAGCAGTTGGAGAAATAAGCTATAATGGTGGAACTTTGCCAATGCCTGTTAATAATGCAGTGGTTACAAGTGAATTTGGTTCGAGAATACATCCTGTAACTGGTAAACAAAGTTTTCATACTGGAATTGATTTAGCAAGTAGTTGGCATAGTGTAATAATGACTGTTGCAGATGGAAAAGTAATATTTGCAGGAGTAAAAAGTGGATATGGAAATTGTGTTGAAATAGAGCATATAGATAGTAGTCAAAAAAAGTTTTATACATTATATGCACATTTAGCAAAGATATATGTTGTAAATGGAAAATCGGTAATTAAAGGAAATGTGATTGGAACACAAGGAGGAGACCCTAAAAGAGATCCTAATCCACGGATATAGTACTGGTTCACATTTACATTTTGAAGTAAGAAATAGTATAAATGGAGATTATCAAAATCCAAGACTTTTCTTGTTTGGAAATTGAAAGGAAGTGAAATATGAGAAGTTATATAATTAAAATATGGGAAAATGAAGATTTAAGAGAACAAGGTATATCAGACATTATAAGAACTGATATAAAAGACATAAGAACAGCTGTACAAATTGCACAAGAAATTCAAAATAATAATCGTTATGCTTGTATTGAAGTTCAAGATAATCAACAAAAAACTTCTTATTATATGCAAGATATGATTGAAGAAAAAATATTTGAGAAGAAATATTTAGAGGCAATTAAGCAAGAAAAAATAAACTACTTGTATAAGTTGATGTATGGAGATAAAAATATTGTTTTTATAAATGAAGATATGATAGGAAAAGCAAATGTTATTTTAAAAGAACTAGATACTATAAAACAAAATTTAATTGAAGAATATCAAGAAGATAGTAAAGATATCATTAAAGAAGTTAATGAATTGAAAGACGAAATTTTAGACGAATATGATGAGGAAGATATTATTAAATTATATGAACACCCTATGGCTATAGTTCCAATGTTGAATAGCAATAAAGGTACTCTTAAAGATATGAGAGAAACATTTTTAAGTATGGTAGAAGTGAAGGAAATACCAGAGGTTGCTTTAGATGATGTTATTGATGCATATATGGGATATAATGATATTGGGAATTTTATGGAATATAGTTCAGATTCAAATATTTATACCAACCCATCATTTTCATCATTATATAAGGATTTAATGGATTTATTAAATATAAAATATATTAATGTCTATACAAATGATGTAAGTGATGGAAAATATGTAACAACGATAGAATTTAATAAGGAGAAGAGTATAACTATTGATATAAATGCTTGGAGTGAAATAGAAGAAATAAAAGAAAACTTAAAAAGCATTGTCGAATATGAAAAAACAATAGAAAATGAAAAAAATAACATAAGTAAGTTAAGAGTTATATATAAAGAGGTTGGAAAAGAACCAAAAGTTATTGAAATAGAAGATACTTTAGAAGCAAAACAAAAACTTGTTGAAGGACTTATTGAGGTAGTTCCATATAAAAACAATCTATTACTTATCTGTAATGAAGAAGGAAAAATTAATAATTTAGCACCTAATCTACAATTTGATTACGATTATATAGCAGGAAATTGTTTTATTGTTGGAGATGATTTTGAAAATGAGGGCTTTAAATCTGTTGAAGATAAACAAATAGAAGATATAAAAAAAGATTTAAAAGAAAGAAGTATTGAAACTTGCGAAGAAATCGAGCAAGAAGATATGGAGTTTTAAAATGGAGTATGTAATAGAAGAAAAACCTAATACAGGTTTAGATAAAAAAATAACAGTATCAAGTTCAAAAGATGTTTTTGACTTGAAAGAAGTCCAAATGATTAAAAATGCAATCCAAGAGCATTTATTATTTTTAGGTTTAGATAGAGGGAATAATATTAGAAAAATAAGTTTATTAAGTATTGGAACAAGTTGTAATACATTGATTGATAGTAAAAGTATAATAAGAAATGCAATAACGAGTGGAAGTGATAAGGTTATTTTAGTACATAATCATCCGTCAAATTCATTACAACCAAGCAGTGAAGATAAATATGTAACCAGTGTTGTGAAAAAATTATTAAAAACTTTTAATATTACTTTATTAGATCATCTAATTGTTACTGAAGAAAATTATATGAGTATGGGGAAACAAGGAATAATTGATAAAGAATTAGAAAATGAAGAGTTTAAATTGTTAGATAAAGCATTTTTAACAGAGGAAAATATAAGGTTAAAACAAGAAAATGAAGAATTGAAATCACAATTAGAATTTAAAAATAATAATCAAAATTTTAAAGATAGTGTTGAAGAAATAGTAACCAGTATATCAGACTTAGATGATAAGCATTATTTTACAGTTGCAAGAGTAATGGAGAATGGCAAATGTGTGGAACTGCATTATAATAATGGAAAGGCTTGTATGGAATATGGCACTAAAGAAGATAATGATATTTGGAACAATAATATAGATTATAATGTTGAATGGTTCAATTTAGAACTAAAAGATGATGAAATTTTATCAATATTAAATTCTAAATTCGATGAATATTTTAAACAAAACGAAAAGCTTTTAAAGGAAAGGAAGGAAGAAAAAGATATGAACAAGTATGAAAGTATAATTATAATGAAACCAACTTTAAATGAAGATACAAGAAAAGAAGAACTAAATAATTATAAAGAATATCTTGAAACTTTATCTAATAAGCCAGTTAAAGTTGAAGATTTAGGCATCAGGAGATTAGCTTATCCCATTAGAGATAATAAAGAAGGATATTATGCAATTTTTAATTTTTATGGAAAAACAGAAAACATATCTGAATTAGAAAGAAAATATAGAACAGATGAGAATGTAATAAAGTTTATTGTTGTTAGACACGAACTAGAACGAGAGGAAGAACAGGAAGATAGTTCGAATTTAGAGGATGAAGATATGGAAATGGATTAAAAATATATCAAAACAAAAATTAATAAATTCTTTAATTTGAAAAATTATAATAGCTATGATAAAATATTTATAAAACCATACAAGGAGAATAGTTATGAATTATTATTTTGAGCCAGTTAATTTGAAAAAATGGAATATGTTTAAAAAAGTAAAAAATATAGGTCATATTGAATCAATGTTGGCAACAAGTGATATGAAAATGAATGATATAGTATTCCTTCATGTTGGAACACAAGAAAAAACTATAGTATCAGGAGTATATGCAATTGGAATTATAGTAAAAGAACCATATATATTAAGAAACCATCCTGATGAATATTGTAATAATAAAAATACAATTGATTTAAAAATAATATATATTGATTATGATAAACCACTTATTAATACTCAAAAATATAATGTATTTAGTCAATATAGAACTGTTCATAAATTATCTCAAGTTACTTTAGAGAAAATTAGAAGAATAATTTCTAGTAATGTTTTAGAATTTATGGATAAAACAGAATTAAACAATGAAGTTAATTCAATAGAAGAAGATGTTTCGAAAAGCAATTTTACTGTTGGAGAAAAAGAAATTATAGCAAAAGCGAGAATTGGACAGGGAAAATTTAAAAAATTGTTACTAGAAAAATATGACAGAAAATGTTGTATTTGCAATTTATCAAACATAGGGTTATTAGTAGCTAGTCATATAAAAGAGTGGAAGAACTCTAATACTTATGAAAAAGGCGATATAAATAATGGATTGTTATTATGCACTTTACACGATTCATTATTTGACAAACATTTAATTAGTTTTGATAAAAAAGGAAAAATCATATTTTCAAAAAATCTAACAGAGGAAGATAAAAAAATAATGCATTTAAACGATAATATTTGTATAAGTATTTCAGAAGATATGGAAAAATATATGAATTATCATAGAAATAAAATTTAAATAATATAATTATAATTTTATAAAAATTGTAAAATAGTAAGGAAAAGATTATGAAAGAAGTAATAAAAGAATATTCAGATTTTATTAGTATTGAAAACAAAATAAACAATGTAAAAAATTTAAAAGAGCTATTTTTATTATGGTCACAAGCTCATAGATTTGATGATGAATGGAAAATAACAACAGAAAAAGGAATACTTAAAGATTCTTTTGTTGAAGATGGGTATATTTGTAAAAGTCAAAAAGATTTTAATGGAATACTTTTTATACTTTTAGAAGCTAATATTGCTAATTATTTTAATAATAAAATAGATAAATATGAGGATAATCAATTTGAGTTTTACAGAAAATATATAGATAATGAAGAAAATGATAATATACCTAAAATGAAAGAAAAAATGGGAAGAATGGCATATTATGTTGTAAATGGCAAAGTTTTTGAAACAAGTGACTTTAAAAGAGAATTAAATAAATCAGCATTTATGAATCTTAATAAAAGAGGTGGTGGAAAACATCCAAACAAAGAAATACTGTTTAATTATTGTTATAAATATAAGAAATTTATAAAAAAACAAATACAATTAATAAATCCTAGTTGTATAATATGTATAGGTTCTTATAAATACTTATTTGATATTGGGTTAATAGACAATGATAAATACCTAGAAGTGTGGCATACGGCATATGGAATGACTAAGAGGAAAAGAAATCATATATATAATTTAAAAGATAGTAATGTGGATCTTTATATGGAAGAATTTGTTGAAAGATATAATAAAAAATTTAAAAAATAGTTGTTATAAATGTATGAAATTATATAATCAATATATTTAAAATAATATTTAAGGAGTATAAATATATAATGAACATTAATGTAACAGAATTTATAAATTTAAATATGAATGAAATTATTTTAACTAAATGTAAAACAAACATTGATACTCAAAAAAGCAGTTTTACAATAGAATGTAATATAGAAATTGAAAACAAAGATGAAGAAGATTTAATGAAAAAAATCTTTAATTTTAAGTTTTTGTTTGGAAAAGATTCAATAGGAAAAGATTTTACATTATATAATTGTTCTGCACGAATAATAGAAATTCAAAGTCATATAATAAAAAAGATTTTTGTTGTATATAATTTTTGTATATATGGTAAAATGATAGAAAATTTGAATAACTTAAAAATTAATGAGTTTCAAAGTATAATTAATGATACTAATTTCAAACTTCAAACTCAAATTGGAAAAAATGAATGGAAAATTGAAGATAGCATAATAATTAAAACAGGTTGGAATTTTAATGATACAAAAATTGAAGGAATTAAAATTTTAATAAAGGATGAAAATAGCAGAAAAACATTTGAAGATTTATTATCAGTATATGAAAATATACTATGTATTTTCTTTTGGATTTTAGGATTTTTTCCTAATAATAAACAAATTAGTTTCAGTTATGAAAATACACAGGTATATTATTTTGAAGCAAATGAAAAAATCTATAATACAAAGGATATTATAGATGATAAACAAGTCTTATTTTATAGCTTGGATAATTTTCAAATAGTATATAATAAATGGAAAGAGATGTATTCTAGTAATTTAATATTATTTCATATGTTTTTTGATATACAAAATAATAACAATTTTGAAGAAGTAAAAACTTTTAATTATATTCAATGTTTGGAATGTTTATATAGTAGATTCTTTAATATAATGCGCTTTGATAATAGTAATAGAGATGAAATCATCAAAATATTTGAGGAAATACTTAATACTAACAAAAAGAATAAATTAGTAAATCAAATAAAAAAGGTAATAAAAAATATTAAAAAAGAAGGATATAATTATGATGTGCATACATTAAAAAAATCTTTAAGCGGAAAACTGAATGATATTAACAAATTAAGCTTACATAAAATAATAGATAAGATTTTTGAAAGAGAAGAAGCTAAAGCTATATTTAAATATGAATATGAACATAAAAATAGTAGAACCAAAAAATATCTAATAAAAGAATTTAAAAACAAGATGTATAATCACAGAAATTTTATGGCTCATTTAGATTATGATAAAAATTTTTTTAAAGGAGAAGAAAATACCCTTGCACAATTAAAATTAAAACTGCTATTTAGGACAATTATAATAAATATGTTAGGGATTAATATCGTAATTGATTCTTTAGATAAATATATAAAAAAGATAAATTCTGATTACTACCAAAATAAAATGGACTGATAAAAAACAAACAAAACATAATTAAGTGTTTAATATATATTGAATTTATAAATAGAAAGAAATTAATTTATAAAATTATAAAAAAGATTACCAAAAAAGGTAATCTTTTTTATTGAAGGGAGTT
>CALXKR010000014.1 GCA_944388895.1 uncultured Clostridia bacterium | reverse complement strand
AAATATTTCTTTCCTTGTTCTAATCTTTCTTTCTTATATGTTCCTGCAACTGGATGTTGGAATCTTGTTGGGTTTGTTGAGTTTCCTGTTATAGAAATATCAACATCTTCCATCCACATTATTGCAACACCTTCTCTAACATCATTTGCACCATAGCATCTTACTTTGCTTCTTTCTCCGTCAGAATATGCAATTTCTTCAACTACATTTACTTTTCCTGTATAGTAATCAAAATCTGTTTTTACATAAGTAAATCCATTTATTCTTGAAATTACTTGTGCTGCATCTTTTCCTAATCCATTTAATATAACTCTTAATGGATTTTTTCTTACTTTATTAGCTGATTTTGCTATACCAATAGCACCTTCAGCTGCTGCAAAACTTTCGTGTCCAGCTAAAAATGCAAAGCATTTTGTATCTTCTGAAAGTAGCATTGATGCTAAATTTCCATGTCCTAATCCAACTTTTCTATCATCTGCAACTGAACCTGGAATACAGAAAGCTTGAAGTCCTTCTCCTATTGCTTTAGCTGCATCTGCTGCTTTTGTGCATCCTTTTTTTATTGCTATAGCTGCACCTAATGTATAAGCCCAAGCTGCATTTTCAAAGCATATTGGTTGAACTCCTTTAACTATTTCATAAGGATTAAATCCTTTATCTGTACATATTTTTAATGCATCTTCGAAATCTTTTATTCCGTATTTTTCCATTACTGGTTTAATTTGATCTATTCTTCTTTCATAACTTTCGAATGTTACTGCCATAATTATTTTTACCTCCTCTTTTTCGCCCAATGGGGACGCCCCTTTTTGGGCGAAATTTTATTTCACATTTTTCATTTTCTAGATTTTTAATATTTTCTCTTTTATAATTGTTAACGCTTAATAATTTCTTTCTTCGCCCAAAAAGGGGCGTCCCCTCTGGGCGTAATTTTTTTCGATTTAGGAACGTCCCCAATCAAAAATTATTCTTTTCTTGGATCTATTTTTTTAACTGCTTCGTCAAATCTTCCATATGTTCCTGAAGCTTTTTCTATTGCTTCCATTGGATCCATTCCTTTTTTGATGTTATCCATCATTTTTCCCATATGAACATATTTGTATCCAATTATTTGGTCGTCTTTGTCTAGACCTAATTCTACAATATATCCTTCTGTTAATTGTAAGTATCTTGGTCCTTTTAATGTGCTTGAATAAATTGTACCTACTTGTGATACATGACCTTTTCCTAAGTCTTCAAGTCCTGCTCCTACTGGAAGTCCTCCTTCTGAGAATGCTGTTTGTGTTCTTCCATATACTATTTGTAAGAATAATTCTCTCATTGCTGTATTTATGGCATCACATACTAAGTCTGTATTTAATGCTTCTAGTATTGTTTTTCCTGTTAATATTTCTCCTGCCATAGCTGCTGAATGTGTCATTCCTGAACATCCTATTGTTTCAACTAATGCTTCTTGAATAATTCCATCTTTTACATTAAGTGTTAATTTGCAAGCTCCTTGTTGTGGTGCGCACCAACCTATACCATGTGTTAAACCAGAAATATCTTTTATTTCTTTTGCCTTAACCCATTTTCCTTCTTCTGGTATTGGTGCTGGTCCATGATTAACACCTTTTTTTACTACACACATATTTTCTAGTTCCTTTGAATAATTCATTTTGTATCTCCTTGTTTATTTATTTACAATCTTTATCTAACATATTAAACCAGATTGTATAAGATTTTTAATATGTTTATTTGCAATATTGTTTAATTTTATATTGCTAATATTTAACATTTTAAAATTTGATTTCTTACTTTGGGTTCTTCTACTCCATTTTCAAAATTACTTGTTGCTTGAACTTGATTTCTTTGCATATATAATTTTTCCTGCATAGCAATTTTTTGTATTTCAGAAGCCCCCATTTTAGAACTTTCTATGGTTTTACTTTCATTTTTTTCAATATAAATACCTTCTGTGTAAATAGTTGGCTTTATATTTTCTTCTTCATAATATCTTACCAAATTTTGATTTTGCTTACTCATACTTTCTATTGGTGTATGTAAATATTTATATTCCCAATATATATGTCTTTGCTCATCTGTATATTTTGAATGAATTAAATCATTGTAATTATATTCTACTGAAAACAAGCAATTTACTATACTAATGGTAATATTGGTCCATTTCCTTGCCGATAAATTATTTAATAACTTTATTTTTTCATATAACTGACTTAATATCATATTATATTGATTTTCATTTATACCAAATTTGTTAGCTACTTCATAACAACTAACTGGTTTTGCTTTGAATATTTTTTTAGGAAAATAATAGAAAAACATTTCTCCTCTACCATTAATGACTGATGCATATAGATATAGGCTTTCCCATTTTTCTGGTATTAATCTAAACAATATTTTTTGTATTTCTTGGTATAATTTTTTTGCTTCGTTTTTTGGCAAGGAAATCACCTCCAATTTATCTTATAAGTAAACTTTCACCTGTCATTTCTTTTGGTTTTTCTAAATTCATAATATCTAGCATTGTTGGTGCTAAATCTGCAAGTTTTCCATCTTTTATTTTTACATCTTCCATTCCATATAAAATTAGTGGAACTGGATTTGTTGTATGTGATGTAAATGGTTCACCTGTTTTATAATCTATCATTTGCTCTGCATTTCCATGGTCTGCAGTAATTAATGCTACTCCATTATGTTTATTTAGTGCATCTATTATTTTTCCTACACACTCATCTACCGCTTCTATTGCTTTTTCAGCAGCTTCTAAGTTTCCTGTATGTCCTACCATATCTGGATTAGCAAAGTTTAATATAATTGTATCATATTTTTCAGAATTAATTGCTTCTACTACTTTATCTGTAACTTCATAAGCACTCATTTCTGGTTTCATATCATAAGTTTCTACTTTTGGTGAAGGTACTAATATTCTATCTTCACCTTTGAAAGGTTCTTCAACTCCACCATTAAAGAAAAATGTAACATGCGCATATTTTTCTGTTTCTGCAATTCTTAATTGTGTTAATCCTTTATTACTTACATATTCGCCATAAGTATTTTTTAAATCTTCTGGTTTAAATGCTACATGAACATTTGGCATTGTACTATCATAATCAGTCATAGTTACAAAGTATAAATTCATTTTTTTAGCTTCAAATCCATCAAATTTTGGATCAACTAATGCTCTTGTTATTTCTCTAGCTCTATCTGGTCTAAAGTTATAGAAAATAACTGAATCTCCATCTTCTATTTTAGCACCATTACCGATTACTGCTGGTTCTACAAATTCATCAAATACTTCTTTTTGATATGAGCTTTCTATTGCTTCTATTGCTGAAGTATATTTTTCACCTTCAGCATTTACTAAAGCATCATAGCATTTTTTTACTCTTTCCCATCTTTTATCTCTATCCATTGCATAAAATCTTCCAGAAAGAGTTGCTATTTTTCCAATGCCTTTTTCCTTCATTTTTTCTTCTAATTTTTGTATATATCCTTCTCCTGAAGCTGGAAGTGTATCTCTACCATCTAAGAAACAATGTACATATACATTTTCAAAATCTTTTCTTTTTGCAAGTTCTAATAAACCATATAAATGTCTTTCATGACTATGTACTCCACCATCAGATAAAAGTCCCATTATATGTAATTTAGAATTATTTTTCTTGCAATTTTCTATTGCATCTGCAAATTCTTTTATGCTAAAAAAATCTCCATCTTCTATTGATTTTGTAATTCTTGTTAGCTCTTGATAAACAATTCTTCCTGCACCAATATTTGTATGTCCAACTTCTGAGTTTCCCATTTGTCCTTCTGGAAGACCTACACTTGGTCCACTTGCATATACTTCTGCTGTTGGGCATGTAAGCATAAGTTTATCAATATTTGGCTTTTTTGCGTTTGCTACTGCATTTCCTTCGTTACTTGGATTTTTTCCAAAACCATCTAATATCATTAGCATTGTAACTTTTTTACTCATCTTAACCATCCTTTTCTTTTCTATAAAGCCTATTTGTCATAGTTTACAATTTTGCTAAAAGTATCTGCTTTTAAGCTTGCTCCACCAACTAATCCGCCATCAATATCTGACATTGAAAATAGTTCTTTTGCATTTTCTGGTTTTACGCTTCCTCCATAAAGAATAATAACTTCTTCAGAAACTTCTTCACCATATAGCTCTTTTATTTTATTTCTTATTTTTTTGATACTTTCATTAGCATCTTCTGCTGTTGCAGTTTTACCTGTTCCTATTGCCCAAATAGGTTCATACGCTATTATTGTATTCCTTACTTCTTCTCCTGTCAAGTCTTTTAGAGCGTTTTCAACTTGGCTAGTTATTATTTTTTCTGTTTCATTTGCCTCTCTTTGCTCTAGAGTTTCTCCAACGCAAACAATTGGTTTTAAGCCCTCATTCAATGATGCTTTTAATTTTAAATTTACAGTTTCATCTGTTTCTGCAAAATATTGTCTTCTTTCTGAATGTCCTATAATAACATATTCAACATTTATGCACTTTAACATTTTAGGTGAAACTTCTCCTGTATATGCTCCTGTTTCTTTGTAAAATACATTTTGAGCACCTACATGAATATTTGTTCCTTGAACTGTTAATAGTGAATAAAATAAATCTGTATATGGTACACATATAATAACATCATTTTTTGTATCTTTTACTAAAGGATCTAATGCTGTTATGTATTCTATTGCTTCATTTGGAAGCATATTCATTTTCCAGTTTCCTGCAATTACTTTTCTTCTCATAGATTTGACCTCCTATTTTCAAAAAACTTTTTTAAAGATAATGTGCATTCACTTAATTTTATATCATCTGTTATTTGTAATTTTTCTGTATCATAAAAACCAAAATCGTTTAATTTGCATTTAATTATTTCTTTATCTATTGGATCTATAATAATATATTCTTCAACACCATACTCCATGTATAAAGAGTATTTAGCTATTTTATCATTTTTTATGCTACCTTTAGATAATACTTCTATTACAACTTTAGGTGCTCCATTAATTCCTTTTTTAGTTATTATTTCATCATTACAAACAACGCTAATATCTGGCTGTACTACATTTCCTTCATTTAATATAACATCTATTGGAGATATAAAAGGTTTGCATTTTTTACCATTTAATTTTTCTTTTAATTGTATATATATTTCTCCTACTATTTCTTGATGTAGTACAGATGGGGCAGCTAGCATTTTTATTTTTTCTACCTTATTTGTATTTGTTCTCATGTCTCCCCATTCATCTTTTAGAATAAGTACTCCATGTATAATTTCATATCTATTACCATCATTAATTTTTAGGTAATCTTCATAAGTATAGAATTTTTGTTTTAAGGCTAAATTTTTCATTTTATTTTTCTCCTTTTCTTTCATAAAAAATTTAGTGCCCCCTCTCTATATTTTGATAAGTTCTGCATTATTTATCTTGTATGCATTCAATTCCTGGTAATTTTTTTCCTTCAATAAATTCAAGTGAAGCTCCACCACCTGTTGAAATGTGTGTCATTTTATCTGCTAGTCCTGCTTTTGTTACAGCTGCTGCAGAATCTCCTCCACCAATTATTGTTGTGCAATCTTTTAATTCTGCTAAACAATTAGCAATAGCATTTGTTCCTACTGCAAATTGATCAAATTCGAATAATCCTACTGGTCCATTCCATAATACAGTTTTTGCATTTTTTAATTCTTCTGTATATATTTTTATTGTTTCTGGACCTATATCAAAACCTTCCCATTCGTCAGGTATTTCAGAATATTTTACAATTTTGCTTTCTGTATTTGGGTCAAATTCTTTTCCAACTTTGTTATCTACTGGTAAAAGCATTTTAACACCTTTAGCTTTAGCTTTTTCCATAAGTGAAGTTGCTAAATCTAATTTATCTAATTCGCATACAGAATTACCTACATTGTATCCTTGAGCTTTAAAGAATGTATAAGCCATTCCTCCACCAATAAGTAATGTGTCTACTTTTTCTAATAAACTATCTATAACACCTATTTTATCTGATACTTTCTTTCCTCCAAGTATTGCAACAAATGGTCTTACTGGATTATTTAAAGCATCTCCTAAAGCTTTTAGTTCTTTTTCTATTAAGAAACCACAAGCTGATGGTAAGTATTTTGCAACTCCTGCTGTTGATGAATGTGCTCTATGGCATGTTCCAAAAGCATCATTTACATATATTTCAGCTAAAGATGCAAACTCTTGGCTTAATGTATCATCATTTTTTTCTTCTCTTGGGTCAAATCTAACATTTTCAAGAAGTACTATGTCTCCTTCTTTCATGTTATTTGTTAATTCTTTAGCACTATTTCCAGTTACATCTTCTGCAAGTTTTACTTCTTTTCCTAATTCTTTAGAAAGTTCCTTTGCAACTGGTGCTAGTGAAAATTCTTTTTTAACTTGTCCCTTTGGTCTTCCTAAATGAGAACATAAAATTAATTTTGCTCCATTTTCTAATAAATATTTAATTGTTGGAAGTGCTGCTACTATTCTAGTTTTATCTGTAATGTTTAATTTGTCGTCTAATGGAACATTGAAGTCACATCTTAGTAATACTTTCTTTCCATTAACATCAATATCTTTAATTGTTACTTTGTTCATAAAATACCTTCCTTTCTTAGAAACAATTACTTTTTATAAATGTTTACTAATGCGCTATTTATAAAATTATATAGCATTTCTATTTTATATCAAATTTGGTTAGTTTTCAAGACTTTTGGTTTAATTTTTTATTGTATATATGCTCTTATTTACTATTTCATTTATTAAATTTGCCGCTTCTTTATAGTCCATTGTGTATGTTCCACCAACTGGAATAAATGCTACATCACATTTTATTTTTTTATTTTCTATAGTAAAAAAAGCTTGCAGTATTTTGCAAGCTTTTTAATTTAATTAGTTATTTCCATCTTTTCCAGCCATGTAGCAAGCTAAGTCTACTAATTTATGAGCATAGCCCCATTCATTATCATACCAAGCAACTAATTTTACGAATGTATCTGTTAACTGAATACCTGCTTTTGCATCAAATATTGATGTATGAACATCATTTAAGAAATCTGATGATACAACGTCTTCGTCAACATATTCAATTATTCCTTTCATTTCTCCTTCTGCTGCTTCTTTCATAGCTTTGCATATTTCTTCATAGCTTGTAGGTTTTGCTAAATTACATGTTAAGTCAACAACTGAAACATCTAAAGTTGGAACTCTGAATGACATACCTGTTAATTTTCCATTTAATGATGGTATAACTTTTCCAACTGCTTTTGCTGCACCTGTTGATGATGGAATAATATTTCCAGCAGCTGCTCTACCGCCTCTCCAATCTTTTTTAGAAGCTCCATCAACTGTTTTTTGTGTAGCTGTTGTTGAGTGTACTGTTGTCATTAATCCTTCTGTAATTCCAAATTTATCATTTATAACTTTAGCAAGTGGTGCTAAACAGTTTGTTGTACAAGAAGCATTTGATACAATGTTCATGCTTGTATCATATGTTTCATGGTTTACTCCCATAACAAACATTGGAGCATCTTTTGATGGTGCACTTATAACTACTTTTTTAGCTCCAGCATCTAAATGAGCCTGTGCCTTTTCCATTGTTGTAAATACTCCTGAGCATTCTAGTACATAATCTACTTTTAATTCTCCCCAAGGAACATTATGAGGGTCCATTTCATTATATACTTTTATTTCTTTTCCATTTATAGTTAATGTATTTTCTTCTCCTTTTATATCTCCATTAAATCTTCCATGCATTGTGTCATATTTAACCATATATGCCATGTAATCTGCTGTTATAAATGGATCATTTATAGCTACTACTTCTACATCTCCTTTTTCTAAAGCTGCTTGAAAAGCTAATTTTCCGATTCTTCCAAATCCGTTAATACCTATTTTAACTGACATAATAAAACCTCCTTATAATATAACTGCCTTTTGGGCAATATTATTGTATAACAAAAAAGAACACATTTCAAGTGTTCTTTTTTAATTTGTATTATTATTTTCAATAATTTACAAAGTTATTCCTTTTATAAAGAAATTTTTACATCATTGCTATTTTCTTCTTTTCTATAGCTATATGGTCTTAAATGAAATCCGTTATCAAAGTATATTTCTTGTGTCCAAAAGTCACGTACTTCTTTAAAAACTTTTTCTTGCTTTGGTGTTAATTCAACAACTATATCTTGAAATAAGAAGTTTTTAAAACTAGTCCAAGGACTTAACTTTGCAGGAACTTTTGTATAAACAGATGAATTATTTTCATTGTTTTCCATTTTTATCTCCTCCTTTGTTACTAATCATAGTATATACCTAATATACTACATCTATACAAATTTAGCAAGCAATTTTTTTAAAATTTATATTACATTTTTGTTACAAAATTAAATTTACTTAATTTTTGGTTCATAAATAAGTAATTTTTTATAATTTTATACTAGCATCTAATGCCAATTTAATCATTGTATTTAAGGAATTTTGTCTTTCTTCTGCTGAAATTTCTTGATGTTTATAATGCGAATCAACAACGGTAAGTAAACATGAAGCTTTTTTGTTTAAGTATTTTGCTATATAAAATAAAGCAAATGATTCCATTTCAGCTCCAATAATATTTAACTCTTTAGGAAATCTAGATATTAAATCATCTAAATTGGCTACATAATAATCAAATACTTCACTACATAGCACGTTTCCTGTAATTATTTCAGTATTTTCCTCTAAAGCAGTTTGCTTAATAACATCGTTTAAATAAGTATCAGCATTAGTTAAGTGGCAATCTTTTCCCTCTAATGCATATGCAAAATTTCCTTCAGTATAGCTTTTATCAACTAATATTGTGTCAAATATATTTAATTTTTCAGAATATGCTCCGCAAGATCCAATTCTTATTATATTCTTAACATCATAAAATTTGTATAATTCATAAGCATATATTCCAATGCTTGGCATTCCCATTCCAGATGCAAAAACAGTTACTCTCTTTCCTTTATAATACCCAGTATATCCTAACATATTTCTAACAGTATTTACTACTTTAATATCTTCTAAAAAGTTTTCTGCTATATATTTAGCTCTTAGTGGATCACCTGGCATTAATACAGTACTAGCTATATCTTCTTTTTTCGCTTCATTATGTGGTGTCATAAAATCACTCCTTTATTTTTTAATATTTTTTGTAATTATTATCATTATTATACTACATTTTTGTTACATTTATATTTCAGTTTTATTACATTTTCCACAATTTATCCTCTTTTGGGGTGTTTTTTATATTACAATTACATTTTCAATTAGAATTTTAATTGCAATAAATATTAAAACAATTCCTCCAAAAACTTCTGCTTTTCTTTTATATTTTTCACCAAATTTGTTTCCTATTTTTACACCTATTAAAGATAATATTCCTGTAATAATTCCTACTAATATAACTAAAACACTTATATTTGCATTTAAAAAAGCAAATGTTACTCCAACAGCTAATGCATCTATACTTGTAGCTATTGCCAAAATGCTCATTGTTTTAAAACTTACATCATCATCTTCTTTTTCGTTATTATTAAAGGCTTCTTTTATCATATTTATTCCTATTGCCATTAGTAAAATAAAAGCAATCCAATAATTTATATATATTATTGAATTGCTAATTTTTTTTGCTAAGGCAAAACCTATAATTGGCATTATCCCCTGAAATATTCCAAAGTATAATGCTATAATTGTTGCCTTTTTCCAATTCATCTTTAGCATTGAAAGTCCTTTACATATAGATACTGCAAAAGCATCCATACCTAGACCTATACTTATGAAAAATATTTCAGCTGTCCCCATATTTTACATTACTCCTAATAAGATTAGAACAATAATTCCTAATACAATTCTATACCATCCAAACACTTTAAAGTCATGTTTTTTGATGTAATTCATTAAGAATTTTATTATAAATACTGAAACTAAAAATGCTACTATCATTCCTACTAGTAAAACTGCTAACTCTGCTCCTGTAAAACTTAATCCAAATTTTAATATTTTTAGCAAGCTTGCTCCAAACATAACTGGAATTGCTAAATAAAAAGTATATTCAGCTGCAACTGTTCTTGATACTCCTATTAATAATGCACCTATTATTGTTGCACCTGAACGTGAAGTTCCTGGAAATATTGCTGCAATTACTTGAAATAATCCTATGATTATAGCATCTTTATATGTTAGTTCTACAATATCTTTTACTCTTGGTTTCATGCCTTGTTTTTTATTCTCTATTATTATAAATGTTATACCTACTAAAATAAGCATTGTTGATACAACCCAAGAGTTATATAAGTATTTTTCAAGTAAATCATCAAATAATAGACCAATTATTGCAGCCGGTACGCATGCAACTAATATTTTTCCCCATAAATTTAGTATGTTTTTATCCCAAGTAATTTTATTTTCTCCATTTTTGCTTTTTTCTTTTTTTATTGGCCATATATTTTTAAAATACAATACTACAACTGCTAAAATAGCACCTAATTGTATAACTACATTGAACATATCAAAAAATCCTTCTGATAGTCCTTGAAATTTTAAGAAGTTTTCTGCCAAAATTAAATGTCCTGTACTACTAATTGGTAGCCACTCTGTTATTCCTTCAATTATTCCATAAATTATTGAATATAAAATATTTGTCATTTTGTTTCCTCCGTTTATTTAAAGTTTATTCTTTATTTTAATTTTTAGACGTATTTATTGTAACATTTTTAATAAATACTTGTAAATATTTTTTTATAATGTTATAATTTTTTTAATATTTAATTTAGGAGGATGTTATGAAAGAACCAATTTTAAATGATGAATTTAGAGACATATCTAGAATGTTTAAAAATAGAGATATAGAACATAATATAACCAGTTTTTCAGCTCCTAGAGGTACTCATAGAAATTTAGTACAAAAAAGCCAAGCACCAAGAAAAAAATCACTTTCTCTAAGAATAGCTAGTTTACTTGCAGCAGGTGTTTTAACAATAGGTGCAATTTCACTAATTAAAGATGATAATAAAGTTCCAGAACCAAATGATCATATTCAAAACTATGCTATTTCACTATCTGAAACCGAAAAACAAGATTTAGAAACACTTTATGAAGAATTTGAAGCTATTTCTAAGGATTCTAGTTCATCTGAAATAAATGAATTTGCTTCAAAAGTTCGTAGTTATTCTTTAGATTATTTAAAAAGTAATATTATGGACATATATACCTCTAAATCTTCTGTAAAACCTGCTAGCATTACAGTTCATAGAGATACAGTAACTGGTGCAAATGGTCCTGAATATGTTTATTACGCTAATGTTCACTCTTCATATAGTAGTGATCCAACTAAAATATTTTTAGACGGTGAAAATTTAGAAAAAGCTCTTGATGTAGCTTCTAACTTAGAAAATTTTGATGTTTATCATGATGGATTTAATTCACTTGAAAAGTGTATGTCTACAATAAAAGCATTAGAAACTCCATGTGTTTACTCATATGATACTGATAAAAATAAAATTACTTCTTATGAAGTTAGAGAACAAGAAATGAAAGAAAAACCTGAAGCAAATAATATAAATTTAAATATGTCTTCTGATAAAGAAATTGATGAAAGATAAAAATAAAAGTTCCAAGCAATTGGAACTTTTTGTTTTGATTTGGCAGGGGTAGAAGGATTCGAACCCTCACAAGCGGTTTTGGAGACCGATGTGCTACCATTAACACTATACCCCTATTTGTTTTAACAAGTAATATAATAACATATTAAATGTTATTTTTCAAGTATTTTTTATTATTATTTTTTTGTATTAATTTTTTTATTCAAATTATTGTCTTTAATTCCAATTTATGTTAATATGTTATTAGGGCACTATTTAGGAGTGCTTATGTTTAATTTATTTAATAAATTTTTTATTGTTATATTTATTATCATTCTTTTTATTTCACTATTTTTTATTCCTATATTTTATTCTAATAATTCATATTATGATAATACTTTTGAAGAAAATATTATTATTTCAGAATCTAATTTTTTCTGGCCAATTCCCGGATATACATATATTTCTTCATATTTTGGTAAAAGATCTTCTCCTACTTTAGGTGCTTCAACTTATCATTCTGGTATAGACATTCCTGCATCTAATGGAACTAATCTTTATGCTATTGATGATGGTACAATTACATTTGCAAGTTGGGGCGCTGGAGGAGGATATACTATAGTTTTAAAATTAGAAAATTATCAAAATATTTCTGTATCTTATTGCCATGTTTCTCCTCATTTTATTGTTTCTCGTAATCAAGAAGTGAAAAAAGGTCAACTTATTGGTTATGTAGGTCCTAAAAATGTTTATGGAATAAATAATAATCCTTATAAAGACTCAAATGGAAAACCTACTAATGGGGCTACTACTGGTTCTCATTTACATTTGACAATTAAAATTGATGGAAAAGCAATAGACCCTCTATCTTTATTTTCAACTAGCACCCAATAATGTATATACAAAAATAGAGTGCTAAAATTACTTTTAACACTCTATCTTATATTTTATGAAAAAGTTTACATATCGTCTTCATTGTCTTGCTTAGAATTATTGTTTTCAGTATTTTTGTTTTCTTTATCTTTTTTGTCATCACTTTTGGTATATTTATAATCTTTATTTTCTTCTTCATTTACTTTGCTTTCTTCCATGTTTAAATCTTCATTATAACATGGCTCACCGCAGTGATCACATTCACCATTACAATAATCATCCCAGTCTAATTCTATTATATTATGGCAATTTGGACATTCTATTTTATCCTTTAAATTAGTCTCTTTTCCTGTTACAAATTCATAATCACAATATGGACATACTATTTCAAATTCATAATCTAAATCGTGATCATGCATTTGGTCTCCATAACAATGGTTACATTCTTCATCACAATCCTCGCAATCACAATCGTCACAATCCTCGCAATCACAGTCATCACAATTGCAGTCGTCACAATTGCAATCATCTTCATCAGAATCATCTATATAAATATCATTTTCAATTCTTTTTAATGATTTTTGTATAGTGTCCACCTTTTTTTCTAAAGCTAATTGTTTTTCACTATTAGCAACTAATCTTTCAATTGTGTCCATAAACATTACAGATAATTCTGAAAATTTACTTTTAACAAAATCTAATTCTTTAGGGTCTTTAATTTTAGACTCTAATTCAGACATGATTCTATTATAATTTTTATTTAATTCTGCCATAATATTTCCTTTCTATTAAACTCTTTCCATATATTCACCTGTTCTTGTGTCTACTCTTACAACATCACCTATGTTAACAAACATTGGAACTGTTAACTTATATCCATTTTCTAATGTTGCTGGTTTTCCAGAAGTAGTTGCAGTATTTCCTGCAAAACCTGGTTCTGTGTATGTAACTTCTAATTCTACAAATATAGGTGGTTCTATTGAAAATACCTTTCCTTTATATGAAAGTATTTTTACATTCATATTTTCTTTTAAGAATTTTAAGCTGTCTCCTAATTGTTCTGCATTTAGTGGAATTTGTTCATATGTTTCATTATCCATGAAATAATATAATCCACTATCTTCATATAAATATTGCATTTCTTTTTTCTCAATTTCTGCTGCTGGATATTTTTCAGATGGGTTAAATGTTTTTTCTAATACACTACCTGTTATAACATTTTTTATTTTTGTTCTAACAAATGCTGAACCCTTTCCTGGTTTAACATGTTGGAATTCAACTACTCTATATACATTTCCGTCCATTTCGAATGTTGTTCCATTTCTAAAATCTCCTGCTGAATATACTGATGCCATTATTATTTCCTCCTTATTTTTAATTTATTCATAAACATATAATTTATTTTACACCAAAATAGCGCAAAAATCAAGCATTTTACATAATTATATTGTATTAAAAGTAAAACACTTGATCTTTTTATTTTTTATTAATATAACTTTCCAATATATATACTGCTGAAATAGTGTCTACTATTGCTCTTTTCTTTTTATTTTGAACATTTAAAGCATTCATAGTTTTATGAGCTTCAACTGTAGTTAATCTTTCATCAATAGAAACAATTAATATATTATTAAATCTAGATTTTAATTTGTGAATGAACTGTTCTGTTTTTTCTGAACGTTTACTTTTAGTTCCATCCATATTTAATGGATTTCCTACTACAAAAGTATCTATTGAATAAGTTTCTAAAATTTCTGCTAATCTTTTTAATATAATTTTGTCATTTCCATTTGAAGTGATTGTTTCTAGCCCTTGTGCTGTTATTCCAAGTTCATCTGTTATAGCTATTCCAGTTCTATTTTCGCCATAATCTATTCCTAATTTTCTATTCATCTATATCAATATATTCCTTAACCATTTTTTCTAATAACTCGTCTCTTTCAACTTGTCTAATTAAATTTCTAGCACCTCTATGGCTTGTTATATATGTTGGATCTCCAGATAATATATATCCTACTATTTGATTTATTGGATTATATCCTTTTTCATTTAAAGCAGAATATACCTCTTTTAAAATTTCCTTAGTTTTTGCATTTTGCTCTTTTTCTACATCAAATCTTACTGTTTGATCAATTTCCATATTAATTCCTCCCTACATACTTTTTATTGTATTTTCATTTGATGAATCTATGTATTCTTCCATTTTCTTTAATGCTCCATCTAATGATGTACCTTTATAATATGTTGAAATTGCAATTCTTATTTTAGGACTTACAACTATATCTTCTTCTTCGTTTTCTGGTATATAATCTTCAGCTGCTGATATTTCTAATTCTTCAATTTTTGGTTTCATATCTTCCATAAAACTATATACACCTTCTTTGTCAGCTCCTGAAAATACTATTGCAAATTTTGGGCCCATATATCTTACAAATATATAATCCTTAGCTAAATTATTTTTAATAAAATTTGATAGTTCTGTTATTACTGCATCTCCAGTTTTTCTACTAACCTCAATATTTATATTTGGTAAATTAGTAATTTTAAATAAGCAAATTGCCGAAGTAGTAAATTGGTCTATTATTTTTTTACCTTCTCCATATAAATATTCTGCTGATTTCAATCCTGAATATAAATCATCTCTAACTATATTTTCTATAGTTGCCTGTTTTTCTACAGTTTTAAGAATTGTAACTATATTATTTCTAACAACTTCTAAAATTGTAGTATCAATATGATCAAATTCATGTGGCATGCTTCCCTCTATAATCCAATATCCAATATAGACATTATCTACATATAAAGGGAAAAACATAGCACATTTTGCTCTACCAAATTCCATTTTTTGATATGGCAATTTTTCGTTTTCATTATCTACAGTAACATATTTAGGGGTTGCAGTTTTGATACTATCACTAAATACTGGATCATTTTGCAATGATTTTAATGTGTCCCAATGCTTTCTGTCTACATTTGAAGCTTTTACTACATATTGTGCACCGTCAAACACTACTATAGTTGAATATTTAATTGAATATTTACTAATTAATATATCATTTATATTTTCAAGTTTTTCTTTTATACTAGTATTTTCGCCTAATGTTTTCATAAACTCTTGTAACACATTTAAACTAGTTATTCTTTGATTTAAATTACTATATGTTTCTATTTTTTTGTGTACAGAATAGTTATATATTATTAAAGCTAAAACAATTATTACCAGTATTGTTATAACTGCTATTATCAAAATTTTCCCCCCTCGTTTTTTAATAATTAGATCTCATCTTGTTTAGTGTTCCATTTACATCTGAAGAAAATTGTGTTGGAATTTGCTTTTTACTTTTTGAACCAAACCATCCTTTTTTATTTGCTTTTTCATAATTAGGTGAATACTTTGAGTAATCTGAATAATTTTGATTGCTTCCACCTGGTATTAAAGGATATACCATACTTGCTAAATTTTCTAAGCTATTCATAAACATTGCTGAATATCCACTTAATGATATCTGACATAATGCTATAGCTTCAAGATATCTTGCATATGTTTGTTCTTCAAATGGAATTGTAACATATTTTATTGTATTTGGATTAAATAAATCTCTTTGTAAAGTCATTGATGGTTCATTGTATTTTGCCATTCCACCCAAAATCATTTTAGTAGTCAATATTTTTAATTTTACTTCTTTATTAATTATTACTCTTAATTTTGTTTCGTCTAATGCATTTTTTAATTTTAGTTCGCTTAAGAATAATGTTAATGGTTGAATTGTTAATGCATCCATAGATTGTACTAAATATATTTCTGTTGATTTTACAAAATAATTAATATTTGTATCAAAATCACAATCCATTAGTACTGCTGAATAATTGTTGTCTAATGTTTGTAATATTGTATCAAAATTTTCAAGTTCTCTGTCATCTCCAGGTAATGATGTAAATACTGTTAAATTTTTGTTAACATCTACACCAGCAATATTACCTTGTGCTAAATTTCTAATACTTTCTCCTGCAATAGACATTAACTTTTGGTCATTATCTGTAAACATATAATATGAATTTTTATTTTTAGTTAAATCCAATATAGCTGTTTTTATTCCTTTTTGAGATAATAACTCTGCTAAGTTATTAACTATAAAAGATGTTCCATTTTTGCTTGTTCCAACAAAAGCTACAATTTTACTATTTTGAGCTATAAAATTACTTTGTGCTACATTATTACTTTTAGTATTAACTAATTCTTCATTTTGGTATACATTAAAATCATTGTATAAATTTTCATTTTGGTTAAAATTATTTTGTGCTATTGGTTCTGGTTGTATTTGATTCTGTTCAAAATCGTTTTGTGCCATTATGTCTTGTTGCATTTGATTTTCATAGGGGCTATTTCCCATATCAAACAAATTAACATCATTATTATAAAAATCATTATTTGTATTATTATCTGTTAAATCAAATAAATTTATATCTTCACTTAGTGGTTCAATAGTTTCTTGTGTTGGATTAACAGATTCTATATCTTGAATTGGTTGTACTGGTTCTATATTTTGAATTGGTTTAATTTCTTGCATTAATTGTGCATTTTCAATAGGTTGTTCTTGTGGTATAGTTGTGTCAACTTTTTTAGGTCTTCCTCTTCCTCTTTTCACTGTAGTTTCAGCAACTTTTGGTGTCATTTCCTCTGTTACCACTTTTTTAGGTCTTCCTCTTTTTTTAGGTGCTTCAATAACAGGTTCAGTTTCAACTGATTGTAAAATATTAGTTTGTTCATAATTTGGTTGCTCTACATTTTGACCTACATTAACAGGTTCAAAACTTTGATTTCTTTGTACTTGCTGAATGTTTTGAGGTACTGCTTGTCTTACTTGAGGTGTTACTGGTTCAATATTCATTGTTGAAGGAATTACTACTGGTTTAGTTAATTTTGTTTTTTCTAAATCTTTAGTTAGTAAGTCCATATTTTGTTTTTTAATATTTTTAGAAGTTGGTGCCTCATACCTATTATATTTGCCATTAGTAAGAACCGTTCCATTTGACATTAATTGTTGATATTTTGTAGAGTTTGCTTCTAATATTGCTTTTACATTTAAAGGTAAAAATTTAGTAATTATTCTTAATTGAGTGTCATTATATTGAGAAGCTATACTATTAAAACTTTCAACACACTTTTTTTCATTATTTCCAATTTTTTTATAATGTGCTAATATATTTTGAATTTCTGTTTCACTAACTTCTTCCTCAGATTCTGGTTTATAATTTACTTCTTCTGAGTCTACTCTATAATATATTTTTGCCTCTTTTTTACTTCTAGGCTTATTTATTAAGTTACAAACTGTGTTAATATTTCTATCATTTCCTAATAAAGCATTATAAATACCTATTCCGAATAATTTAATTAAAAGTGCATCAGATTTTGTTCTTCTGTCTGAGCAAATTAAAATAATAGGAATATCTTCTCCAGTAGGTTTATATGCTTCATCACTTATACTATCCAATTTTTCAAATATAAATTTATCTATAGTGTCGTAATTGTTATTTGAAATAGGTTCTAAGTCTTCACCTATAACAATAACATCATAGCTTTTGTCTTTTTGTAGTTCTTTTATTATTGCATTAAAGTAATACACATTTTTACTAGTTATAATTTCTTTATATTTGTCTTGGTAATTTTTTATAATAGAATTTGAAATATTATCATTACTTACTGCAAATAAAATTTTCATTTGTTTATCCCCTCCAACCTTTTACAACAATTGCAAAAATAAGTGGTAACACTTGACAAATTATTAACATTGTCACCATACCTATCATGGCATTAAAACCTTTGTCTCTGACATCAAGTTTTCTAATACCAATAACATATTGATATATAGCACTAATTGCTATTCCTAAGAATGCAACTGGTATACTATAAACTCTAACTTTATCTAATATGTATGCAACTAATCCATATGTGTCACTTCCATAAGCTTCTTTATAATCTTCTATTGATTTCAATTCTTTGTCTTTAATTTCTACAAGTTGGCTTTTTGTTTCTTCAGAAATTATTTCATTTGAAACATTAGTAGCATAAACTTGTGTTGTACAAATAATACTAATAGTTATTAAAAATACTGCAATTGCTTTTCTCATATATTTTCTCCCTTCTTTTTACATATATAATAATACACTAATACTTCTAAAATATCAAGTAAATATTATAATTTATTATACAAATAAGTCATCCATTTATATACTCCATTTGCCCAATTTTTATCTGTTGCATATCTTTTATTTACTGCACTTAAAGTAGCACCTTCATAATAAGTTCCTGCCGCTGTTTCTCCACCATAAATAGGTGTTCCTTTTGGATTTAAATAGTATTTAACAAATACTCTTGCAATCAAGTCAATTCCTTCTGCATAACTTTGAAATGTATATGCACTTCCTGAAGGATCACTATCATATGCACCATATCCAAATAAATTCTTTTTATTCTTTGAAATAGATGATGTTCCCCAAGCACTTTCGTGAATTCCTACAGCTGCTACAAATATTCCATTTATGTTATATTGTTGCTCAATATAATAAAAATATTCAGCATTATCTTTAAATACATTATTTTTATCATTTGAATCATTTTCAAATATTTTTTTAAATTGTTCTAATGTAAGTCCACTAGGTTTATTAAGAAGCATACTAAATCCTAAGTTTTGTGATAACTGCTCTTTTGTATATTGAACATTATTTTCATCTCCATCGCCTGTTCCATTAGGATTTACATACTCTAAACACTCTGATTTTGCCCAGCCCAAATAATTTTCATAAGCTACATAGTACCAATCATTTTGTTTTGCTTTTAAAGTTACTTTATCTCCCTTATTTATTGTTACAACCTTTTCAGCATTTTCATCTGGGTTTATTCGAATAGGAAGAGTAATAGAAGTTGCTTTTAGTACATCTCCAACTACAGGTACATATGTATTTGAATAAGCTCCTGTACCAATTTGCACAATTTTGTCTACCGAAGCTTTTGTAATTTGTGAATATATTTGTGTAGAAGATATTAACTTGTCTCCTTCATATATATTTTTTAGTACTGAATTTTGTTTTCCATCTACCCCTTCTTGTAATACTTGTATTTTGCCCTTTGCTAAAGAACTATTTTCAATATATTGTGTAGTAAACTCTATGTCTGTTTCTTGCTTCTCTAGCTTTTCTATTTTAGAAATTTTTGTATTATTTTCTACAATTTCATCAATATTTATTTCTTTATCCTTATCTTTTTTGGTTATAGGAACTTCTACTGCTATTTTTTGCGAATTATTTTCAGCAGCATATGTTATGTTTTTTGTATAATATATACCAAAAATAATAGCTATAACTAATGCTACGGCTATTATTATTGTTAAAATATATATCCATAATCTAGACTTTCTTACCATAATTTTCACCTAATATTATTGTAATATTAAAGTCTGATTTTGTCAATTATTGTCTTCAAAATGTAATACTTCTGTATTATTAGTTTTATTATGTGTTATCTATTTCAGGTCCAACTATTTCTTCTATTTTTTTAAGTTCTTTTTTCATTAAGTTATACATTGTTTCTGTATATTTTGAGTTTCCTTCTTCATAATCTTTTATTACTTGCTCAATATCTAAAAGTTCATATCTATCTTTTGCATTTACTCCATTATCATAAACATATACTGGTGTATATGTAGCTTTATCTATTGTTATTTTTCCTGTTTGTCCATTCTTTCTAATTTCTACATTTAAAATTAGAGTATCTCTAGTATATTCTTGAGTTTGAGCTGAAAAGAAATTTCCCATTGAATAAATAACAAAACCTTCCCTTGTAGTTCCATCATCAAGCGTTACAGTTTTCATTTCCATTGGCTCAGGTACATGTGAATGGTTACCTAATATTACGTCTGCTCCATTTTTTATTAAAAATTCTGCTAATTCTTCTTGTTCTTCTGTTTGTTTTATTCGGTACTCTGACCCCCAATGCATACTCACGCAAATAATTTCTGCTCCTTCTTCTTTTGCTTTATCCAATTGTTTTTTCATTAATTCTTTGTCTATTAAATTAACACTATATTCTTTTCCCTTTGGAATTGGAATACCATTTGTTCCATAAGTATAGCACAAGAAAGCTGTTTTTATTCCATCTAAATCTTTAAATAGAATAGTATTTTGTTCTTCCTCGCTTCTTGATGTTCCTGTATGAGCAATTCCATATTCATCTAATTTATCTAGTGTTCTTACAAGCCCAGTATAACCTTTATCTATACAATGATTATTAGCTGTTGTTAGTATGTCTATTCCCATTTCTTTTAAATCTAAAGCAAGTTCATCTGGTGAATTAAAAGTTGGGTATCCAGAATAACCTCTATCTTTTCCTGCTAAAGTTGTTTCTAAGTTTCCAACCGCTACAGTTGCATTTTCTATATATTTTGTTATATTTTTAAACATTGGTGAAAAATCATATTCTCCAGCTTCATATGCATCATTAAAATTTTGACTATGACATAAGCTATCTCCAATTCCAACAATATTTATTACAGTATCTTTAGCCACTTCTTTTTCTCCTTCACTATTTGTATTTAAATTGTTAGTCATTCCATTATTAGCTTCATTTTTGTAAAAAATATTTGGATTATTTACTAAATAATATATTCCTACTGATAATGCAACTAATATTGCAATTATTATTATTCCTAAAAAAACACTTACTTTATTAGTTTGTTTTTTTCTTTTTAATCTACTCATATTTTCCTCCTTTTATTTGCTTTTAGAATATCATAAAAAATTTTTTTCTTCAATATATTTTATGTAATATTCTTCATTTAATTTTTTAAATATTTTGTATAAAATTTCATCTTATGCACATAATAGCAATATAATGAAAAAATTAGGAGGAAAAATGAAAGCGACAGGAGTAGTAAGAAGAATAGACGATTTAGGAAGAATAGTTATTCCTAAAGAAATACGAAAAACATTAAGAATAAAAGAAGGTGACCCTTTGGAAATATTTACAGAAAAAGATGGAGATATTATTTTAAAAAAATATTCTCCAATTGGTGAACTTTCTAATTTTGCTACAGAGTATGTAGATAGCTTAAACAAAATTACTGGTCATATTGCAGTTATAACTGATAGGGACTCTGTAATAGCAGTAGCAGGAACAACTAAAAAAGATATTTTAGAGCAAAAAATTAGTAGTGATTTGGAAAAAGTTTTTGAAAATAGGCAAAAATTTATAGGTGACGGCAAAAATTCTATTTTCATAACTGAAAAGGGAAACAAAGAAAAAGAAGTAAAACCACAAGTTATAGTTCCAATAATTTCTGACGGAGATGTTATTGGAAGTGTTGCATTAATTAGCAAAGAAGATAACTTTAAGATGAGTAAAACTGAAGAAGAAGTTGTTTCAGTAGCATCTAGCTTTTTAGGCAGACAAATGGAAATTTA
>CALXKR010000013.1 GCA_944388895.1 uncultured Clostridia bacterium | reverse complement strand
CATTATTTCTTACTTCATTTACTCTTGCATTAATCATTGATCTTATTCCATCAATTTCTTCTTTTTGAATTACAGCTTCTGATTTAAGATCTGCAATGTCATCATTTACTTGTTTTAATTCTTGATTTAATCTCTTTATTTCTGCTTGATCATTATTTCTTTTTGCTTCTACCAATTTACCATTTATAATTATTTTTTCATCGCTAAGTACTGTAAGTCTATTGTTTAAAGTGTTTTCTTTACTTCTAGCATCTCTTAATTTAGATTTTAATGATAAATATTGCTTATTTAAACTTTCTAATTCCATTTTTTCTCCCCCCTAATTAAGAATTTAAAGCCTGATCACATTTTTGTATTATGTTCTCAAAATCATTTGCCAAATCATCCGCTTCTATTTTTAAATCTGCCAATTCATCTATTGAAAGATTTTCAAGCATTTCTTTAGAAAGATTTTCATTATTCATAATTATTACCTCCTAATTTTAAAAATATGCTTATAATTGTTTTCTCAATAATTCTATTATAGCATAGTTTTTTATTTTTTTCAAGTTATGTAACCTTATATAGTTATATTTTACTTAATAATATCAAAACAATGTTTAATAATTCAAGTAGTTTTTAGCTTTGTAACATAAATTTAATATATTTTTAATATTTGTAATGCTCTTTTACTTAGCTCTTCATATCTTAATTTTTTATCTTTTATTTTTTTTCCGTCTAATTCTGGCAATATTCCAAAATTTGCATTCATTGGTTGAAATTTATCGTTATTAGTTGAAATATAACTTGATAAAGCTCCTATCATTGTTTCTTTTGGAAATATAGTTTTTTCTTTATTTTCTAATAAGTTTACTGTATTTATTCCTGCAACTAGTCCAGAAGCTATTGATTCCACATATCCTTCCACTCCTGTTATTTGACCTGCAAGAAATACATTTTGTTTCTTTTTTAATTGAAATGTACTATCTAACAATTTTGTAGAATTAATAAATGTATTTCTATGCATTACTCCATATTTAATAAAGTCAGAATTTTCTAATCCAGGTATCATTGAAAATACTCTTTTTTGTTCTCCATATTTTAAATTAGTCTGAAATCCAACCAAATTATATAAAGATGCTTTTGAATTATCCTGCCTTAATTGTACAATAGCATAAGGTCTTTTACACGTTCTTGGATCATCAAATCCTACTGGTTTAAGAGGACCAAATCTTAATGTATCTATTCCTCTTTTTGCCATAATTTCAATTGGCATGCACCCCTCAAAAATATCACCTTTTTCAAATTCATGTAAATTTACTACTTCAGCATTTATTAATTCATTTACAAAATTTTCATATTCTTCTTTATTCATTGGTAAGTTTATATAGTCACTTTTATTTGAACTAATCCTTTTTTTCCATTCTATTTCAGTCTCAGTTTTACTTTTTTCTTGTTCATATCTATCACCATAAAAAGCAATATCAAAATTTATGCTATCTTTTTCAATAATAGGAGCTGCAGCATCATAAAAATGTAGGTTATCTTCTCCTGTTAGTTTTCTTATTCCTATAGACAATGAATCAGAAGTAAGTGGCCCTGAGGCAATAATAGTTATTGCTCCATTTATTAAATTTTCAAAAAGTATATTTTCTTCTATATTATCTAAGTTCTTGTCATACTTACTAACAACTTCTTTATTTATTATTTCTATATTTTCTATAGTTTTAATTTTTTCTGTAACTTTCTTTGAAAATAATTCTCTATCAACTGCTAAAGCCTGTCCTGCTGGAATTTTTGTTTCATCTGCTACTTGTATTAATAAAGAATCTAATCTTCTAAGTTCTTCTTTTAAAAGTCCACATGCATTTGTTAGTAGGTCAGATTTAAAAGAATTGCTACATACTATTTCAGCCAAATTTTTGTTAGAATGTGCAGGTGTATATTTTTTTGGTTTCATTTCATATAATTTTACTTTAATTCCCCTTTTAGCTATTTGATATGCGGCTTCACAGCCTGCTAATCCTCCACCTATTATATTTATATACTGTTTCATTTTTACCTCCATATATATTTATAAGAAGCACATGACTAGTAATTACTCTAATACATGTGCTTCATAGATTTGAAATAATTATATCATATTTATACATCATTGTAAATCAAGTTGTTATTGAAATAATTCCATAATATCTTCTTTAGATAATTTACTAATAAAGGTTTCTTTTGTTGAAAGCATATCATCTGCAAGTTTTGCCTTCTTTTCTTGTAAATTATATATTTTTTCTTCTATTGAATTTTTAGTAATAAGTTTATATACTTGAACATTTCTTTTTTGTCCAATTCTATATGTTCTGTCTGTTGCCTGATTTTCTGCTGATATGTTCCACCAAGGATCATAATGAATAACCATATCTGCTCCAATTAAATTAAGTCCTGTTCCTCCTGCTTTTAAAGATATTAAAAACACTTTTACTTCTGCATTATTATTAAATTCATTTACTAAGTCCATTCTTTCATCTACTTTTGTTTGCCCTGTTAGTTTAAAATATTTAATTTCATTATTATTTAATTCTCTTTCTATATATGAAAACATTGAAGAATATCCTGAAAATAATAATATTTTGTGTCCTCCTCGAACTGCATCTTTAACAATTTCCATGCATTGATTTAACTTGCTACTTTCTCCTTCATAGTTTTCTAAAAATAATCCCGGATGACAGCATATTTGTCTTAGCCTCATCAGTAAAGCTAATATTTTTATTTGGCTATTTGCTAATCCATTTGCTTCAATTTCTTCTTTTGCTTGTTTTTTTGCACTTTGCATATATGATAAGTATATTTTTAATTGATCTCCTGACATTTCATTGTTTAAAACAGTTATTGTTTTTTCTGGTAATTCTGTAAGAACTTTTTCTTTTGTCCTTCTAAGTACAAATGGTTCTATCATATTTTTTAATCTATCCATAGCTTCTTTATCTTCGTCTTTGCTTATTGGTGTTTCAAATGAAATTTTAAATTTATTATACGAAAATAAATATCCTGGCATAATAAAATCAAAAATTGACCACAATTCTGATAATGAATTTTCTATTGGAGTTCCGGTTAATGCAAATCTAGTTTCTGCTTTTATTTCTTTTATAACTTTTGCATTTTGTGTATTGTTATTTTTTATATATTGAGCTTCATCTGCTATTATATATCTAAATTCATAATTATACTTTTTATATATTTCAATGTCTCTTTTTAGTAAATCATAAGAAGTTATAATTATATTATATTTTAAAATATTAGATATCATTTCTTCTCTTGTTTTTGAATCACCACTAATAACTAAAGTTTTAAGTGCTGGTGTGAATTTTTTTGCTTCTTCTTTCCAATTTAAAGATAGTGAACTTGGACAAACTACCAAAATTGGTTTTAGTTCTTCTTTTGGAGTTTTTTCTACATATGACATTATTACTGCCAAAAGTTGAAGCGTTTTTCCTAGTCCCATATCGTCTGCTAAGATTCCGCCCAAATTATATTCATCTAATGTTTTAAGCCATTCAAATCCAACTTGTTGATATTCTCTTAATTCGGCTTTTAGCCCATTTGGAACATTATATTTGTCAGATATTTGTCTACTATATACGTCATCTATTAATTTTTTGTATTTTTCTCCTTGTTTTAAAACAATTCCATCATTTTGTTTTAAAATTTTATCTAAGTATAGTCCTCTATAAATTGGAAGTTGTAAAGTTCCATTTATCATTTCTTCATATTGGCAAGAAGTTCCATCTGCTATTTTTTCTAAAGTACTAAGTGCTTCATTTTCTTCTAAATTTATAAACTCACCATTTTTAAGTCTATGGTATTTCTTTTTTAGTTTATATTTTTTCATTATTTCTACAATTTCACTTTTATCTATATCTATATTAGACAAGTCAATATTTAGTAAATTATTTTCTATTTTTACACCAATAGAGTTTATTTTTGGACTTATTATTTGTTTTGTTTTAAATTTTTCAGTTGCTAATACTTCAAATTTAGAAATATATTGTTCAATTTCATTTTGTAAGAAATTGTATATATCATCATCTTTAACTAAAACTAGTTTGTTATTTTTTCCATCATACATGAATCCCGAATTACTAAATAAATCTAATGCTTTTGATTCTTCTATAGCATTTCTAGGAATTTTTTTATCTATTTGTTCAAATGGACTAAATTCAAAATCATCATAGCAAAATTTTATATCTGCTGTTATATAACCTTTTCTGTTATAGTCTAAATAAACTTTTACTTTGAGCTTTCTTGGCATATATTCTTTTATTTCGTCATCATCTATTTCTTGCATATTAATTTTATCTTTTATAAGTGGAACTATTAAAGAATAAAAATCTGCAAATTCATCTTTCCTTAAAACTATTTCTTTAGTAAAATTAATTTTAAATATATCTAATAATTTAATAACAGAATTTTTAAATGCTTTTGAACATTTAAAAAATTTATTATCCTGCCAAAAATATGTATGCTCTTTCCCTTCAATAATTATATAATTAAATATATTCGCATTTGTAGTAATTTTATAATCTGTATCATTTTTTTCTTGCAAATTAAATTTGATTTCTGGTTCGTTATCCACAAATTCTACTTTTTCTGTTGAATACTCACTATATATTTCTATTTTTTTACCTTTTAATATTTCAAAGAGTTCATCTATTCCTGAATTTGATAACACTATATATGCATTATCTAAAACATTTGTATAATATCTTTCCTCAACTTCATTAGCATATTTAATAATTTCTGCATACTTTAATATAAATTCTAAAAGGTTTCTACTTTCCTCTTCAAAATTTTCTTTAATATGCATAAATTCTAGTTTTGTTCCATATTTATATACTTCTTTGTTCATCATTCTTGTATAAAAGTCTGGAAGATTTTTTACTTTATACATTTGCTTATTGCCTATTCTTATTTCTAACCTAAAAGATTTTAAATTTTCTTTATATATAAGTCTTGGCTCTATTTTTATTTTTTCTTCACAAAGAATATTTTTGTTTTCTTCTTTTTGTTCTTCTAAGTAAAAAGAACTAATCATTTGTCTATATATTCTATATTTTTCATTATTTTTGTCTTTACTTACTTTTTCTGGTACTATATTTTTTTTAGTAAACAAACTTATATATGATGGGTTTTCATCAAATTCTAATGCTGTAGCTAAAATATGTTTACAAGTTCCATATGTAGACTCATAATCTGGACAAGTACAACTTAAGTTTTCTATTTCTCCAGATTTTGCTTCAATATATGTATCATAATCATCTAAATTTCCTTTAACTTTTGCATGAACACTAAAATTATTTTTATTTTCATAAGTTACTTTTGTTATTTTCACTTTATTATTTTTTACAATGTTACTTGCTTTTTCGTTTCTTGCTTCACCTGCTGATTCTTTCAGTTCTTCTAAAATATCATTACTTATTATCATTTTTTCCCCCACATATATAACAAATTAACCTAGTATTATATTATATACTAAAATTAAGATTTATACAAGGGATTTAGTTTCTAAAAAAAGTTTTACGCACTATACGTAAAACTTTTTTAAATTATTTATTTTTATTTGTCATTTCTTCTTTAGCAAGTAGTTCTTCCCATCTCTTGTCTACTTCTTCTTGGAATTTTTCTATCATCCACTCATTGCCTGGTTTAAACATATGTTTAAATCTTTTTTGTGGTTTTAAAAATTCTTCTATTGGTAATTTTTTAGCTGGTTTGTATGTAATATGGTAAACTCCATCTACTACTTCATACATTGGCCAATAACATGTATCTACTGCTAATTTATTTATTTTCATTAAATCTTCTGTTGGATAACCCCAACCTCTTGGGCAAGGTGCTAACACATTTAAGAATTTAGCTCCTTTTGTGTATATAGCTTTTTCAGCTTTTTCATATAAGTCTTTAAAATTCATAAATGCAGCTGTTTGTGCTACATATGGTAAATGGTGTGCCACCATTATTTCTGTTAGGTCTTTTCTTGATTGCATTTTTCCTGGAATTACAGTTCCTGCTGGTGATGTTGTTGTGTCTGCAAATTCTGGTGTTGCAGATGAACGTTGAATACCTGTATTCATGTATGCTCCATTGTCATAGCATACATAAGTCATATCATGACCTCTTTCCATAGCACCTGATAAACTTTGAATTCCTATATCATAAGTTCCACCATCTCCACCAAAACAAATAAATTTTGTATTTTCATTTTCTGGGATTTTTCCTTGTTTTTTTAAAGATTTATATGCTGCCTCTGCACCAGAACCTGTTGCAGCTGCACATTCAAATGCTGTATGAATATATGAATCTTCCCATGATGTATATGGATATATACAAGTTGAAACTTCCATACATCCTGTTGCATTTGATACAACTACATGGTCGTCTTCATGTACTGCCCTTAGTATCATTCTTGCTACCGGTGGAGCACCACAACCTGCACACATTCTATGTCCTGCTGAAAACCTAGATGGTTTATTTGCTACTATTTCTTTTAAATTATACATAGTTTTACTTTCCTTTCTTTTATAACTAAATATTTTTACTTAGCTATTTAGTTTTTAATCCTAAAAATCTATATGGATTTGTCATATCTTTTAAATTTTGTAAGTCCTCATATACACTTTCAATTTGTGATTCTGTTACATCTCTACCACCAATTCCATAGCAGTAGTTTACAGTTGGCACATTTATTTTTTGTGTAAACATTGCTGAAGTTATATCTTCAAATAATGGTCCACCTGTTAAGTTTAAAAGTGGTGTTTTATCTAATACTGCAACTGCTTTTGCTTTTGAAAGTGCATTTGCAATTTCTTCACCTGGGAATGGTCTAAATACTCTTATTTTTATTAACCCTGCTTTTACACCATTTTCTCTTAATCTATCTATAACATTTTTTACTGTTCCTGCAGTTGAGTTCATACAAACAATTACATATTCAGCATCTTCCATTTTATATTCTTCAAATAAATCATATTTTCTTCCTGTTAATGCTTCAAATTCTTTTGAAACTTCTAATATAACTTGTTTTGCATTTTTCATTGCTTCCCATTGTTGTCTTTTATGTTCAAATAAATATGGTTGTAAATCCATAGGACCCATTGCAACAGGATTTTTTCTATTTAATAAATAATGCTCTGGTTTATAAGTTCCAACAAATTTTCTAACAGCCTCTGTTTCTAAAAGTTCTATATTTTCAATAGAATGTGATGTTATAAATCCATCTTGGCATACCATAAGTGGTAAATTAACATCTTTATGTTCTGCTATTCTATGTGCCATTAGCATATTATCATAAGCTTCTTGGTTTGTTTCTGAAAATAACATTACCCATCCACTATCTCTAACTGCCATTGCATCTGAATGGTCACTGTGAATGTTAAGAGGTCCAGATATTGCTCTATTAACTAGTGCCATAACTATTGGAAGTCTCATGCTTGATGCAATTTGTACCATTTCCCACATATATTCTAGTCCATTTGCTGATGTAGCTGTCATAGCTCTAGCTCCAGCAGCTTCAGCTCCTATACAAGCACTCATTGCACTGTGTTCACTTTCAACAGCTACAAATTCTGTATCAACTTCTCCATTATCTACATATGTAGAAAAATATTGTGGAATTTCTGTAGAAGGAGTTATTGGAAATGCTGCAACCACATCTGGATTAATTTGTTTCATAGCAATTGCTGTTGCTTCATTTCCACTTAATCTTTCTCTAATACTCATATTATTTTCCCTCCTCTTCCATAACTATTGCTCCAAATGGGCATACTTTAGCACATACACCGCATCCTTTACAAAAATCATAATTATAATCTTCTCTTTTTTGTTCTTTATTTACTGGAATTGCATCATCTGGGCATACTGGGAAACATAAGCCACATTGTTTACATTTTTCTTCAATATATACTGGTTTCATACTTCTCCAATCACCAGTTTTAAATGTTTTAGAATTTCCAGCATCATATATTATTCCCCCTGGATTTGTTTCTTCCCAAGTGGTGTTTTTATTAATCTCCATAATTCTTCCTTTCTAACGGTATTATAACCATTTTTATACTTTTTACACTATTACTATTGTACTTTTTTGACTTCATTTAATGCCATTTCAATAGCTTTCATATTGCCTTCAATTACTTCTGGTTTTTTACTGAATTTATGTTTAAATGAACCTTCCATATCTTTTATAAAATCTTCATCTTTCATAATTTCAGTTACTTTTACAATTGCTGCAAGCATTGGTGTATTAGGGAAATATTTTCCTAATGTATCTATTGATATTTTTCTTGCATCTATTGTATAAACACTACCTTTATATCCTTTTAATAAAGGTTTTATTTCTTCTATTTCTTTTGTTGTATTTATAATAATTGCACCATCTTCTTTAAGTCCTGCTGTTACATCTACTGCAGCAAGTAAAGTATCGTCTACTACTACTACATAATCTGGCTCATAAACATTACTATGTACTCTAATTGGGTTAGTACTTATTCTGTTGTATGCTGTCATTGGTGCACCCATTCTTTCTGGCCCATATTCTGGAAATCCTTGAATATATTTACCTGTGTTAAATGCCGCATCTGCTAGAAGTAATGATGCTGTTTTTGCACCTTGACCGCCTCTACCATGCCATCTAATTTCAATTAAATCCTTCATTAATTGCCTCCTTACTTATCTACTTAATTTATTTATCTTTTGTATATCCATAGTATATATTTAAAATATGTCAATGTCAATTAAACTGACCGAAAATTTTAAAATAAGGGGGACATCTAAAATTAGACGTCCCCCTTTATTTCGTCAGCAAATTTTCAAAAGTTCTTTCAGATGCCTTGCCTGCATTTCATTTATCATTCCGGTTCCCCGGCTATCCCCATAATAGCCTTCCGGCTTATTGGGATCAATTCGGTTTGCCATGTCAATCAATTTTTGGCAAGCATTTCTTCCGCAGCACCTCCTCATGCCAATTCGGCCATCGTAAAAAACTTCTTCAAAGGCTTTCTTAAACGATTCTCTCTTTTCATCCATTGTGATTCCCTCCAATCTGGAATAATGAGAGATATACAACTTTTCGGATATGCTTATTATATTATATGTTTCTTTAGATTTCAATACTATACAAAAAATATTAATAAAAAAAAACGAGAGTTCCGAAGAACTCTCATGAAAATTTTCTTAATTTTATTCACTTAAAGTTGGAGCTCCAACTGGGCAAACCGATGCACAAGTTCCGCATTCTATACATTGACTTTTATCAATTACATACTTATCTTCTCCTTGAGCTATGCAGTTTACTGGACATGAAGCTGCACAAGCTCCACATTGAACACAAGCGTCTGAAATTTTGTATGCCATATTTTTCACCACCTTTCATATTATATTTCTTCATCATTTGTATTTTTTTTGTCTAATTCATCCATTTTTTCCATTTCTTCTAGTTCTTTTAATTCTTCTTCACTTACATCAGTTTTATATTCTTGTTTTCCTTCTTTTATTACTTTTACTTCTGAAGCATTATATTTTTTATAATAAAAATTATCATCTTCATCTTTTAATTTTACTTTAAGTATTTCATTTAATACTTCTATTCCTTCAACTACACCTTCTCCACAATCTTGTGTACTTACTATTGCACCAATATTAGGCAATTTTTTCATTTTGTCTTCATATACATTTTGTTCATATCTTAAGCAACACATAAGTCTACCACAGTTACCTGTTATTTTTGCAGCATTTAAAGATAAGTTTTGTTCCTTAGCCATTTTTATTGAAACAGTGTCAAAATTACTTAAAAATGAACAGCAACATAATTCTCTTCCACAAATTCCATTTCCGCCCATTCTTTTTATTTCGTCTCTTACTCCTATTTGTCTAAGCTCAATTCTTGTTCTAAATATACCTGCTAAGTCTTTTACTAATTCTCTAAAATCTATCCTTCCATCTGCTGTAAAATAAAATAATAATTTAGAATTATCAAATACATAACGAACTTCTACCAAATTCATTTTTAATTTATGTTCTTTTATTTTTTTCAAACAAATATCATATGCTCTTTTTTCATTTTTTAAATTTTCTTCTTGATGCTTTCTGTCGTCTTTATTTGCAATTCTTATTATTTTTTTAAGTTTTCTTTCTATTTTATTATCTGATAAATTTCTAACACTAGTAGTTACAGTTCCGTATTCTTGTCCTAAATTAGTTTCCACAATAACATTATCTCCAGAACGTACGTCTAAATTTCCTATGCTAAAAAAATATATTTTTCCTGGTTTTCTAAATTTTACTCCTACTACTTTTGCCATTTAGCTCCTCCCATATATGAATTAACATATAATCTATTGACATATCAAAATTATTATTTGCTATTATTTTCTTTTTAGTTTCTTCAACAATGCTAATTGCCTTAGCGCAATTTATATTTGTTTTGCATTTTTCAAAGAAAATTATATTTAAATATTCTAAGCATTCTAATATGTCTTCTTTTGAATTCGTTAAAATTTCTGAATAGTTAAAAACATCTATTAAACTATTTTTTTCAAGTGCATTTTCTAGATTTTTAATCTGCAAATAAAAATCTTTTTTCTCTTGTATCTTTTCTGCCTTTTCTAGGCTTCCGCCACATAACTTTATAATTTCTTTATCTTCTATTTTTAAATAGTTTGCAATTTGCTCATCTGTAAGATCTTCAAATCTAATTATTACACATCTAGATTTAATTGTTTGTAGCATTCTGTTTTCATTAGATGCTATCAAAATTATCATTGCATACTCAGGTGGTTCTTCTAAAGTTTTTAGCAAACAGTTTTGACTTTCTTCTGACATTAAGTCTGCATCATCAATAATGTATACTTTTTTGCTTGAAGTTATTGGCTTTTCAACTATTTTTGTTTGCATACTACGAATTTGATCCACTTTTATACTTTTTCCGTCTGGAACAATTAATGAAAAATCCGGATTAGAATTTGAATCAAATTTTATGCAAGATTCACAATTTTCTTTGCCTAAGCACATTACTTTTTTTGCTAATTCTTTTGCAAATAATTTTTTTCCTATTCCTGATTTACCTACAAATAAGTAACTATGTGAAATAGTTCCAGCATTTATAGAGTTTATCAATGCTTTTTTTATATTTTCATTACCTACTATATTTTCAAACAATTCATTTTCTCCTATTCCACTGTTCCAAATTTATTAAGTGGCCAAAATCTTAATACAACTGTACTTTCTATTTTGTCTAGTGGTATACATCCAAAGGCTCTACAGTCTTTTGAATATTCTCTATTGTCTCCCATTGCAAATACACAATTTTCTGGAACAATAAAATCTTTTAAAGCTCCTGCTGAATTTGTTATAACATCATCTGACAAATATGGTTCATCTAATTTTTCGCCATTTAAATAAACTTCTCCATCTTTTAATTCTACATGATCTTCAGGAATAGCAATAACCCTTTTTATATAACTATCTTTTCCAATTTCTAAAACATGGTATACAAAACTATCCCACCAATTAGTTGGCTCATTTTCGTATTTTGCAATAGGATTCTTTGCTTCCTCAGCTGTTAATTCTTCAGCATTATTACTTGGTGCTTCAAAAGTTATAATGTCTCCTCTTTCAGGCATCTTTTTCATGGTTCTAGTTAGTCTATTTAATATAAGTCTATCATTTTGTGTAAAAGTTGGAACCATTGAAGACTGTTTAACAATTGTTGGGGTTCCTACAAAATATTTTATAAGTATTGCTATAACAACCGCTATAATTATACAATATATCCATTCTAAAACATTTTTTAATTTATCATTCATTTTTATCCTCTATTTCTTTACGGGTATTTTTATTGTTACTTCTGTTCCCTCATTAACTTTACTTGTTATATTTATGCTTCCATTATTTTTTTCCATTATTTCTTTTGCAATAGATAAGCCTAGTCCAGTTCCTCCAAGTTGTCTTGAGCGAGCTTTATCTACTCTATAAAATCTTTCATATATTCTTTCCAAATCTTCTTTAGGGATTCCTATACCTGTATCTTTAATTTTTATATATGCATCATTATGCACATATCCAACATAAATATCTATTTTTCCGCCATCCCCAGTATATTTAATACTATTACTTAATATGTTTAATATAACTCTTTCTATTCCATCTTTATCTGCAAAAACTGTTGGTACATCGGCAGTAACAAAGCACTGCACTTTTTGATTTTTCTTTTTTATTTCTATATCAAATTTTTCTTTACAAGATTTTGCAAGTTCTCCCAAATCAAATTCTCTTGGTTTACTTGTAATTCTATTACTATCATATTTAGAGAGGGTTAATAAATCTTGAACTAATTTTTCCATTCTATCAGCATTGTCATTTATAACATCTAAAAAATGTTTTTCTGTCTGCTTATCAACATCTCCATCTAAAAGAGTTTCTGAATATCCTTTAATAGATGTTATTGGTGTTTTTAGTTCATGAGAAACATCTGCCACAAATTCTTTTCTCATATTATCTAGTTTAACATGCTCAGTAATATCTTGTATAACTACCATAACTCCAGCTGGTTTATCTGCCTCATCTCTAAAAGGTATAAAAAATAAGTTCATTGATCTTTCATCATTTTCTATTTTTATTTCTGAAGAAGTCCAACTTTCTAAGTATATAATTTTTTCCATATTTATATCTGAGTATTTTTTAAATATGGCTTTAAAATTGTTATCTTTTTCTTTTATATCAAGCATTCTTTTTGCAGCCGGATTAATATATGTAATATCTCCATCCATGTTAAAAGTAATAACTCCATCTGTCATATGTTTAAGAATAGTTTCTTTTTGCTTTTTTTCACTATTTGAATCTTTAAGATTTTGTTTAAGTTCTTTAATTATTTCGTTTAAAGATTCTGTAAGTTCGTCTTCTGGTGCATCAATATTTATATTATTTATATCAGCACTAAAAACTGCTCTTTTGGCTCCTTTTAACATTCTTGACATTGGTTCAATATATTTTTTTACTTCTATTATGGCAATAATTATTGTAAATAAAGCAAAAAGTAAAAGCATTGCAACTGTTATAATTCTTGCCGTTCCTATATATTGTGCTGGATTAGGTTTTAAAAGCATGTTTGAAATAGTTATACCTAATAAACTTATAATTATTATTCCAACAACAAAAATAGATAAGATAATTTTCATTTGAAAGTTTTTCACAAGTAAGCCTCCACTTATTTAGATTCTATATAATAACCTACACCTCTTTTAGTAATTAAAATTTTAGGATTAGATGTATTTTTTTCTATTTTTTCTCTAATTCTTCTTATTGTAACATCTACAGTTCTTATGTCTCCATAATATTCATATCCCCAAACTTTTTCTAATAAATCTTCACGGGTAATAACTTGTCCAGGTTTTTGTGCTAAATATCTAAGAACTTCGAATTCTCTTCTTGTAAGGTCTGAAACTTTTTGTCCTCTAACTTCTACTTCAAATTTATCTAAATCTAGAGCAATTTCGCCAACAGCAACTCTATTTCCTTTATTGTTATTTAGGACATCTATTTCACTAGGATCCATTTTTCTTAAATTGGCTTTAACTCTAGCAATTAGCTCTCTTACGCTAAAAGGTTTTGTCATATAATCATCTGCACCAATCTCTAATCCTAGTATTTTATCTATTTCTTCACCTTTTGCTGAAAGCATTATTATAGGTATTTTAGGCAAAGTTTGTCTAATTTTTTTACATGCAGTTAACCCATCAATTTTAGGTAACATTATATCTAATAAAATAATGTCTGGCTCTTGAGTTAATGCTAATAATACTCCTTCTTCTCCATCGCTTGCAGTTATAGTTTTATATCCTTCTTTTTCAAAATTATATACTAGCAAATCTGAAATTGATTTTTCATCATCAACTATTAAAATTTTCTTTTTTAAATCATCATAATTATTCATAGTTTCCATAAGTATTTTTTTATGAGCCTACCTTTCCCTTTTACTATAGTTATATTTATATCACACCATACAAAATTTAGCAATATTTATAAAGAAAAAAGTTTTTCAATCTGGGACGTTCCTTAATTAAAAATATTTTTTAATAAAAAAATAACGCACCTAAATTTTTGATTTAGGTACGTCCCCAATTAGAAATTAAATTATAACTTTTATATTATAATTTCCATTTTGCTTTAATTCTATTTCTTCTACCCTTTCTCCATTTAATATCATTTCAATATTATTTGCTTCATTATCTGTTGGAATTAAATTTTTTTCACTTTCGTTTTTTTCAGTATTTTTTCTTTCATACTTTATATTATAGACAGCATTTTTCCATCTAAATACAACTTCAAAATTGTCCCATTCTTTTGGAATACATGGGTTTATTTTTAATATTCCATGTTTTATTTTTAGTCCTAAAATATATTCCACTTGCAGGGTATACATCCATCCACTAGATCCTGTATACCAAGTCCATCCACCTCTACCTGCTAAATTGTCTGCACTATATATATCTGCTTCTATTACATATGGTTCTACTTTATATTTATTTGCTTGCTCCTCAGTTTTTGAATGTTCTATTGGATTTATCATTTTGTACATTTCTATTGTTTTATCTGGTTTATTTAAAATTGCTTCTGCTATAGCTCCCCAAATGGCAGCATGTGTGTATTGTCCACCATTTTCTCTCATTCCTTTAGCATAGGCTGAAATATATCCAGGACTAAATTCTTCGTTTGCAAATGGTGGTGTTAATAATTTTATTAAATTATTTTCTTTATCTACCAAATAGTTTTCTAAACTTTCCATTGCAATATATTTTTTATCATTATCTCCTGCATTAGATATTACAGACCAGCTTTGTGATATACCATCTATTTTGCACTCTTTATTATTTATACTTCCTAAAGTTTTACCATCATCTGTTGTTGCTCTTTTATACCATCTTCCATCCCATCCTACAGTATTTAAATTTTTTCTTAACTTTTCTGCTATTTCATTAAGTCTTTCATATTCGTCATTTATTTCATCAGAATCAATTGTTTTTACATCTACATTCTTATTTTGTTCATTTAAAGAAATCGCTGTTTCTTTATTTGCAAATCTAGTTACGTGTTTTGAAATTTCAGCAAACTTTACTAAAATGCTGTACAAGAAAAATCCTAGCCATACGCTTTCTCCTATTCCGTTTTCTCCTACACTATTCATTCCATCATTCCAATCTCCTCCTTGAATTTTTGGAAATAGGTTAAAATCTACCGACCTATTTATTGCCCTTATACAATGATTATATATACTTTCTTTTTTATTTGATGGCATATAATATTCCATTTTGTCATGCTGATTTTCTTCTAATAATTTACCTTCTAAATATTCCGCTTCTTCATCTAATATTGAATAATCTCCTGTAAATTCTATATAATCTACAACTGCATAAGGAAGCCATAGTAAATCATCTGAATATCTAGCTCTAATTCCTAAAGATATATTATCATGCCACCAATGTTCTACATCACCTTCTATGAATTGATGCTTAGCATGGAGTATTATTTGATTTTTTAATATTTCTGGATTTAAATATTTCATATTCATTGCATCTTGAAGTTGGTCTCTATATCCTATGGCGCCTCCTGACTGATAATATCCTGTTTTTCCAATCATTCTGGATGCCATAGTTTGATAAACAAGCCATCCATTTTGAAGAATATTAAATGATTCCATAGGTGTTTTTGCTTCTATGACTTTTACTTTATCTTCCCAATATTCTTTTACTTTATTTAGCTCATCTATTTCCTTACCTAAATATTTATTTGAAACTTCTAAGCAATCCATTTCATTTTTTTCACAACCTAATAGTAAAGTAATACTTTTAGTTTCTAAAGAATCAATTTCTAAATCTAATATAACCTTATTATCCTTTAATTTAATTTTTTCATTACTAGAAATATAAGCATAGTTAGATGGATTTAAGTTATTTTTTACTAAAACAATATTTAAATTTTCTTTTAAAATGGTATTTATAAATCTATCTTTTTTCTCTCCTAATACAAAGTCTACATCATATATTACTTTTATATTCTTTTTATTTAAGCTTGTATTTTTTATTGTTAAATAATTTATTTTCAAGCTATCATTTCTTGGAACAAATACTGTTAAATTTTGCTCTAATTTGCTACTTGTATGCATAAAGTTTGCATATCCAAATCCATAATGAATAAAATAATTGTTGTTATCTGGCATTGGGCTTGCTGCTACTGACCAAAGTTTTCCATCATCTTCTATTAAAATACTTTCTGAAGGTTTATCTAATAGAGGATCATTTGAAAACTCGGTTATTCTATTCATTTTACAGTTTTCATACCAAGTATATCCTCCTAAAGATTCTGTAACAATAGTTCCAAATTTTTCATTAGCCATAATGTGGCTCCATACAACTGGTGTTTTTCTTTTTCGATTTACCATTATTACATATTCTTTTCCATCATTAGTAAATCCTCCATATCCATTATAATATAAAAGATTTTCTTTATCTAAATTACTTTCTTCTTTTTCTAAATTACATTTATAATAATCTTTTTTTGTTATATCTTTTTTTCTTCTTTTTTCATTTATTTGAACATCCAAAGAACCTAATTTTGCATCCAAAACTAAATTAGCTCTTGCCTCTATAACTTTTTTATCTTCTCTTGGTATATTTGTTAGTACCTTTACATTTGAAACTTCCAAGTTTTCTTCTGATATAATAATTATATCAACTAATATATTTTTAGTATTAAAATATTCTTTTGCTTTTAAAACTTCTTCTACCAAATACATATCATTTTTATCTTTAATTTTTACTAATAAAATTGGATTATCCCCCGAAATACCATATTTCCATATTTTCGGATTAGAATAGTCTTGTTCAAAATTAGTCACTTCCATCTTTATATTTGGATATAATAGCATTCCTAGCATTCTTTGGTAAACATTTATATCTTTCCCTTTTATTCCTAAATATCTAGTTTCTGCTTCAGTATGTCCTCTAGAAATATCAAAAACGCTATTTAATCTTTCTGATTGAATATACTGTTTTAAGTTTTCTTCTGCTTCCTTTTTGCTTTCTCCCATCGCATTTACTAAATACATGTTTTTTGTTTCTTCTGGTAATATACTTACAACTCTTCTCATTGCTACAATTGGATTAATTGTTGTAACTATTTTCTTTGAAAGTTGCATAGAATCTATAACTGCATCTGGAACTCCTAAGTTTCCTCTTGATACAAATTTTTCTTTATCTATTTCAAATTCTAAATCTCCTTCATCATAAATCAAACTTGTTGCCATGTAACAATCGTTCTCATTTGAATTTCTTGTTCTTCTACTAACTAATAATCCATCTTCTATTTTTTCATAGTCTATAAACATTTTATTGAATGCAGGATGAGCATAAAAAGCTTGCATACTTGATAATAAAATGTCCATATAACTTGTTACTTCTAGCATTAACTTAGTATTTCCTGTGTTTTTTATTTCTAATCCTCTTACTTCTATTGGTAAATTAGGTACAATAGTTATTTTCATTGATATGGTTAAATTTCCATCTTGTAATACTATTTTACTTTGAGAGGGTGTAAAAGTCACTTTTATATTTTCACTAACAGTATCATAAATCTTTTTAGAGTTAATATCTTTAATATACAAATGAATATTATTAGATATCACATGGTTTCCATATTTGCTATATCCGCTTCCATCTTCTTTTGTTACAATAGTATATTTATCATTTGCAATTACATTTATTCCTTCTGTTCTTTCAGTGTATTCATTATAATCTTTATATTTAATTTTTCCTACCTTCTCCTTCTTTTGCTTTGTAACAATAACATTTTCAGGCATTCTTTCTTCTAACAAAGTTTCTGCTCCTTCAATTTCTGGATTTTTCATAAACCTTTTTTGAAAAATATTTTCATTTAGTAAATTATCTATTGAAGTTAATATTAACCCTTGATGATGTGCCATAAATGTTTTATTAACTGCTTTTTTAGGTTTATAATCAATTGACTCATAAAAGCCATACTTTCCTATTGCTCCATTTTTTGCTAAAAGTTTTAAATTTTCTATTGATTCATTAGGATAAAACTGTAAAGCCATAGCAGTTGAATAAGGGCTAATAACAACTTCTTCTTCCAATCCTCTTTTTAAACCTAACCAAGGTACCCCAAAAGTTTTATATTGATAATTTCCTTTAAAATCTCTAGTATTATATGCTGATTCAGAAATTCCCCATGGAATGCCTAGTTTTTTAGCATATTTTCTTTGACTTATAATAGAAAATTTGCAAGATTCATCTAATAAAGTAGTTGGATATGAAGGAATATATATTGTTGGCATTAAATATTCAAATGCTGTTCCTCCCCAAGACACTAACCCTTTAAACTGCCCCATTTTTGTTAGTGTCCTACTTAAATTATTCCAATGTTTACTTGGAACATCCTTTTTAGCAATAGCTACAATACTTGTTTGTCTTGCTTCTGTTGCTAGTAAATCATAATATGAATTAGACAGAATACTATCTTGTACATTATAGCCTATTGAGAATAATCCTATTTTTGGATTATATAATTTACTAAAATCTGTATTTTTAATTATATTATCCACTCTATTTGCTAGTTTGGTATCTTCTACTCCTTTGCTTAATAAAAATTGTTTTACAGTATACAAGTATCCAATAAAATTACCACTATCAACTGAAGAAATATACATAGGATTAACTGGCTGTAAAGTATAAATATCATACCAGTTATATAAATGGCCATTCCATTTTTGTAAGTTTTCTATTGTTGTAATAGAATTTTCTAATCTTTCAAGGGTACTGTTTAAATCTTCAAATTTTAAATCATATGATGCTATAACAGATAACAAATACAATCCTATATTGGTTGGTGAAGTTATTTTTGCTCTTTTATGTTTTCTATCTCCTTGATAATTGTCTGAAGGAAGAGAATTTACTTCATTATCTTTAAAAAACTGCCAAGTTTTATTTGCCTGTTCTAGCAAAAAGCTTTTATCCTTTTCATTTAATTCTTTAAATATATCACTACTTGATTCCATACTAATTTTATGCATAATATATGGTCCCAAAATCCAAGCTAGTCCTAAAATCCAAAATATTGGATTAACATTTAAAAAGAATATAACTCCTAAACAGCCATTTGCTATCATCGCCATATAATACGCTAAAGCACTATCTTTTTTATTTTGCTCTGCCTCTTGTGCAGTTGTCCATTCAAGCATAAAATTATGAGATATATTCATTCTATATAAGCTTTTCATTAATGCATTTACTTCTAAAAAAGCCAAATCAGGAATTATGCATAAATGGATAAGAGATTTATAAATGCAAACTTGTAATCTAGAAAATTTAGGTGATATTAATTTTTGTTTACTTTCACTTTTAGAATTTAAAATAATTTCTACTAATTCTAAAATTGTTGTAAACTCAGATAACAAAATAGCAAATATTACATATGCCCATTGACATTTACCTGTATAAAAAGACATAATAAATGAAGCAATAAATATAAGCATAATAAAAAAGTTTTTTAAATCTCTTACAATATTATCTATTATTTTATATTTTGATAAAGTATTAAGTGTAGAATTTAGCCATGGAAGAACTTGTACATCTCCTCTTATCCATCTATGTTTTCTAGTTCTATATGCTAAATAGTGAGAAGGATATCCATCCATTAGCATAATATCTGATGCCAAGCCACATCTTAAAAAGCTTCCCTCTAACAAGTCATGACTAAGTACACTATTTTCTGGAATTTGATCTTTTAATACTTCTCTAAATACTTCTAAATCGTAAATACCTTTTCCTGTATAAATTCCTTCATCAAAATTATCTTGATAAACATCTGAAATAGCATTTGTGTAAAGATCTGTTCCCCCTGGCAAAGAAAATAATCTTGTAAACACATTTTTTCTTTCATCTAGCATATGAACCCCAATTCTTGGTTGAATTAAGGCATGCCCAGAACAAACAGTATTTGTAATTTTATCAATTTCAGGCTTATTTAAAATATGGGCCATTGCTCCCACTAATTTTTTCGCAGTATCTATAACTAACTTTGTATCACTATCTAATGTTATAACATACTTTATTTTAGGCAAATTTTTGCAAGTATTTACTAAAAAATCATCTTTCCCCGTTATTAAAAAATCATTAAGTTGGCTTAAAAGACCTCTTTTTCTTTCCCAGCCCATATAGCATCTTTCACCACTACACCATTCTCTTTTTCTATATATAAAATTAAATATATTACCATATTTTTTATTAAGTTCTTCTGTAATTTTTATTCCTTTTTTAGCAATTATCTCATCATTTGGAGTAGTTTCTTTTTCTTCACTAGTACAATCTCCCAGTAATGTAAAATATAAATTAGGACTTTTATTAGCCAAATAATAAACTTCTAATTTATTCATCATATTTTCTACATCATCTGCATTTTTTAGTAAAACTGGAATTGTACACATTGTTGTAAATTCTTGTGGTATACCTTTTTCCTCAAAATCCAGTTTAGGCATAATTTTAGGCTTTACAATTTTGCTAAGTATATATTGCATGACTTGTGTAACTACATTTTGAATTGGTATAAAACTTAAAAATGCAATAATCCATGACTTAGTTGCTAATAATAGTGTAAATAAAAAAGTTAAAAAATATATTGCAAAAATATATAAATTTGCTTTTGTTTTATTAGAAATTGTGCATACTTTTTTATTTAGAAGATGGCTTAATAGTTCTGACTTACCATTTGAAATAATATAATACCCTATATGCGATGTTTTATCTATTAGCTCTGCTTTATTGTTTTCATTACTTTCTAAAGTTTTTTTGTTTCTGTTGGCAAGTTCTAAACACTTTTCAGCTACATATACTTCAGAAGATCGCGTCTTTTTTGCTATTTTTTGTATTTCTTGACGATATGCCACTTTAGTTTGATAATCCATTTTTTCATAAATATCATCTTTTCTTAAAATATCTTCAACAATACTTATATTTTCAAATATATCTAAAATATTCATTCTTGAAATAGTTTTAATACTTAAAATACAATTTTTCATTGAAACTTTTTTAAGAGCAATATCAAAATGCTCTTTATTAATTACATCTGAAACTGTCATTCCTCTTTTTTTAACTTGTTCTTCAAGAATATTTAAATATGGCATACCTTTTTGTCCATATGCCCTTAATCTATATGACATATATTCTATAAAAGGATATAAATCAGTATTTAATTTTATTTTTTGCTTTTCTTTATTTTCAATAATTCTTTCTACAATATTTTCAACTTTGTACTTTTGCATTTGTGAAGAAAAAACTTTTTCTAAAATACCTCTAATTTTTTCAATTATAGAAATCTCCAAAAAAAGACCCAAATTCCAAATTTCATCCATAAATAAATTCTTTTGAGTTTGGTATGCTTTTAAATATTCTTTTAATTCTTCTTCATCTATCCTTCCATCCGTACTTGCCACTATCTCATTAGCTAAAACAAAAACTCTTGCAAAACCTGCATAATTACCAGTTTCAATTCCTGGAAATTTTTTGTACTTTTCCTTATTTAAATTTTTTTGAATTATTCTAACTGTGTTTTCAATAAGATAATAATTATCCAGTAGCCATTCTCCTGCTGGATGAATAGGAATGCCTAACTTAACATGCTCATTTAATAGTGTATATACTAAGTATATATATTCATAATTATCTAAAAGTCTTGGTATTGGATACGTATTTAAATCTGATGTTTCTCTTATAACATTATCCGAAGCTAATTTTTCTAAATACTGTTTTAATTGCTTTTTATCTAACACCGCTTCTTTTGCTAACAACAATTGATACATACAAAAAATTCCACTCCCCGTAACATTTTTTACACATATTGTTTCCGGTTTGTGGATAATTTATACTATTTTGCTTTATTTTAATTTTAGTAAGTTAAATTTTACATTTTTCAAATTAATTTTTATCTGTAAGCTGAATTTTTAAATTTCTTAAAACATCTTTTTGTTCTTTTGTTAATCTATATGATTCTATTGCTTTTTGAATAGCTTTATTATATGTGAATTGGTCTATTTTACATTTATTTTTATTTAATATTTCATTTTTTATTGCCTCAAATTTTATTTTTGTTTTTTCAAAAAATTTAATAAAACAAAATGAATATGCCCATGCTACTGCCATTTTTGCATAATAGCCCTCATGATTTATTTCTTCTAATAAATTTAAAACTTTATCTATATATTCTTCATCAATGTAGAAATCTAGCAAAATTACAACTGCAAATCTCACTTCAAATTCTTTATTTGAATTTATATACTTTTGTAAAAAATTCCACATTACTTCTTTGTTTTTCTTTATTTGTTTTAGTCCAGCACAAAAAGTATCACAAACTGCCCAGTTATTTATTAATGGAATAAAATTTTCTATTTGCTCTAAGTTTAGTTCTTTTCTTAGTCCAATTAGCATTCCTTTTAACATAATTTCTTCATAATATTTAGTTGGAATTTCATTTACCTCAATTTGTCCGTTTATTTTCTTTGCATAATTTCTAAGTTCAGGTATTCTTATTCCTATAATATTATTTATTCCCGGACATAGCTTTTTTTGAAATTCTTGATATTTTTTGTCTTGAAGTTTAAATAAATCTTTTTCTATTTCCATTGGTCCTCCTATTATTATTTATAAGTCAAGTTATAAATTATAATTTTCTATTATACTTTTTAGTAGCCCTTTGCATCCTCTTTCAATATCATTATACGCTTTTGTAAAATTGCCCGTATACCAAGGATCTGCTACTTCACCTTTTTCATTAGTAAAATCTAATAATTTATATACTTTATTATTAGGATCTTCTTTTACAATATACATTATATTCTCAATATTACTATTATCCATTCCTACAATGTAATCATACTTTTGGTAATCTTCTTTTAAAAGTTTTTTTGCCTTATGTTTGTTATATGGAATTTCATTTTCTGTTAACTTTATTTTTGCTTCTTCATGCATGTCCATTCCCATAGTAGAACTTGATGTTGCAGCTGAACTTACAGAAATAGCTTTACTCAAACCTTTCTTTTTTACCATGTCTTTAAAAAT
>CALXKR010000012.1 GCA_944388895.1 uncultured Clostridia bacterium | reverse complement strand
CCAGGAGATAAGATTTATTTGTCAGATAATGATGTAAAAAATAAAGCAATATCTTTAAAAGTTACTTATGATAAAAAGGAAAAGAATGGAGAAAATTTATATTACAAAAATATATATACAGAAGTTAATAAAAGAAAAATTCAAATAGAAGGCTATATGCCTATAAATTCGATTATAGGAGCTAAAGAAATTACAAAAGAACAAGTTCAAAATGAACTTAATCAATTTTTAATAAACAATGTAAATTTTAAAATTGCTTATGATATAAAAATAATTAATAATAAAGTAGAATATGAACCAACCAATTATGATGAAAGTGTAAAAGTTACCATGAACAATATCTCAAATGATGAAAATAAAGAATATAGAATAGTTCATATAGATGAAAAAGGAGAGGAAGTACAAGGGGTAGAAAAAATAGGAGATAATTTAACTTTTAAAACTAATGAATTTTCTATTTTTGCAGTATTAGAAGAACCTAATATACAAACGAATGCCTATTTAGGAGAAACTGAAATAAGTAATAATGCAGACATATGGGATGGATCTGTTTCTTCAGGTTTTAAATTTGGAAATGGAACAAAAGAAAAACCATATTTAATAACAAAAGGACAAGAATTAAAATATTTACAAGAACAAGTAAATGCAGGAAATTCTTATGAAAATGTATATTTTCAGTTAGCATCAGATATAAACTTAAATGAAAATTCTTGGACTCCTATTGGAAATGCAAGAAATTCTTTTAGAGGAATATTTGATGGTGCTGGTCATATTATTTCAAATGGAACTATATATGTGTCAGATATTCCAGATGAAGAAATAGAATCCTATGGACTTTTTGGAAGTATAGGTGGAGGATCTTCTAAAGCAGTAATAAAAAATTTAGAAATAAATAAAATTACAGTATCAATTCAAGCAAGTGGAGATACTGGAGGTGGTTCAGGGTGGTTTGGAAATGCTCCATCAAATGAAGAGGGATTTAGCATTGGGACTTTGGTTGGAACAATGTATAAAAATTCTCAAGTGATAAATAATATTGCCACAGAATGTACAATCGTAGATAATGGAAATCTAAATATACAAGATCCTAAATTTAGATATGCAGTAGGAGGTTTAGTTGGATATTCTCAAAATTTGTATGAAAATACATCAGATCCAGGAAATAATGCAAGATATGAAATAAATAATTGCTTTGTAAATACAACAATTAACCTATCTGCTACAGTAGATAAAAACGATAGTTGGTTGGGTGGCACTGGATCAGAAGTAAGTGATGCAGAATATCATGCTGGAGGAATTATTGGAACTATACGTAATCAAGCAGTATGGCCAGAAAATTCGTTATATGTAGGATCTATAGATTCTAATGGATTCATTGGCCCAATTTTTGGTGGTTTAATAGCATCTACTGCTTATGATAAAACAAATAACTATGCGACAATATGGAATGGTAATGATGCTGGAAATTTGACAATGAATAGTTATTATAGTAGTTTTTCGGCAAATGGAACAAGCTTTAATGCAACAGTAACATCAGGTAATTCAACTAATAGATTATCTTCAAGTTCAAGTAGTATTGGTAGAGTACAAGGTGTAAATAAAGGAATATATACTTCAAATATACAAGATTTATTAACAAATTTTAATAATAATGCAGGAAATGAATATATTAAATGGAAATATGAAAATGGAACTTTTTCTTTTAATACTAGATTTAATTTGACTTTAGATAAAAGTAATAAACCTACCTATGTAGTAAAAATAGAAAATATTTATTCACAAGGACCATATACTTTTGAATGGTACTTAGAAGGAAATTTAGTTACTGAACTACAAAATAAAAATCAAGTGACTCAAGAAAATTCATGGGAAAGAGATTACAATTATACTGTATTAGTAGGGGATGGAACTTATTATTCTGTATTAAACTTTACTGTAAAAAGATATTCTTTATATTTAGAGTTTGATATAAATGAATCAAATAATAGTGTAACAGCACGTTTGGCTGGAGAAGCATTAGAATTTATCAACCCTAATGATTATACATATCAGTGGTATACCTTAGATATTGCAGGTTTATCTCAAGATATAATTGAAAATGAAACTAAACTTACATTAAATAATTTAGTAAAAGGACAAGAATATAAATTAATAGGTACTAATAATACAAATTATTCATTGAATGTAGAAGGATCATTTGTTTATGGAGATAGAACTGTTGTATATGTAAATTATAATGATGGAAATGATAGAAATAATGGATTTACACCAGAAACTCCTGTAAAAACATTAAGCACAGCTTATGGAAAACTAGATTCAAATGCAAGTAGAGAATCTAATGTAATTGTACTTATGGGAACTTATTCAAGTACAAGTTTTTATGATTCAGCAACTAGTTCTACCTATGCTAAAAATGCAACAATTACAGGAATATATGGTGGTCAAAATTATAATGCAAACTTATATTTTTATAGTGGAACTAGTACATACAGATATTTAAATGGAGATACGACTTTTCAATATTTAACTTTTTATGGTGGAAGAAATTCAATGTATTTTTATTTGCAAGGTTATAGCTTAACTATGGGTGAAGGAATTACCATGAATAATTATGCTACTGCAAATTCTAATCAGGGATTACTTGGAAATAATGCTCCAGCTTTTCACATAATATGTGGATGGCTTAGATATAATTATGCAAAACTTCCAAGAAGTAATGCAAAAATACTTATAAAAAGTGGAACATATGGAAGAATTATAGGAGGAGGAAGCCCAGGAACGACAGGAGCTTCAAACTTACAACAAACTACATCACATAATTTTATGGGATCTTCTATGGAAGACAGCTTTAAAATAGATATTACAATCGACATAAAAAATAGCACAACACAATCACAGTATGATTATGACGTAAACCTTTTAGTTGGAGGTTCCGCTTGTGGAAACAATTATTCTATTGTAACAGAAAACATAGTATCAGGAACTGTTGGTAGATTATGTGGTGGAAGTATAGGAGATTCAAGTGATAGACCAAATAATTGGAATTACCCTATAAATACATTTTTAGGAGAAGTTACAATAAATATATCAGGTGGAAAAGTTACAGAATTGTATGGAGGATGCTTAGGAAGAAATATGGATGCTATTGGAGGAGGTTGGGGAGCCTCAACAATAGTATGTGATTCATATTTTTATGGAACTGCAACTATTAATATATCTGGAGGAGAAATTGTAGAAAACATTTATGGAGCCGGTGCAGGAGGTGTTACTGGTTATAGTGAAAATTCTTCAGATCAATATAAAAGTTATGGAAGAGAATTTAATACAAGTGTAAATATAAACATATCTGGAGGAACTGTAAAGGGAGATATTTATGGTGGAGGATATGGATATACTGAATATTTAACAGAAAGTGTAACAGCAAAAGATAGTGGAACATTATATGGAAATAGCAATATAACAATTACTAATAATCCAGTAATAAATGGAAATATATATGCAGCAGGATGTGGATATGATTTATCTAGTAAACCATATTTAGCACAAATGGAAGGAAGCTCAAATATTTCAATTTCGGGTAGTCCAACAATAAATGGAAAAATATTTGGAGCAGGAGCAGGCCTTTCTAGATATGAAGAAATGGCAAAATTAACTGGAACAAGCAACATTAATATTAGCTGTGACTTAAACACAGAACTATATGGCGGTGGAAATAATGCAAAAACCGAAGGAACTACTAATATAACATTATTAGAAGGAATTCATAATGGCGCTATATATGGTGGAGGAAATTTAGGTGTAGTATATGGAACAACAAATGTAAATATATTAGGAGGAACTCAAGAAGAAGTATTTGGCGGAGGTAACCAAGCCGATGTTACAACAAGTATAATTAATATAAAAGGTGGCAGCACTAATACAATTTATGGTGGTTCTAATCAAACTGGAACAGTACAAAATACAACTATTAATGGAACTGGAGGAACGATTGCAACAATTTATGGAGGAAACAATGTAGGAGGAATTACTCAAAATGCAACTGTTAATATTGATGGATGTATAGTAACTGATTCTGTATATGGTGGAGGTAATAGAGTAGATACAACTAATGCTACTGTAAATTTAATGTCATCAGGAAACAATATTCCAAATATATATGGTGGAGGAAATATGGCTGCTGTTTCTAACCCAATGGTAAACATTAAAGGAGGAAAGGCACAAAATATATTTGGAGGATCAAATACTAATGGAACAATAAATGAAAGCCATATAGAAATGACTGCAGGCCAAATAGAAAACATATTTGGTGGAAATAACCAAGGTGGAAGTACCATTAAAACCAATATTAATATAAACGGTGGAGATGTATTAACAGCAGTATATGGTGGAGGAAATATGGCAAACACCTCCGAAAGCCATATTACTTTGATAAAATCAGATAATTACATAAATAATGCATTTGGTGGAGGATATTCTGCAAATGTAGATACAACCAATATATTATTAAATGGAGCAAAAGTTAATAATATTTATGGAGGCTCTAATACATCAGGAGTTGTAAATAAAAGTAATGTAACTATTAGCTCTGGAACAACTATTAATGTATATGGTGGAAATAATGAAGGCGGAAATACGATAGAAACAAATGTTAACATTGAAACAAATGGTGAAGCGGAAAATGTATATGGTGGAGGAGATCAGGCTTCTACAGAAAAAACTAATGTTAATATAAAAGGAAAAGTAACTGGAAATGTATATGGCGGAGGCAATAGAGCAGGAGTAAATACTGATACAAATTTATTTATTGAGAATGCAAAAATAGCAAAAAATGTATATGGTGGGGGAAATGAAGGTATAGTACAAAAAAACACATATGTACATTTAAAAAATTCAGAACTTAATGAAAGTATATATTCTGGTGGAAATGGTGCGACAGCCGTTGTATATGGAAATACAAATATTGTAGTTGAAGGAAAGAATACCAAAATTGCAAAAAGTGTATTTGGAGGAGGAAATAAAGCTCCAACAGGAGAAGAAAACGTTGATACATCAGTAAGTACAGTAAATATTGTAGCTGGAGAAATTGGTGGAAATGTTTATGGAGGAGCTAATACTTCTGTGGTATATGGAACAACTCAAACTAATATAGGATATGATACAGTAAAAGATAATTCATTAGAAATAGGTAATATACATATAGCAGGAACTGTATTTGGCGGTGGAGAAGCAAATGAATCAGGATCAGAGATTTATGATTTCTCATTTATAAGTGTTACAAAAGGAATAGACATACAAATAAATGGAAATGGACATGAAGAATTTGACATAGATGGAAGTATATTTGGTTCTGGAAATGCCTCTAGTACAAGTGGAACAAGTTATATTACAATACAAAATTATGGAACTATATTAAGTCCAAAAAGTAATATATCTATTCAAAGAACAAACTGTGCAACAATCAGTAATTCAGCAATAGCTCTAGCCGGAGCAACTGATAGAACTAATGAATATTCAGATGAATATTTTACTTTAAGTAGAGTAGACAAAGTAAAATTAAAAAATAATTCAACATTATATTTGAATTACGGAGCAAATTTACTTAAAGACTTAGAAAGTTTAGTTGATGAAAATGGAGTTGAAACTACAGGATATGTAACAATAAAAGAAGATACAAATGAAGTTACTAAAAATGTAGACAACAGAATATATATGGCAGAGGGTAAAAATTTAAATATTGCAACAAATGAACAAGTAACAGCTTATGGACAAGTTCATGGAATGTTCTTTTTAGGAATGTTTACAAATAAGATGAATCCAAGTACAAGTACAGGTTTATATAATTCAGCATATAATAATGGTGATGAAATAACAAATGAAGGAACATTTTCGTCAAATTCATATGCTATGGCACAGCACATGGATAACCATGATACTACTAAAGATGGATTTTATACAAATTATAATAATGAAGGTTATATTCAAATGAAATATATTGAAACAACTCCAGAAGAAGATGTTTATTATATTTGGCTAGTTGGAGAACAAATGAATGTTACTACATTTGAACTATCACTTTCAGCATCAAAATATGCAACACTAGGAACATATGAATTATCTCTTATGGGATTTTCTAATCCAAATATTACATTTAGTTTAGTAGGCTTTTCAGCAGGATTAGATGAGGGAATTTCTTTAATTGATCCAGATATGATAGAATCAATAGCACAAAATGAAGAAGATGCAAATAATATATTTGGACTAACTATGGAATCTGGAAATAATGGATGGCAAAATAAAGGGAAAACCACATTCTTAACTGATAAAGGTGGAAGTTATACAGGAAATAGTACATATATAGCAGATAACTCAACATTTACTCCAACATTTAACTTTTGTTTATTTCATTCTGCAAATATTACAGAGGAAAAACTGCTTGGAGATGTAAAAATAAGACTGCAAGCATTAATACCAGTAGATGATTTAAATTATGATATATCATATATAGATATTAATATTACAATGACTACTGCATTATATCAAGATGATTATTATGAGGCAGCTATAACACCAGGAGAAGAATATGGACTATTTACATCTACACCTACAAGTATTACTCAAAAAAGTGCTTTTTCAACATATTACTCTTTATATATAAATGATTTTTCAAATAGTGATTATTACAATGAAATTAACACAGATTATAGAGTTTTGATATCAAGAGATTCAAATAATAATACTTATACATTTCCTGCAAATACAAGAATTGTAATGATCGACCTAGTTACAAATAAAGAATATTATTATGTAGTAACAGATGAAGATGTTAGAAACAATAAATTTGAATATAGATTATCAGATTTCTTAGTTATGGGAAGTACAAATGAATATTATAATGAACAAGAAATGCTTAATAATTATTATAATAAAGAAAAAGACATATTATATGAAAACTTTATATTCCATATAAAATTTTCAGAAGCGGAAATTTCTAATGATATAGAAGACAATAATTTATTAATGGAACTAAGAGATAAAAATGGGGAAAGCTTAATAGGGGTATTAGGAATACAAAGAGATGTAATAAAATATAGCATATATCAAAATAGAGATTCAACAATAAATATATCAGGTAACATAGATAAAACAGCATATTTAGGAGAAAGTATAAACTTAGATGTTACAACAGATTTTAAACAATCAATAGTAAATTCAAAAACTATTTATGACACAGAGTATTTCGAAAAGAAAATGGGAATAATGATAACTTTTTACGATATAAATGGAAATCAGTTAAGTTTAGACAGCTTATTTGGAATAAACTTTGAAATAGATGGACAAAAATATTATCCTAGAATAGACGGAACTACAAGAATAAAAATAGCTGATAAAGTATCTAATGTACTTTCTAAAATTAAGATAAATACAGAAGGAAATAATACATTAGCAACAGGAACTTATACCATAAAAATAGAAAGTTTTGGTTCGCCTGATGGAATATATTTTGGACTAGAATCTTCATCATATACAGAAGTCACAACTACAATTATAAACTCAAGCTATGGCTTAAAAATGAACTTAAAAGACGAATATAAAGTTATAGATAAAGTTACAGGAAATACTTTAAATAATGATAATAAAATTTTAGTACACTTACAATATTCTTCAGGATTAGCAAACCCTAATATAACAATTTCTTTATATAGAAGAGATTATAATGAAGTATATTCTAATAATTATGAATTAGTAGATTTTAAAGACTATTTTAATGAAAATGTTACAAGCACAGTCAATGAAAAAGAATATGTATTTTCTAATCCACCAATGTCAACTGAACAAAAAGCATATACGTTAAAATCTAATTTGAAAAGTGGAACATATAAAATAGTATGTAAATTATATGATGGTCAAACTTATATTGGCGAAGATAGTGAATATATAATTATAAAATAAACTAAAAATTATAAAAAGGTAGGATAAAATTAAAATATAATTTATCCTATCTTGAAATAAATTTTAATAAGGAAGAAGAAATGAAATTTGATGAAAAATCTATTTTAAAAAGAAAAAAAAGAGTAAAAATAATTAAAACAGTATTTTTTATAATTTTTGTAATTTTATTATATAACATTTTATTAGTTGGAATTTCAGAAGCAAACAAATTGGAAGGAATAAATTTATTTGGCTATAAAACATATATAATAACTTCAGAAAGTATGAAACCAACCATTAATATAGGAGATGTAATAATTACTAAAAAATGTAAAGAAGAAGAATTAAAAGCAAATGACATAATAACTTTTAAAAAAGAAAATGAAATTACAAATACGCATAGAATAATAAGAATTGAAGAAGAAAATGGAAACAAAGTATTTGTAACAAAAGGAGATAATAATAAGCTTCAAGATGAAAAAAAAGTAAGCTTTAATGAAGTTCAAGGGAAAGTAGTATTAAATATACCAAAACTAGGCAAAATTATTGAATTTATGCAAAATAAAATAGTATTATTAGTAATTTTGTTATTGATACTTATAATTTTATTCTTAAATATATTAAAAAGTGAAAAAAAAGAAATAAGAAGAAGGAAATTGGAAATTGAAAAAGAAAAAGACTCTTAGTGAAATAATAATAATATTTTTAATAAAATTTTTAAAATATTTAATTATATCTTTATTTATATTTTTTATATTTTATACAATAATATACAATTGTTTTTCAATATTTGCAAATAAAGAATATATTGAAATTGGTAAAATAATTTTTTTAAATAGTAAAGATAACAAATCTATGAAAAATGAAATAAATAACTGGGATTTTTTAATAATAAAAAAAGAAGATTTTACAAATATAAAAATTGGAGATATAATTGCTTACAAAAATGGTAAAAAAGAGAATAATAAAGATATAATAAAAATTCAAAGAGTAACTAGCATAATTAATGATAATGGAAAAACATACATACAAACAAAAGGAGATAATAATTTATATCCTAATCAAGAAAAGATTACTGAAGAAGAAATATTAGGGAATATTATAATAAAAATACCTTTATTAGGAGTGCTAAAAATTGGGTAAATAATAGTTATTGACAAATAAAAACAAATGTTCTATAATACACTTGGTGATATTATGGAACATTTAATTTTTCATATAGATGTTAATAATGCATTTCTATCTTGGACAGCAGTAGATATGCTAAAAAAAGGTGCAAAAATAGATATTAGAACAATTCCTGCAATTATTGGAGGAGATGAAACTAAAAGGCACGGTGTAGTTCTGGCTAAAAGTAATATAGCAAAACAATTTGGAATAAAAACGGGAGAGCCAATATATTTTGCTAGACAAAAATGTCCTGATTTAAAAGTATATGAATCTAATCATCAAATGTATAGAAGATACTCTGATGAATTATACAAAATTTTTAGAGAATATTCAGATAAAGTAGAAAGATTTTCTATAGATGAATGCTTTTTAGATATGAGAGACTTTATTGGAAAAAATGAAAATCCGATACAAATTGCACAAGAAATATCAACTAGAATAAAAAAAGAAAAAGGATATACAGTAAACATTGGAATTGCTCAAAATAAGTTATTAGCTAAAATGGCATCAGATTTTGAAAAACCAGATAAGATACATACTTTATGGAAAGAAGAAATACCTACTAAAATGTGGCCACTAAAAGTATCAGAACTTTTAATGGTTGGAAAGAAAAGTCTTCCAAAATTAGAAAGAATGGGAATAAGAACAATAGGAGACTTAGCTAAATCCGATAAAGAGGTCATATATAAAACTTTTGGTAAATTTGGAAAAGTAATATGGGAATATGCAAATGGAATAGATACAAGTGAAGTAAACTATTTACAAAAAAAACCAAAAGGAATTGGAAATTCAGTTACACTTCCTCAAGATTGTAACAATCGTGAAGAACTAGATAAAGTTTTATTACAATTAACTGAGCAAGTAACATATAGACTAAGAAAAGAAAAAATGATAGCAAATGTTGTAAATATACAAATAAAAGATAAGTTTTTTAGAGTGTTTTCACATCAAAAAAAGATGGAAGATGCAAGCTCTAGTACAAGAATAATATACTCGGAAGTAAAAAAATTAATGGATGAATTATATGTAGAAGGAACTAAAATAAGACTAGTAGGAGTTAGGGTAGATAATTTAATAGAAGAAAAAGATAGACAAATATCTTTATTTGATAATAAACAAAATGAAAAACAAGAAAAAATAGACACAGCATTAGATAAATTAAAAGATAAATTTGGATACAATTCAATAAAAAGAGCTGGTGAAATGAAAAAGTAAAGTTAATAAAAATTAAGAAAGATGGCCTTGCAAAAGCAAGACCATCTAAAGAGGTGAAAAAATATTTATGGCGTTTTGGATGGCCAAGAATAGAAAGCAAGCTTTAAGCCAACATCCTTTTTAGATCTTACTCGGCAAACCACAAATTTACCATATTCTATTGGGAAGTCCGCGTCCATAATTCCCAAAACAGTGGGGGAAAGTTCAATAAAGTAACCATCCTTTGTTTCAACAGGTCCGGTCACTTTTCCTGTAACTATTTGACCGATTTTATAATCATCAATGGTGTCAGGGCAACAAGCCTTAAAAGAACATTCAATAAAATAAGTTGAGTCATCTTTGGAGATTACTTTTACCTGTATGCAATCACCTACTTTAAAATACTCCTTTATGCTTTTTATATACGAATTGGTGGTCTCTATAACTGTACATCTTAAGGTTAAAGTCTTGTATCTAAGAAATGCAGCACGGTTTGTCATTGAAATGACTTTTGCTTCTAAAATTTCTCCTAATTTAATGCAATTATATTCCTCAAGCATAACTTCTCGGTATGAGAAATGGGCCAATTCAGTTTCATAAAGATAAAACGTTGACGAGTTTAACAAGTCTAATGCTGAGTAAGGAATATCCTTGAAATTTCTTTTTGAAGGATAATACAGAGTTAAATCTTCTTCAGGAAGACTAATTACTTGTTTTAATGATGGGATTTTAATGACTAGGCTATCAGTGATATAATCCCATTTTAATGCTTTTGCGAGTACTTTCCGCATTTTATTTTACATCCCTTTCAAATTTTGAATTTAAAAATTTTAGTATGTTAGAATGTTTCACCTCTTTAAAACGATTATAAGGATACGCTTCCTTATATATATTAACATAAAAAATAATATAATGCAAGAAAAAATAAAAGCATCGATTTAGTTCGATGCTTTTAAATATTAAAATTTATTTTTCTTTATATATGAATAACTTCCAATACCAAGTACTCCTATAATTGCTACAGCCCCAGTAATTATTAATCCAGTATAAATTCCAGTTTGAGGAATAGGATCTTTAGGAAGAACATCTAAAGCAATAATTGGACATTTATCATTTTCTTCTTTTCCTGGAGTACCATCTTCTTCATAATCTATTGTAACATTTTCATTTGTTGGTAGATTTATTCCAACAATTTCGCTACTAAACTTATCTTTTAAAGATAATCTATAAGAAAATGTAGCTGTTTCACCAGCTTGTAAAGTTGGAATAGTCCAAGTAATAGAATTATCTTCTTTATTTACTTCAGCTGTTACTTCGCCAATATTAGTATCTGTTAACTGAGCATATTCGAAATTGTCTATAATATTTTTAGGAAAGTAATCTTTAATTACAATATTATTTAATTCATAACTTTCTTGTACTAAATTTTCATATATTTGATTTGATACAGTATCTTCAACTTCTTCATCAGAAACATAGTAAACACTACCAGCAGTTGGTTTGGCAGATGTTCCAAAAATTTTTTCAGCAACTTGTCTATATGTTGGCTTTGGATCTTCTTTAGAAACTTCAATTTCATCATTACTCATTTCAATAAGCATAGAAATTAAATTTACACCATTTTCATTTAATTCAAGAATTTTATTTTTTGTAGGAACTGCAGTTGCATCTGAATAAGTATCCATTGTAACACCTCTTGCTGTGTTAGGAATAGCATCTGTTAGTGTAATAATATATTTTTCTGTATCTTCAGCAGAATTTTTTAATAAAGAATAAGCAGCATCTAAACCAACTTCAACATTAGTTCTAGGACCCATTACATCTTCAGAAACTGTATTTAGTGCATCAGTAATAGTTTGTTTATCATTAGACAAAGTATTAGTAATTACTTTTGCGTCTTTATCTGTTCCTTCAATAGTATAACCTTCATCATTAGTTTCAGTGCTTGTAGCAAATTCAACAACACCAATTCTAATATCAGGACTAGCAGCTAATAATTTGTCTATTAGTTTTTGAGCAGAAGCAAGAACAGCCTCTTTTCTAGTCATTTTTTCACCATTAATTATAACTTCATTTGTAGACATACTTCTTGAAGAATCAACTAATAAAACAATATCAGCTTTTTTATTTTCAAGTTTTTCAGCTTTATTTTTTACTGTTAAACTAATATCAATAGTTTTTTCTTCGGTGTTAATTTGAACCATTTTTTTCTCAAATTCACCATATTTACCAAATGTAATATTACAAACATTATCTTCAACTAACTTCATTGTAGCTTCAGCTTTATTATATTCTGTAGCCGCAAATGAAAGAGAACAAGTTAATAGTAATGTAATAAAAAGTACACTTAAAATTTTGAATGTTTTTTTCATAAAATCTCTCCTTTTCCTATGATATATATTTTATACAAAAATATGAAATTAATACTTTCTACATTATAATACATAAAAAAATAAAAAACAACAAAAAATATAAAATTTTCTACACAAAAAAACAAATTTATGATACAATCTATAAAAACAAAAGGAGAAGGAAATGTCAGAAATAATTGATGGAAAAAATTTAGCAAAAGAAATAAGAGAGAGCTTAAAAGTAGAAGCAAATAAGTTAAAAGAAAAAGGAATCATTCCGCATTTATCAGTAATAATGGTGGGAGATGATGATGCTTCAAAAGTGTACGTTAGAAACAAAAGTAGAGCTTGTGAAGAAATTGGAATTGAATTTAAAGAATATTTACTTCCAAATGATACGAAGCAAGAAGAACTTATTAGTTTAATTGAAAAATTAAATAAAGATAAAAATGTAAATGGTATATTACTTCAAAGCCCAATTCCAAAGCCACTAGACATACAAGAAGCATTTAATACTATAGATCCTAAAAAAGATGTAGATGGTTTTAATCCATACAATGTTGGAAATTTATGCATAGGACAAGATGGATTTATTCCATGTACACCATATGGAATTATGAAAATGTTTGAAAAATATAATATTGAAATAGATGGCAGAAAAGTTGCAATTATAGGAAGAAGTAATATAGTGGGTAAGCCAATGGCTCAATGTATGCTTGCTAAAAATGCTACAGTTACAATATGTCATTCAAGAACAAGAGAGCTAAAAAAAGAATTAAAAGATGCAGATATTATAATTTCAGCAGCAGGTAAAAGAAATATGGTTACTGAAGACATGGTAAAAGATGGGGTAGTTATTATTGATGTTGGAATGAATAGAAATGATGAAGGTAAACTTTGTGGAGATGTGGACTTTGAAAAATTAAAAGAAAAAGCATCATATATAACACCAGTTCCAGGTGGAGTTGGACCAATGACAATAGCAATGCTTATGTCAAATGTAATTAAAGCTACAAAAGAACAAAATAATATCAAATAAAAGATTTAAACAAAAATACTTATAATAGAAAGGAACAACCTAAGTGGTAGCAGAAATAATTATAAATTCATCAGTAAAAGTACTTAATAGAATATTTGATTATGAAATTCCAGAAAATATGAATGTACAAATTGGAAGTAGAGTTTTTGTACAATTTGGAAACAAAAAAGTACCTGATGAAGGTATAGTTGTTGGAATTAAAGAAAAGTCAGAATATAAAGTAAAGCCAATTTTAAGACTTCAAGAAGAAAGCATAGAAAAAGAAAATATAGAACTTGCAAAGTGGATGGCTAAAAGATATATTTGTAATGTTTCAGATTGTTTAAAGCTAATGCTTCCACCAGGAACTACAAGCAAAAATATTGTGGCAAGAGTAAAAGAAAAATGTATAAACTTAGTCACACTTGCTAAAGATGTAGATGAAATACAGGAAGATATTGATAATGGTAAAATAAAATCTGAAAAGCAAAAAAATGTATTAGAGTTTTTAATTAATAATGAAAATGCTACAGTTCAAGATATTGAACTTTTTACAGATGCAAGTAGAAGTATAGTAAATACTTTAATAAAAAATGGATACTTGGAGCAAGTGGAGCAAAAAGTTGAAAGAAATCCATTTTTACATAAAGTAGAAAAAAGAACATTTGATTTAAATCTTACTGATGAACAAAAAACAGCCTTAGAAAGTATAAAAGAAAAAGGAGAATATTTGTTATTTGGAGTAACAGGCTCTGGAAAAACTGAGATATATTTGCAACTAATAGAAAAAGCATTAAAAGAAAATAAAAGTAGCATAATGCTGGTTCCAGAAATATCTTTAACACCTCAAACTGTAGATAGATTTATTGCAAGATTTGGAGAAGAACAAATTGCTGTACTTCATAGCAAACTTTCAGCAGGAGAAAGATTTGATCAATGGAATAAAATAAAAGATGGTAGAGCAAAAATTATTATAGGTGCAAGATCTGCTATATTTGCTCCAGCAGTAAATTTAGGTTTAATTATTATAGATGAAGAACATGATGAATCATATAAATCTGAAATGACTCCAAGATATGATGCAAAAGAAGTAGCATCTTTTTTAGCTAAACAAAAAGAAATTCCACTTGTTTTAGGTAGTGCTACTCCAGATATGAATTCATATTATAAGGCACAAAAAGGAGAAATAACACTTTTAACACTTACAAAAAGAGCTAATAATGCAAGCTTGCCACAAGTAGAAATTATTGACTTAAGAAATGAACTTGCAAATGGTAATAAATCTATGATTAGTAAAAAGCTACAAGAAGAAATAGAAAAAAATTTACTTGTAAAAAAGCAAACAATACTTTTCTTAAATAGAAGAGGCTTTTCAACCTTCATTATGTGTAGAGATTGTGGATACACAGTTAAGTGTAAAAGATGTAATATAACAATGACATATCACAAAAATGAAAATAAATTAAAATGTCATTATTGTGGATATGAAGAAAACATTGTTACTGAATGTCCTGATTGCCATAGCAAAAATATTAAGTATTTTGGAGCAGGAACTCAAAGATTAGAAGATGAAGTAAAAAGTCTTTTTCCTGATGCTACAACTATAAGAATGGACGTAGATACAGTATCTAAAAAGAATTCACATGAAGAAATTTTAGATAAATTTAGAAATGAAAACATAGATATATTGATAGGAACTCAAATGGTAGTAAAAGGACACCATTTTCCTAATGTTACACTAGTTGGTGTTATAGCAGCAGATAGCAGTTTAAATTTAGGAGATTTTAAGGCAAATGAAAAAACATTTCAAACTTTAACACAAGTGGCAGGAAGAGCAGGAAGAGGAGAATATGAAGGTAGGGTAATTGTACAAACATATAATCCGGATAACTACGCTATTGAATATTCAAAAATACAAGACTATTCACTTTTCTATAATACAGAAATAGAATTAAGAAAACAATTGAAATATCCACCATTTTGCGATATAATAGTAATTGATATGTCAGCAAAAAACTTAGCAGAATTACAAAAAGTAGCTAAAAATTTGCACACATATTTAAAAACAAGAGTTATAAATGAAAAATTTGGTTTACTTTTGTATAGCCCTGTGCCATGTCCAGTAGATAAAATAAAAGATAGATATAGATGGCGTATGATTATTAAATGCAAATATGATGATAGAGTAAATAATCTATTAACAGATGCACTAAATGAATTTATTGGTATGAAAACTAAAACTGCAAGGGTTAATATAGAACTAAATCCAAATAATATGATATAGAAAGGGTGAAACAATGGCAATACGCGAAATAAGAAAAGACGGCGATGAAATATTAAGAAAAAGATCAAGAGAAGTTGAAAAAATTGATGACAGAATTTTAGAACTATTAGATGATATGATAGAAACAATGCACTTTGCAAATGGTGTTGGACTTTCAGCGGTTCAAGTAGGTATATTAAAAAGGGTAGTAGTTATAGATTTATATGATGGAAACAAACCATTAAAATTAATAAATCCAAGAATAATTAAACAAAAAGGTAAGCAAGAAGTAGAAGAAGGATGTTTAAGTTTTCCAAATCAATTTGGAAAAGTTGTAAGACCAATGGAAGTTACAGTAAAAGCTTTAGATGAAAATGGAAAAGAAATAACAATAAAAGGAAAAGAGCTTTTAGCACAAGCATTAGCACACGAAATAGATCATCTAGATGGAAACTTATTTGTAGATATTGTAGAACCAGGAACACTTCAATATATAGAACCAGAAAAAGAATAAAGGAGGTTGTTTATGAGAATTGTTTTTATGGGAACTCCGGATTTTGCAAAAGAATCTTTAGAAGCATTATATAATAATGGAAATGAAATATTAGCAGTAGTAACAAATCCTGATAAGCCAAAGGGAAGAGGAATGAAAATGATAGCCTCTCCTGTTAAAGAATTTGCTTTAGAAAAAAACTTAGATGTTTTTCAACCATTAAAAGTAAGAAATAATGAAGAATTTATTTCTAAAATAAAAGAATTAGAACCAGACTTATTATGTGTAGTAGCTTATGGAAAAATACTACCTAAAGAAATTTTAGACATTCCTAAGTATGGTGCAATAAATGTGCATGGATCACTTCTTCCAGAATATAGAGGTGCAGCTCCAATTCAATGGGCAGTACTAAATGGTGACAAAAAAACAGGTATTACCACAATGTTTATGGATGAAGGTATGGATACAGGAGATATGATATTAAAAGAAGAAACAGAAATAGGAGAAAACGAAACAACAGGCGAACTTTGGAATAGATTATCAAAAATAGGTGCTAAACTTTTAGTAGAAACTGTAAATAAAATAGATAAAATTCCAAATAAAGAAGCTAAGTCATTAGCAGAAATTAAATCAGCTGTTGGAGCTGAAAAACAAGGAGATAATTTTACTGTTGCCCCAATGCTAAGCAAAGAAATGGCAAAAATAGATTGGAATAAAACTTCTTGCCAAATAAATAATTTAATAAGAGGTCTAAATCCAATAATGGGAGCATATTGTTTTCTAAAGGCTAAAAAAATAAAATTTTGGAAGGCTAAAAACTTAACTATGGTAGATTTAGAAAATATATTTCCGGAAATAACAGAATATAAAGAAAGAGCTGAAAAATTAGAACCAGGAACAATTTTATTTGCAGATAAGAAAAAAGGGCTATTTATAAAAACTATTGATGGAGTATTAGAAATATTAGAAATTCAGGGAGAAAATGCAAAAAAGATGGATTCTAAAAATTTTCTAAATGGAAATAATTTATGTGCTGGAGAAATTTTTGAATAATAAATATTGAAATAATTAATATTTATTAATATAATAGCTATATAATAAAATAAAAGGGGGATAAAATATGAGAGCAAAAGAACTAAGAGAAGAAGCAAGAAATTGTTTACAAGGAAAGTGGGGTAAAGCAATTGTAATATCACTTATTTATACTGCTATAACATTTGTAATAGTATTGCTGGCAAACTATATTAGTTCAATATTTAATATAGCGACACTAATAATAGCTCCACCACTTACTTATGGCTTAGCATATTCTTATTATCATTTAAAAAATGGTGAAGAAGTTAGCTATGCAGACTTATTAAAAGTTGGCTTTGCAAATTTTGGACGTAGCTGGGCAATTACATGGGAAATATTTAAAAAATGTTGGTGGTGTATATTACTAGCTATTATTCCTGTAATTATTATGTTTGTATTAATCGGAAGTCTAATTTTTGGAGCAAGTACATCTATTTTAGGAAAAACATATAATTCAAGTTACTACTATGACACATCATCATCATATACAGATTATTTAGACAATTATTATAAATATGATTATAACTATAATTACAATTATGACTATGATTATGATGATTACTTAGAAAATTATTATAATAGTTATAATTATGGAAAATATTCAAATTCATTTAATGAAAATACATTTTTAGCTGGAATGTCTACAATAACTCTAATTGGAATTTTTGTAATGTTTATTTTGTATATAGTTATAGCAATACTAACTACTATAAGAATGTTATTATATACACTTTCATTTTATATAGCTGTTGCAAAAGATGGAATAAGTCCAAAAGATGCAGTACAAGAAAGTGCACGATTAATGAAGGGAAATAGAGGAAAGTATTTTTGCTTAATTCTTTCATTCTTTGGATGGGCACTTCTACTTGGATTAATAACAGGCATAATTAATTTATTAAGAATTGAAATTTTAACAGAAATAAGTTCTCAAATTGGTGCAATTATTTTAGCTCCATATATTGCTTTTTCAGTTATAGCGTTCTATCAAAACTTAGATAGAAATAATAATAATATTGGTATGCAAAACTCAAAAAAATATTGTACAAATTGTGGGCAAGAAAACAAAATCGATGCAATGTTTTGCACAAATTGTGGAAATAAATTTTAATAAAAAAGCAACCAAGAGGAATAAACCTTTTGGTTGTTTTATTTATAAATAAGCATTAAGTTTATCTATATTATCTCTTTGAAACTTATTAAAATCTTTTAAAAGTTCAGTTGTACTTTTTTGGATTTTTAATTTATTATTTAATATTTTTTGACAAGCAATTATTCCCATTAAAGTACCTTGAATCATAATTTCTGCAATATGTGAATTACTTCTGTCTTTTAAAGTATTAAATTGTACTCCAGCAAAACTCATCATTTTATCTTTTAATGGTGTGCATTCAGGAATTTCACCAAATTTTTCAAAATGCTGATTTAATTGGCTTTGAGTATTTCCATATTGAGAATACATTGCAACTAATTCTTTTCTCATTTCTTTATCAGTAACTTTTGGTGCTAAATAAGAAATAGAGTCCATACCCATTTTAGAAATTTTACTAATTTCATTTAATACCGCAAGATCAAGCTGGAAAGTGTTAGAGTTAGAAGTTGTGTTATTAAACTCATCAGTTGGTTCAGTATAGGAATGTTCATTAGCAGACTCAGATTTTGAATTATTATTAGAAGTGTTAGCTTTATTGCCCTGTTCCTGAAGTGATTGTGCATCCATATTGCTATTTTTATTTTCATTTTTGAGACTTTTATCTTTATCCATAATAACCTCCAATTAAAAATTTAATTTTATTTTGTCCAAAAAAAAATAAAATATTAATAAAATAATATAAAAAAATTTGTTTTTTAAATATATTGAAATGTTCTTAAAACTAATATATACTTTAGACATGGAGGATTTTTAGCATGTCAGAAAGAAAATGGACAGAAGAACAAAAAAAAGCAATAAAATTATCAGGTAAGAATATATTAGTATCAGCAGCAGCAGGAAGTGGTAAAACTTCTGTATTGGTTGAAAGAATTATAAATAAAATTGTTAATGAAAAGGTAGATATAGATAAAATATTAGTTGTTACATTTACAAATGCAGCAGCAAGTGAAATGAGACAAAGGTTAATGGATGCAATATACAAAAAAATTGATGAAGATCCAAATGACCAAAATATGCAAAGGCAACTAATGCTTATAAACAGAGCTAATATTAGTACTATACATTCATTTTGTTTAAATGTAATTCGCAACAATTTCTTTGAAATAGGTATGAGCAGTAATTTTAGAGTTGCAGATGAAACAGAAATAGAAATAATGAAACAAGAGGTAGTAGAAGATATATTTGAAGAAGCATATGAAAATCAAGAAGAAGACTTTATAGAACTTTTAGAAAAATATACAACATACAAAGATGACGAAAACCTTAAAAAATATGTCTTAAACATATATGAGTTTATTCAAAGCAATCCTTTTCCGGAAAAGTGGCTAAATGATGCAGTAGAAGACTATAATATAAATGCATCAGATTTTAAAGAAACAAAATGGGGAAAAATTATATTAGAGAAAGCAAAAGATGTTATTGACAATGGTATTATAAATTTAAATTCAGCAATAAGTGAAACAAGTATTTTTCAAAATTTAGCAGATTTTACAAGAGTTTTAAATTTAGATTTATCAGAAATAAAAAATATAAGTATAGATTCATGGGACAATGCATATTCTACTATAAATAAAAAAGGATGGGAAAATTGGCCTAGAAAAAGTAAAGTATCAGAAGAAGAAAAAGAAATAAAAGAAAGAGCAAAGGCAATTAGAGATGAACTTAAAGCAAATATACAAGAATTACAAAAGTTAATAAATTGCGATTCAAAAGAAGCTTTAGAAAATATACACACTATGTATAAAACATTAAAATCATTACAAAAATTGGTTATATCTTTAAGTCAAGAGTTTACTAAAAGAAAAAGAGAAAAAAATATAGTAGATTTTAATGATATAGAACATTTAGCTTTAAAAATATTAGTAGATGAAGATGGCAAACCAACGGAAATTGCAAAAAAATATGATTTTAATGAAATTGAAATCGACGAATATCAAGATAGTAACTCTGTTCAAGAATACATATTAAGTAGTGTTTCAAATGGTCATAATATGTTTATGGTTGGCGATGTAAAACAAAGCATATATAAATTTAGACAAGCTAATCCTAAACTATTTATGCAAAAATATAATGATTATGTATTACCAGAAGAAGAATTAACAAAAGATACAAAAATACTATTATATAAAAATTTCAGAAGTAGAAAAAATATATTAGACATAACTAATTTAGTGTTTAACAATATAATGAGTAAAAAATTAGGAGAAATAGAATATACAAAAGAAGAAGCACTTAATTTAGGTGCTAGTTTTGAAGAACCAGAAATTGACTGTAAAACAGAATTAAATATAATTGAAATTGAAGAAAGTGAAAACGAAGAAACAGAAGAAGTAATAGAAAATGCAGCACTAGAAGCAAGGTTAGTTGCTAAAAAGATTAAAGAATTATATGAGCAAAATGTTTCATATAAAAATATGACTATTCTTTTAAGAAGTCCAAAGGCAGTAGCAAGTATATATGAAAAAGAACTTATGGATGAAGGCATTCCTGTATTCTCAGATATAACAACTGAATATTTAAATACCATAGAAATAGATACAATAATGTCATTATTAAAAGTAATAGATAATCCACTTCAAGATATTCCTTTAGTTACAGTACTTAGATCAAGTATAGCCAACTTTACAGATAATGAATTAATAGAAATTAGATTAGTAGATAAAAATTCAGCTTTTTATACATCTTTAGAAAGTGCTGAAAAAAGTGAAAGTTTAGATGAAAAATTAAAATTAAAAATTAAAGACTTTTTAATTTTACTAAATGACTTAAAAGAAAAAGTAAAGACAACTCCTTTAGATGAACTTATATGGTACATATATACAAAAACAGGATATTATCATTATGTAGGGCTAATGACAGAAGGAAAGTTAAGACAAGCTAATTTAAAAAAATTATTTGAAAAAGCAAAAGAATATGAAAAAATTAGTTTTAAAGGGTTATTTAATTTCATTATATTTATGGAAAAAGTAGGTACTAGCAATAATGATTTAGGTGCAGCAAGGGTAATTGGAGAAAATGATGATGTTGTAAGAATTATGAGTATACATAAAAGTAAAGGACTTGAATTTCCAATAGTATTTTTATGTGGTGCAAATAAAAAAATTAACCTTAGAGATATGAACGAAAAAATTATATTAGACAATCAAATCGGAATAGGTGTAAATTATATTAAAGATGGAATAGAGTTTTCGACTCTTACTAAAGAAGCCATAAAAATAAAAGCAAAAAAAGAAGCAATATCTGAAGAAATGCGAGTTTTGTATGTAGCATTAACTCGTGCAAAAGATAAACTTATTATTGTAGGAACTAGTAGCAAAACAGAAAAAAAATTACAAGAAATACAGGCAGAAATTAATGCATACTATGCTTTTAATAAGCCAGAAAAATTAAACTCTAGTATTGTAGAAAAAGGTAAAAGTTACCTAGAATGGATGGAATTAGTTTATGAGTACAATAAAAGTTCGGGAATAAGCTTAAATATAATAAATAAATCAGAACTTACAAAAAATTCTAGTTCTAATTTACAAGAAGAAAACATAAGTAAGAAAAAAGTATTAGAAAAAATAGAAAATCATTTAGTAGATGAAAAAGAATATGAAAAAATAAATAAACTACTTGAATTTAAATATAGATATGAAAAGGATATTGAGCTTCAAGCTAAAACATCAGTAACTGCATTAAAACAGACAAAAGAAACACAAAAAAAGATTCCAGCTTTTGCTGAGAATAAAACAATAAAAGGAGCGAGAAGAGGAACTTTAATACACTTAATTTTAAGTAAATTAGAAAAAGAAAAAACAATAGAAGAAGTAAAAGAAACAATAGAAAAATTAGTAAACAAAAATATAATTACAGAAGAAAAAAATGTATTAGATATGCAAATAATACAAAATTATTTAAATTCAACATTATATAAAGATTTGCTAGAAGCTAAAGAAGTAAAAAGAGAAACACCTTTTTACTTAAATATAGATTCAAATGAAATATATGAAGGAACAACCGAAAAAATATTAGTTCAAGGTGTTATAGACTTATATTATATTAGTAAAGATGATAAACTAGTTTTAGTTGATTATAAAACAGACTATGTAACAAATAATAATGAACAAGAATTAGTAGAAAAATATAAAGTGCAATTAGAGTTATATAAAAGAGCTTTAGAAAAAGCATTAAATAGAAAAGTTGATAAAATAGAAATATATTCTACATATTTAAATAAAATAATAAACATATAAAATTAAATAAGCAGTATAATTGAAAGGAAGCAAAATGAGAATTGATAAATTTTTAAAAGTAGCAAGAATTATAAAAAGAAGAACTGTTGCAAATGAAGCGGCAGATGGTGGAAGAATAAGTGTAAATGGAAAAGTAGTAAAACCAAGTTATGAAGTAAAGTTAGGAGATGTAGTAGAAATTAAGTTTGGAAATTCTATTTCAAAATTTGAAATTATACAAATACCAAAAACGCAAAGTGCAAATACAAGTGATGTAGTAAAAATGATTGAGTAAATCTATACTTAAATTAATATATAATAGAAAATTTTTGAAAAAGGAACGTCCCCACGTTACTGTTTAATACTTTTTTGAATAAAATCAGCTAAAAGCCTACAGCTGTAATAAATTTGTTACTAAAATGTAAAGAAAAAAATTTCATGTATTTTTTTAGAATTAAAAATATTAATAAAAAACATACTTTGGTTAATTCATATATTAATTAGAGTATGTTTTCTTTTTTTGTTTCTTTTTTAAGTCTACTTCTTTCTAAAAACCTCTATGTGTCAATTCTCACGCTGTAATATCTCTGTAACACTATTGAAACGTGCATTTTTCTAACATATATGGTATAATCTTTCCATAAAGAAAAGA